>JAUXHA010000039.1 GCA_030621845.1 Spongiibacteraceae bacterium
TAGACATTCTGAATTAGACATTCAGTGATGGTCATCCTAGTTCAGCAACCTCCAGATCATAATGTTTGTTGTTGGCTTTTTCATGTTTTGTGAGTGACAATTTGACCTGGGGCGTGGCGGAGCAAAACGCAGCACCATCCGCCAGAATCTTTTTCATTCGCTCATCGGGTGCAAACGGCTCACCCTTCTTAATACCAATGGAAGCAAATAAACCGACAACTTCAGGGTTAAACGCATCAGCAGGTTCGTACTGGACCACGGCGTCAAGCTCATTGTAAAAGTAACTATCGTTGGCATGAATAGTATTAAATTGCTTACCCGACACCTCGATAATTTTTTGTTCTTCAGGGTATTTGGCCTGGGACAGGGGGTAACTATGAAACACATCTCTTAAGCCCTGGGTTGAAGCTGCAATATCACCCTCTTTTACAAACACGCGCATAAATAACCAATGACGGTAGGTTTTTGAATGCGCGACAAAATATCCATGGGGGATATCGCCCTCATAGCCCGGACCAATAAACAAATACTTCCCGCCCTTCCCTTGATCAGGGCCCGTCACACCGACATCGCTGACATGAAGAAAGAAAGCATTATCAACACCACCCAGCACCATGGGCGGCACCTCGACAACCACAGGCCCATGTTTTAAATCGATTTCAGCCAGCGCATAAGGCGTTGTCGTTTGCGGCGTTAAAAACAAGGTTCGGGCATCCATCAGGTTTTCAAACAGAACTAAATCACCCGGCGCGGCCCCCGCCTGCTTCATGCCCTCCAGCATCGCATAGACCGAAGCAGCGGGCATGCCGGTTAAAAATGCATCCGTAGCGCGAGTCACATCGATAAAATCATAAACTTTTTTTACCGTATCCCCGGAGGGCATACCGTCAACAAAGTCCAACTCACCGAGAAAATCGGTTTTCACCTTATTGGGCGTAATAATATTTACCGGCACATCCGCTTTATATTTCGGAGAGCTTGCCACTATAGTCGACGTTGATACTATAGCGATCAAGGTTACAGCCAATACAGCCCAACACTTTAGTGATTTTCTCATCGTTATTCCCTTGCCAAAAAAACGCCACAACTTTGTGGCAATGTCGCCAGATTGCAATTAAATACCTGACTCTAATAAATATCAACAAGGTATTACCGCCTTAGCTTAATTAGCCCCCTGATAAACCGAATAAGAAACCCCTAAATATTACAGCCCCCCTTTCCATGCAATAGGATTGTCATACCAGACAACAACTGATCGTCCTTACCCTGTGAGGATCAGCAATGAATAAGGGGACTATTTTTTATAGTGTATTTACCCAGCATAACGGACGTGATGCTACGAGCTGGCCCGGGCATTTATTTCAGGGGCCGTCTTCAGCAGGGAGACCCAAAGCACTTCGTGGGGCCGGCTCTGCTGAAGCCGAGCCTACATGGATGTATTTACGGCGTGCCCCGGAAATAAATACCCGGGGCAGTTCGTCGCCAAAACTGTGGGAAAGCAGTAACCACTGGCTGTCTTTTCCACAAAACAGCTGCAGCGTAATTACTAACATATTTCACCAACGCACTGCATAAATGTGGCCACTAACATACTGACAATCAATAGCCACCATGCTGTAATAGCTTTATTAACACCTGACACCCCTGCACACAGACTTTGGAGAAATCAATGAGCGACTATTTTGAGTGCACCAAAGTCGGTGTTGAATTCCTCGAGCAAACAAAAAATGTTTTCGTTGCCGAAGAAATCATCAAAGCCACCCCCGAGAAAATTTTTGAAGTATTTGAAGACGCTCACTCCTGGACAGTCTGGGCCATGCCAATTCAAAAAGTAGAATGGACCTCGCCCAAGCCCTACGGCGTAGGCACTACCCGCAGCGTTCACATGATGGGCGACATGACCGGCTATGAGGAGTTTGTAGAGTGGGAGCGCGGTAAACGGATGGCTTTTACCTTTATCGGCTGCAGCAAAAAGGCCACCGAAAAATTTATTGAAGACTATCGTGTCACCGATTTAGGTGATGGAAGCTGTAAAGTCGAGTGGCACATGGCTATGGAGACCCGGGGTTTCTCACGCCATTTGATGTTCCTGACCCGCCCGTTAATGCGTTTTGCCAATCGCCGCATGTTCCGTAAATTCAAGCAATACACCGAAGCCTATGCCGCCGATTTAACTGGCAGCCATCCCGGCAGCTGATAACTTCCGCTGTTTATCCGAACAATAATCCTCAGCGGGCAATTACAGAAAAACCTAATTTAGCTATTGCTAAATTAGGTTAATTGAATATAATAAGCCTCTCACTCCTCTGGTACATCCCCGTGGCAAAATTACTCGCTAAGCAAACAGTCAATATGACAGAAATGCAACAGCACGCCAAACAGGCGGCCAGGCTTTTAAAAACACTGGGCAATGAATACCGGCTACTTATTCTCTGCACCCTGATCAATGGCGAACTGTCCGTCGGCGAGTTAAATGATCTCATGCCCCTAAGCCAATCAGCTCTTTCCCAACATCTGGCCTCCCTGCGTGAAGCTGGACTGGTAGAAACCCGACGGCAATCACAAACTATTTATTACCGCCTCTGCGGTGATGAAGCCATCAAAATCATTAGCACGCTGCAATCCATTTACTGCCCGAATTTATAAGCGAGGTCGCCATGCCATATCAAGCCAGCACAATTTCAGCCATAGACTTTAAAACCATGCTTCAGCAAGACCCAAAAGCGATGGTCGTTGACGTTA
This sequence comes from Spongiibacteraceae bacterium, assembly GCA_030621845.1. Taxonomy (GTDB): domain Bacteria; phylum Pseudomonadota; class Gammaproteobacteria; order Pseudomonadales; family Dasaniaceae; genus JAUXHA01. The sequence continues at coordinate 2,743 of JAUXHA010000039.1, forward strand.
GAACCAGCGCTGAAGTGCACAACGAATACCTGGAAGTGTGTTCCTACCTGCCATTACAGGAACTGCATTCGTCGCCCTTTAGCGAACTACTAAACAACCAGGCCTGCAACCATGACCAGGCCGTTTACCTGCTCTGCGGCAGTGGCATGCGCGCACAAAAAGCCGTTGAACAACTCGCCGGCAGTATTCCCAACCCCCTGGTTATCGTTGAAGGCGGTATCAAAGCACTCAAGCAAGCGGGGGTAGCGGTGAAACAGGGCAGCCGTTCGATCATCTCCCTGGAGCGTCAGGTACGAATTGCTGCTGGCTCACTGGTATTTTTGGGTGTCGTTCTGGGTAGCTGGTTAAATCCGGCCTTTTACGGCTTATCCGCTTTTGTCGGCGCCGGACTGGTCTTTGCCGGGGTAACTGATAGCTGCGGTATGGCGATGGCACTGGCACGCATGCCATGGAACCGTGGCTAGGAGACATACAATGAGCAATAACATTATCCCTATCGATTATTATAGCGATGTCCTCTGCGTCTGGGCCTGGATTGCCCAGCACCGACTGGATGAATTAAATAAGCAGCTGGGTGATAAAATCGAGTTTCGTTATCATTACCTTGATGTATTTGGTGATACCGCACTGAAAATGAACACACAGTGGGCTGAACGCGGTCACTACAAAGGCTTTGCACAACATGTTATCGAATCCGCCGCCGGTTTTAACGAGGTAACAGTAAACCCCGCTATCTGGTCGCAGGTTCGCCCCACCACTTCGGCCAACGCACATTTATTCCTGAAAGCGACCGAACTGTCTTTTGGTATTGAAGCCGCCACTGCTTTCGCCTTGCGAATTCGCCAGGCATTTTTCCTGGACGCCGAAGACATTGGTCAATTCACTGTGCTTTTTGATCTTCTCCAGCAACAAAAGCTTGAGAAAGAAACCGTCAACCAGGCCATTACCAACGGCACGGCCATCGCCGCCTTAATGAGCGATTATAAAAAAGCAAAACAGCACGGAATCAAGGGCAGTCCCTCTTACCAAATGGATAATGGCCGACAGACGCTGTACGGCAATGTTGGCTACCGTATATTGAATGCCAACATTGAAGAACTACTAAAAAATCCCGCCGATGAAGCCAGCTGGTGCTAACCACGGTTGTCGGTATTTAATCAATAACACAACGAGCCTATTATGAAAGCGAACCATCAGTTAAGCAACGATAAGGATGATGAACAACAGCCATTAAGCTTATGGCAGGTCGCCGTAAGCGTACTGGCCGCCGCCTTTGGCGTGCAATCCAAAGCCAACAAGGTCAGGGATTTTACCCGTGGCAGCGCAAAGCAGTTTATCATCGTTGGTATTATTCTCACTCTGGTATTGTTATTGACCGTGGTCACACTGGTACAATTTATTTTATCCAACACGCAGTAAGTATTTCACCACATATAAGACAGGCTAGCCATAAAACTGTCGGCATCCAGCCCGGTAGATTCCAATGTACGAATATTGGTATAGGCCAGTTTCACACCTATAAATCGACTGAGCGGATAGGCCGCGCTGAGCGCCCAACCAATATTTTGTTTTTTATCTTTTTTAGCAATACCGTTGAGGGTTGTTTCACCACCGTAGTCATAACCGGCACTCGCACTTAGCCAAAGTCCCGGGCGAAAGCTATAAATCAAATGGCCATGAATAATGTACAGGGGATCCTGCTCCAGTTTATTCCCATCATAAAATTCATCATTATCGGTGTACAAAGCAACTTCACTGGTCAACTCAGTAATCCAGTTACCCCAAAAATGCGACACACCTAACTGAGGGCGAAATGTAAAGCGATTAGCACCAATATTGAGTAATTTATCATTCTCATAGTCACCGCTAGGCAAGCGTATCGCCAAGCCTATACCGACAATAGTATCTTCATCCACACCAGCGCGATACGTAGCGTACGATTTCCCTCGCAGGGGCGGCGAGCCGTATAAATTAATCGCAAGGCGAACAAAACTATCGGACCAGCCTTCGCGGTTGGTGGATGCCGATACGCCATCGAGTAAACCCTGCCAGCGTACCTCCTGATAACCCTGGGTAAGGTCAATCCTCGACGATTTTCCAAATAGCTCAAAGGTACGGATATATTTTGCCGCCCAGGTCTGTATATCCATATCTACATTTTTCAGCTGCAATAGCGGGTCAAAACCAACATCGGCCTCGGTATAAATATAGGCCGCACCTGCAAAATTGACCCCCATGGGCAAATGACTCCACTGCCGCGGCTCAAGCTCCAGGGCATAGCCAACGCTTGATAAGCAGAGTAAGCACAAACAAAGTGACCGCTTTAACATGGGATGAAATGTATCATTCAGATAATTATTTATTATTTAAGCCACTGGAAAATATACGCCCTAAACCGGTGCGTTTATTATAAATCCATTTGCCATTAAACAATAAATTTATAGTGTAAATTAGTCTAACTGAAAGCCTCGAAAGGGAGTAGGATTAACTGACCTCATTATTAAAGCAGGTCTCGAGGAACTGGGCGGACATTATTATTGTCCGCTTTTTTTATCCGTTAAAACCATCACCCACCTTTAACCGCCCATTCAGTGTCTTATCGATAATTTACACTGCCAGCTCAATATCCGTTATCAAAACCGTCTCCTTGGTGCCGTGAATGTTTGCGATAGGGAAATCCACCCCCTGCATCCAGGCCATTACCGTTTGCTCTTTTCCCTTACCTGTTACCAGTAAGCAAATACTGGCCGCCTGAGTCAGTGTCTGATAACTCAGGCTGATTCTATCGTCAGGTGGTTTCGGTGCATGATGAACCGGAACCACTCGCTGCGGGGGATGCGTATGGCCGGGAAACAGGCTGGCGGTATGACCGTCTTCGCCCATACCCAACAGCGCAACATCAATCGGCAGCAAGGGCGCTATGGCTTCGGCATAGTCCAGCGCCGCCGCATCGGCACCCAATTCCATCGCGGGTAGATAATGATTTGCCGGGGGAAACGCCACCTTATTTAACCAGCACTGTTCAATCATGGTGGAGTTTCTATCAACATGCCCTTTAGCCAGGCAGCGTTCATCGCCGTAAATCAAATACCAGCGACACCAATCCTGATCGGTTTCTGCCAGTAACTGGTATAACAATTTTGGCGTGCTGCCACCGGCGAGCGCCAGCACAAAGCGACCCCGTAAGCGAATCGCCTCAGCCGCCTTTTCCTGCAACCATGACAACGCCAGCTCCGCCGCTGCCTGCCCATCCGCCACCCATCGATAATCAATCTTCTTTTTCATTGGCTTCTATATCAATACTGTGACGCCAAGTGACATCCTCATTATCAAATAAGCGACGAGATTTAACCGCACCCCAACTGCCGGCCTGGTAAGTATCAATATTTTTATCTTCCGTCGCCCAGGCTCTCAGTACCGGATCGACAATACGCCAGGCCCACTCCACTTCATCCCAGCGTAGAAATAATGCCTGGTCGCCCTCTATAACATCCAGCAACAGATCTTCGTAGGCATCCATCGTTTTCACACCGTCAGCGACAAAGGTGGTGTCCAGACTGGCAGTACGGGTGCGCATTTCCAAGCCGGGCTCCTTGACGGTCATTTCCAGGCGCAGGCACTCTTCGGGCTGAATACCCAAAATCAGCCAGTTCCGCGCCTTTGCATCGACTCCGGTATCTTTAAAAAATTGCTGTGGCGGCTGTTTAAAACAGATAGAAATCATCGACTGTGACTCTTTCATTCGCTTACCCGTACGCAGGTAAAATGGCACCCCCCGCCATCGCCAGTTATCGATATAGAGTTTTAGCGCGGCGTAGGTCTCAGTAACAGAATCATCGGGAATGCCTTCCTCCTCAATATAGCCACATACCGCCTCACCGTTGACTGAACCCGCGGTATATTGTGCGCGATGAGCATGGGCGTGGACATGACGCTGTTTTATCGGCCTGATGGATTTCAGCACTTTGACTTTTTCGTCACGCAATTCTTCCGCGGACATGGATACAGGGGGCTCCATCGCAATCAAGGTCAATAATTGCATTAAATGGCTCTGCAGCATATCTCTCAGAGCCCCGGACTCATCATAATAATTACCGCGACTGCCCACACCCATCTGTTCACTGTGGGTAATTTGAATATGATCAATGCAGTTACGATTCCACAACGGTTCCATTAACAAGTTGGCAAAACGAAAAACCAGCACATTTTGCACCATGCCCTTGGCCAGATAGTGGTCAATGCGAAATACCTGCCGCTCATCCAGTCGCGTGGCTATTTGTGCCTGTAGCGCCTGGGCACTTTCCAAATCAAAGCCAAAAGGTTTTTCTATCACCACCCGACGGAAACCCTGGCTCTCATCGAGTAGGTTCTGATCGCTGAGCTGATCAATCACTGCGCCAAAATCCTGTGGCTTGATCGCCATGTAAAACGCCAGGTTGTTTTGATCCTGCTGTTGCAGTAACGTCGCCAACCGTGCATACATGCTCTGGTCTTCAAGATCACCTTTAAAGTATTGAATACGACTGGAGAATTTTTCAATAATTTTCTGGTCTACCTCGCCCCTGACTGTATCAGCCACCCAGCCCTGCGCTTTTTCAACATAACTTTCACTGGACCAGTCACGGCGACCACAGGCAATAATACGCAAGCCATCGGATAACTTACCCGCCTGTTCAAGATGGTAAAGTGCCGGCATCAGCTTGATTCGGGAAAGACTGCCCGTGGCACCAAAAATAATAAAAGTACAATCCTGACTCATCGTTGCTTTCCTCTTCCGCTCCACTGCTTACTATTACGCATCATAAGCACCTGAAATCGCCGAACCATCCAGACCCGCCCAATCCGTATGAAAACGCTCACCACGGGCTTTGTCGATTCGCTCATAGGTGTGCGCACCAAAGTAATCCCGTTGCGCCTGGATAAGATTAGCGGGCAAAACAGCAGAACAATAACCGTCATAAAAGGCCAGCGCCGAGGACATTGCCGGAACCGGTATACCGGCATCTATGGCCATTTTGAGTGTCTTACGCCAACCAGTCGTCGATTGCTGTATTTCCGTTTTGAAAAAATCATCCAGCAATAAATTTTCCAGTGCGGGTTTTTTATCGTAAGCCACTTTTATATTATTGAGAAAGCGACTGCGAATAATACATCCACCTCGCCACATTAACGCCACCGCCCCGTAATTTAACGGCCAGTCGAAATCGACTGAGGCCTGTCGCATCAACATAAAACCCTGCGCATAAGAAATAATCTTAGCGGCATAAAGTGCATCATGTATTGCTGCAATCGCCTGCTCTCGATCAATGCCAATTGGCTTGATGTCATTTTTATATAATGTATCCGCATCAATTCGCTCCTGCTTTCTGGCAGAAAGTGCCCGTGCAAACACCGCCTCGGTAATTAAGGTCAGTGGCGAACCGTTGTCCAACGCATTCATCGCCGTCCATTTCCCAGTGCCTTTTTGTCCCGCCGCATCGAGTATTTTATCCAATAAAGGCTTACCATCTTCATCCTTCACCGTGAAAATATTCGCCGTAATTTCTATCAGGTAAGAATCCAATACACCCTTGTTCCATTCATTAAAGACTGCATGTAATTCTTCAGCAGTAAGGCCCAGACCTCGATGTAATAAGTCGTAGGCCTCCGCAATTAATTGCATGTCGCCATACTCAATACCGTTATGGACCATTTTTACATAATGACCAGCCCCCGCCGGGCCCACCCAGTCACAGCAAGCTTGACCATCAACTTTAGCGGCAATGGACTGGAAAATAGTCTTTACTGCAGGCCAGGCACTGCTATCGCCTCCCGGCATAATAGAGGGACCAAAACGTGCTCCCTCTTCACCACCCGACACCCCTGCCCCAATATAATGAATACTGTGCTTTTTTAAATACTCATAACGCCGATTGGTATCCGGATAATGTGAATTACCTCCATCGATAATAATATCGCCAGACTCCAACAAAGGCAGTAAGGCCTCGATAGTGGCATCCACCGCCTCACCAGCGCGTACCATTAACATAATTCTCCGGGGTTTTTTTAATGCCGCAACCAGTGTTTCGACACTGTGATAACCACTGATGGTTTTGCCACTGGCACTGCCGTTGATAAAGGCATCCACCTTGTCGGTGGAACGATTATAAACCGCTACATGGATATTATGGTCGCTCATATTCAGCACCAGATTCTGACCCATTACCGCAAGGCCAATCAGGCCAATATCTGCTTGCGACATACTGTTCTCCAAAAATTAAAACGAATAAAGACTAAAAACCCTTGTTAACTTGCTCAGGGAACAAGAATGGGCAACCGGGTAATCACCCTCTCAGCTACCCAGTCGCCATCAACCTCAATTTCATCATCAAGGATACACGCACGTTCTGGCAACTGTTGTAATATTCCCGGCAGCACTTGTGAAAAATATTTCAATGCAATACGACTACCAATGCAGGCATAACGTGAGCCGCCAAAAATATTCTGGTTACTGCGAGTAAATTCACGCTGGAAATTTAATGACAGCGGTTGCTCCCAATGACCGGGGTCAAGGTTAATGCCGGGATAAAAAATATACAAGCTGTCACCGACCTGCATATCGTAACCGCGCAGACTAAAAGGCGAATGAACCTGTCTGGATAATGCCTTGACATGATTATCGCGACGCAGGAACTCCATCACAACATTATCGTTAATCAACGAAGGATTATCCCGAAGTGGTCTTACTGCGTCTTTAAATCGCAAGATATTGCGCAACATATAAGCTGTCGAGACACTGATAGTATTCGGTGTTGACTGCACAAAGGTAACCAGACTGGCTATAGCATAGTTATCATCGAATCCCTCCTGACGGGATTCCTCAGCAAAATCTTTTAGCAATGTGCCCACTGCTGCATGATTAAATTGCTCAGTGACATAAGCTTTGGTATAAGCCATGCCCTCTTCACCCTGTTGCAACAAACGCTTGTTATCAAAGTTATCAAAAGACTTCACCAATGCCACACTGTGATCATAGAGCCTTTGCAACTGCTCTTCACTAAACGTAAAACCCCAGGCCTTTAACAACATACGCATAGGCAAAAGGCGAACCTCAGCCAGGTAATCTTCATGGCGCCCCGACTGGCTTAGCGTGGCAAACACGGGGATTACCTCATCCAACTCAATTCGAGCCAATAGTATTAACAGGTAACGATTCAGCAAGGCTTTGGCCTTCACTTCTGACAATGAATACTGGTAATGCCAACCGCGAGTGGGATATTGTGTAGCAAAAGCCTGCTGCTGAATGGCCGTTTCTTCCGTGGCAACCGGTTCACGGGCAACATGGCGATGGTCAGAAATTAACTCATGGCAGTCTTCAAAACGGAAACAGAAATTCATCCCATCAGCGCTAAAACCCAGCACATCCTCACGCTCATACAGAGGCGCCAGGTACGGGTAAGGATCCAGGGTGAAATCGGCATCAAAGATTGACGCTTCCAGTGCAACAAATTTACTCATTCGATTTATCCATAATCGTTAAGCCAACAAGTAGATCCAAAACTTCACCATACTCTCTTTCTATCTCTACTGCAGCGATAACGATGTTCAACGCGTTGTTTTACTGGTAGATTACTTCGGTGCTTTCTATTCTTTGATGATAAAAGGGGATTTACCTATGGACAGTTTACCCACTCTCAAGCTGCGTATACTATTTGCCAGCACTCTACTAGTCATTACATCCCTTTTCCTTAGCAGCTTCACCCTTGCCGATACAGGCCCTCCGGCAACACAGCAATTACAAAATATCGTCAATCAAGCCCACAGTAAATTCAAGGACCTCAAGGACGGTAACAACGCCAACTATATTCCCATCCTCGACACGGTACCCTCCGAACTGTTTGGCGTAGTCATTATTACCCGTGATGGCCAGGTCTATGCGACTGGCGATACCGACTATGCTTTTTCCATTCAGTCGGTATCCAAACCCTTTAATGCCGCATTAATTATGCAAGAACAAAGCCCTGAAGCCCTGCGCGAAAAAATTGGCGTGGAACCCACCGGCCTGCCCTTTAATTCCAAAATAGCCCTGGAGCTATACCCTGCACGCTCAGTCAACCCACTGGTTAACGCCGGCGCTATCGCCAGTGTCAGCATGGTCGATGCCAGCAGCGAAAAACAGCGCTGGAAAAAAGTACTGGCCAACCTCAGTGGCTTTGCCGGTGAAGACTTAACGCTGATGAAAGAAGTTTACCGCTCCGAATACGAAACCAGTTGGTCAAATCGCGCTATTGCCAACCTGCTGTTTAATTATGAACGACTTTACAGTGAGCCCGAAGAGGCCTTAATCGTCTATACCAAAATGTGCTCGGTCGGCGTGACTACCCGGCAACTGGCCATGATGGGCGCAACACTGGCCAATGATGGCGTTAACCCCCGCACCGGCAAACGTATGCTCAAATCAGCCGCCGTGCCTAAATTACTCTCGCTGATGCTAACCGCCGGTTTTTATGACGAGTCCGGTTTCTGGTCCTACACGGCTGGCCTACCCGCCAAAACCGGTGTTGGCGGCGGCATCGTCGCCATAGTACCCGGCAAGATGGCTATTGCAGCCTTCTCACCCCGTGTCAATGACGCGGGTAACAGTGTCCGCGCAATGAAGGCCATCACCTATATTTCCGAGCAGTTAAAACTAAATATCTTTGAAGGGAGCTAATAATGATCACAACATTATTAAACATAAGAGACAAAGTAAACTCGGCCAGGGTTTCTATTAGACACTGCGCGGCTGTATTATTAGCGCCACTGATGTTACTGGCCGCCGGCAACGCCGCCAGTGAACCGCTGGATCTGGACAAACTGGAAATGAATCTTTACGGCTTTGTGCAAGCCGATATGATCTATGATTTTGAACGGGTTGACCCCAAATGGAACGACACCCTGCGTGTCTCTACTGTACCCACCTCAAGTGGTGCCTATGGCCGCGATGGTGAGTTTGTGTTCAGTGTGCGGCAGACCCGCCTGGGTGTAAAAGGTGCCTACGGTGACGACATTACCTTTCTGCTTGAGGGAGAGTTATTTGGCGTTGGTTCCGACGAGGGGCAGACCACTTTACGACTCCGTCACGCCTGGGCAAGCTATAAAAACCTGGGGATGGGGCAGACCTGGTCTGGTTTCATGGACATAGACATTTTTCCTAACACAGTCGACTACTGGGGCCCGACTGGCATGGTGTTCTATCGCAATCAGCAGGCGAGGTATACCATTCCACTGAGCGACGGGGAAGACGAGTTCACCATTTCCCTGGAAGACCCCGACACCGCCCTGACGGTTGGTCAATTTCGCGATGTCTCCAACTGTGATCTCCCCAACCCACCACCGGATTGTGCATCAGAGGAGTCTACTGCGGGTGATGAATTCCAGGCCTACAATGACATCCCCGACCTCACTGCCCATTATCGCAACAATGGTGATTGGGGGCATTTCCAGCTAGCCGGAATTCTCCGCAAACTCGGCTATGAGCGCCTGGACACCGGTAGCAAAGATGATGAACTGGGCTGGGGCATTAACGCCAGCACCTCATTAATTACCTTTGGCGAGGATCGCTTAAAGCTGCAAGTCGTGTACGGCGAAGGAATCGGCAACTACATGAATGACGGTGGCGTCGATGTCGCCCCTAGCTCCCGAGATCCTAACAACCTCAAAGCCGAAGCCGTGCCTATTCTTGGTATCGTTGCCTACTATGACCATTACTGGAATGAAAAATGGTCAACATCCGTCGGCTATTCCATTAACGACACCGACACCAGCAATGGCCAGTCCGACACTGAATTCGCCAAGGGCCAGATTGCACAAATCAACCTGCTGCACTATCCCGCGGATAATGTCCTGATCGGCACCGAATTTATCTGGGGGGAACGCGAGGATGTCAGCGGTAAAAAAGGCTCCGATCACCGTATCCAGTTCACCCTGAAAATCGGCTTTGATACCGGCAACCTGATTCGATAAGCGACGTTTTACTAACTATCAGTCCTTTTCCATTTAAGGTAATAACACCTGGCTAATTCACTATACCCTGGTAACAGGGTAGAATTAGCCAATGTTGGAAGGACGCATAAAAATCATTGCCATCGTTATAGTGTGGCTGGCCATTACCGCAGGTTGCCTGGCGTGGCTTTTGGGTAGCCAGACTCCGAGAATTACTATCGCCGCGGGGCCCCATGGCAGTGAATCCTATAGAGTGGCGGAGGCGATTGCAGCGGTCTTCAGGCAAGCCCAACCCGGCACTAGCGTTGAAGTTTTTGAAACCGGCGGCTCTACCGAAAATGTTCGTCTACTGGAAGCGGGCAAGGTAGACGTTGCCACCATGCAAGCAGACACTCGAGTCCATGGCCGCGTCGAAGCCATTGCCTCACTCTATTACGATACCTACCAGTTGATTGTCAGAACCGATAGCGGCATCAAAAGCTTTCACGATCTTACTGGCCACAGGATAGCCATTGCGCCACGATCCAGTGGTCAAAACCAGGCATTCTGGTCGCTGGCCCGCTACTACGGCATAGCCGAAAACGATACCCTTGCCCTGCCCATGGCTGAAGATGCCGCTAATTTTGCCATGATTATGGGGCAAGTTGATGCCGTATTCCGGGTACGTGCACCCGGTAATAATATGATTCGCGCCCTGGTCAGCAGACACCCCATGCAATTGATACCGATTCCACACGCCCAGGCTTTGGCACTGGAAAATCCGGCGATCCAGTCTGGCGTCATTGCCGAAGGCGCCTATCGAGGCTACCCACCTTTACCCGCCAAGGACACCCCCACTGCCGTGGTGCCACGGCTATTGGTGGCACGACATAATCTGGACCCCAACCTTTCCTACCAACTGACCAAAGCCCTGTTCGAGCACCGCTCCAGCCTGGTGGCAAAAACCACACTGGCTGGCTTTATAAAGCCGATCACTGATGATAGTAAATTAGCACTACCGATCCACCCGGGTGCAGCGCTCTATTACGACCGCGATAAACCCGGCTTCGTCGCGGCCAATGCCCGCATATTCTCTGCCCTGCTCTACCCCACGGTAATCCTCAGTTCCGCTGCCTTCGCTATGCGCTCCAACTGGGTACGTCGCCGGCGGGTTCGCATGGGTGACTGCAATCGAAAGCTAATGACCATGGCCGACAGAGCGCAGCGATCGGAAACAGCTGAAGAGTTAATAACGCTTAATAGTGAACTGGTTGCCATGCTCAGGCAATTGGTCGAAGATCTCGATGAAGAACTGGTGACCCAGGATGAATTTGAGCACTTCAGCTTCACCTGGCAAGCTGTCGACACCCTGGTTCGCGATCGCCTGTATCTGCTGAATAACCGCCAACCACAATCCAGCGATGAAGCTAGCGCTTAAAGGAAGTGCCTTTACTATGACGAGTAAATATTCACCCAGGTTCTGGATAGTCTCAGCACTGGTATTATTGCTACTGGCCGTTCTCGCTGGCATGGCGGCCAACCGCTTCTATGTTAAAAAAGAAGTTGAACAGTACGCTGAAAAATTTTCCCTGCTGAGCACGCTTCGAAGCAATGCACTGGAAAATTATTTTGATACGCTATCCGCTGAAATTCGCTTCTGGGCACTGAGTCCGCAATTACTGGATTCCCAGCGTGAAATCGTTGCACTATGGGATATATACCAGAATAAAACAGGTGACCCTGCCGAGGCGCTACGAAAGGTTTACATTACCGAAAACCCCTTCCCTGCAGACCAACGAGGTGAATACCCAGGCCCCGACCAGAAAGGTACTTACATCGATTTTCATCACCAGTTTCACCCCTTTGCCAGCCAGTTCGTCACCGAACGTCACTACTACGATATGTTTATGATCAGCCCCCAGGGCAATGTTTTTTACAGCGTTGAAAAGGAAAATGATTTCGCCACCAACCTGATTAGCGGCCCCTATCACGATACCGCCCTGGCTTTGGTTTTTCGGCAAGCCATGGCTCGCGCCGCCGACCGGGACTTTGTTGCCTTTAGTGATATAACGCGCTATGCCCCAAGTGAAGGAGTTCCGGCCATGTTTATGGCCAAAGCCCTACTGGACGAACAGGGGGAATTACTCGGTGTATTAGCCCTGCAACTACCCATGGATCAACTATTAAAAGTAATGAATTTTACCGCCGGCATGGGTGACAGCGGAGAAACCTACCTGGTCGGGGAGGATAAACTGATGCGTAGTCAATCACGCTTTTCCACTAGCAGTACCGTACTCAAAACCGCTGTAGATACTCTCACCACGGATAAAGCCCTTGCGGGCATGCAAGGTGTCGAATTCACCCAGGACTATCGCGGCATAGAAGTACTCAGCGCCTATACCAGCCTCGAATTTAATGGCATTCGCTGGGCAGTGATGGCAGAAATCGATAAAGAGGAAGTCATCCAGCAAATGGCCAGCCGCCGGCCTGGCATTGCTGCCTTTGCCTCGCTCCTCTATGCATTGGCAATGTGGTCGCTGTGGCTTATCAAGCCGGGTGACTGGAGCAGGGAAGGCAGTATTTCCAATCTGGGAGCAATGGGCGATTTCGGCGATAATCAGGGTTAACGCTGCTGGCCTCTGCCTTTCACCATATCCCTAGCCACTCGCCCCTGCCCCGCTTATAATTCAAGCGGCTTCGACACCCCCTGCCCATGAAGTAAAATGGAGTAATCATGAACACCAAACAGCTATCCTTCTTGCCCACCGCCCTAGCCACTTTTTTTATTGCCCTGCTCCTCAGTACCATCAGCCATGCACAGGGAAATTATAAAGCGATTAGCAATAGTCAACTGGACGTAGATATTGAAGAACTGAACTATATCTTGCTACCGCTGACCCAGGCAGAACTTGAAATCGAAGCCACAGCCTGGCGTGATGAACTGTCGAAAATGGTATACCAATTGAGCTCACTGGAAATCAAAAGTCAGCAGATTGGTCATAAGGCAAAATTACTGGATCAAGCTGCCGATCAGCTTGAGGAACTTGTTGAGGCCAGGAAAAGTGATGATACCGAAGCCATTCTCGATGCAAAGAACGCATTAAAAGAAAGCGGGGATGAGCTGGAAGTCGCACCCGAAAAAATCAAGGAAATCACCGAACAAGCCGACCTTGCCTTTGCGGAAAAGGTTAGCGATAAAAGTATAGCATTTGAAGACGAAAAATCAGCGATGACAAAACAAATAGCCTCTTTAAAATTGGAACAAGGGCGAATGATAAAACGCTTTAGCAGTGTACTTGATGCACTGGAAAGCAAAGGTGGCGATGTTAAGGAATTTCGACTTTATGCCGATGCGGTGTCCGGCATTCAAATTAACGTTGAAGATACATCAACCGCCTGGCTCGTCATTGCCGAATGGATAAAATCAGAAGACGGTGGCGGCATATTATTAATTAACTTACTAAAATTTATTGTCGCCATTACCTTGGTGATATTGTTGTCTAAATTGTCAGGCCATATCGCAGACCGCATTACCCGTCACAATTCTGTTTCACAATTATTGGAAAATTTTATTAAAGTCGCCGCAAGACGCACGGTATTAATTATAGGCATCATTATGACGTTGCCTATCGTTGGCATCAATATCGGGCCAGTAATGGCCTTAATCGGAGCCGCCGGATTAGTGGTCGGTCTGGCGCTACAAGGCACCCTCAGTAACTTTGCCAGTGGCGTATTGATCTTAATTTATCGACCCTATGATATTAACGATGTTATCGAAGTTGGCATTGGCGGCGTCACCGGCATTGTAAACTCCATGACCCTGCTATGTACCACGATCAAAACGCTGGACAATAAATTGATTACTGTGCCAAATAATAATGTCTGGAATGACGCTATTACCAATATCACCGGCAGTGCTGTTCGACGCGTCGACCTGGTCTTTGGCATTAGCTATAGCGATGACTTCACTATAGCCCAGAAAATTATGAAAAAAATACTTGAAGACCACCCCAAGGTGCTAAGCAAACCGGCATCGATGGTGCGGGTACATGAACTGGCCGATTCCTCGGTTAACTTTATTTGCCGACCCTGGGTGAAAACTGAAGACTATTGGGATGTTTACTGGGACATCACAGAAACAGTGAAACAGGCATTTGATGCTCAGGGCGTTTCCATTCCCTTCCCGCAACGGGATGTGCATTTATTCCCGGCGGGCGAACTGCTGATAAACCAGGCTAATCAAACCGCTACTGAGCTCGAAACAAAAACGTAATGAATAAAAAATATCAATTGTTTTGTTTTTATACTCCGTGAGCATCAGCAAAAATTAACACGATAAAAAAAGGCCAGCTAATCACTGGCCTTTTTTACTTCACCACTCTCAGCCAAGTCCTGAAATCGCTTTGATTTCAAGATAATCGGTAAAACCATGAGCACCCCACTCGCGGCCATTACCCGATTGTTTATAGCCGCCGAAGGGCGTATCCAAATCGCCGGATTGACCATTGATATTAATATTACCGGCACGAATCTGTGAAGCAACATCGAGCACCCGATCCATATCATCACCCTGCACATAACCCGCAAGACCATAAGGTGTGTCATTAGCAATGACGATCGCCTCGGCTTCACTGTCATAGGGAAGGATGGTCAAGACAGGGCCAAAGATTTCCTCCCGGGCAATGGTCATCTCATTGTCCACCTTAGCAAAAACAGTCGGCCTTACAAAATAGCCTTTGCTTAAGCCTTCAGGGCGACCAGTACCACCACAAACCAACGTCGCACCCTCATCGATACCCTGTTGAATCAATGCCTGGATTTTGTTGTACTGAACCTCACTCACTACCGGGCCCATGGTCGTCATTTCATCTTTTGGATCACCCACCACCACCGTTGCCGCCACTTTAGCGGCAATCGCTGCAGCTTCATCCATTTTTGCAGCGGGCACCAGCATCCGTGAAGGCGCATTACAAGACTGACCGGTATTCTGGAACATATGCAGCACACCACGGGTAACCGCCGCTTCCAGATCGACATCTTCCAACAAAATATTCGCCGACTTACCGCCCAACTCCTGAGTCACGCGCTTCACCGATGGCGCCGCATTTTGTGCGACCAGGGAACCGGCGCGAGTAGAACCGGTGAATGAAACCATATCAATTTCTGGGTGTGAAGACAGCGCTGTGCCCACACCCGGACCATCGCCATTGATCATGTTATAAACACCCGCAGGCACACCCGCTTCATGAATAATCTCACTGAAGACATAGGCCGACAAGGGCGCAACTTCCGACGGTTTTAATATCATCGTACAACCCACCGCCAGCGCCGGAGCCACCTTGCAAGTAATCTGGTTGATGGGCCAGTTCCATGGCGTAATCAGTCCACACACGCCAATAGGCTCTTTGAAGATACGACTGACACCCGCAGTTTCTTCAAACTTAAAATTTTTCAACACTTCCATTGCCGTAGCCAGATGGCCGATACCGGTTGCCGCCTGGGCCTCCACCGCCAACTTGGTCGGCGCACCCATTTCCTCAGAAATTGCATCAGCCATATCGTTGTAGCGTTTTTGATAAACCTCAATAATAGCCGCGAGAATAGCAATACGATCATCACGACTGCTGCGACTGAAGCTTTGAAAAGCGGCGCGAGCAGCACTGGCAGCCCTATCCACATCCGCAGCACTGCCGATGGAGATGCTGGCGCAAACGCCTTCAGTGGCTGGATTAATAACCTCCAGGGCACGAGCAGCAGCAGGATCAACCCACTCGCCATTAATGTAAAACTTATCATAAACACGCATGATGACTCATCTCCGCCAGATTAATCGATATAAATTATTTTCCGCCAATAGCCGGAAAAACTGTTGTTCAGAATCGAGCTTGACCGGCGCATCTTTATACCATTAATGAAATTTGAACGCAGCTATTTTATTGAGCTATTACGCGACATCACCCCCTAAAACCGACCTTAACTCCAGCCCTATCAACTGTGATAGCCAGGCTTCATCTGCCCGCCAATCGATCCAGGCTATCGCTTTTGAAACCAATGCCAGATCAACTACACACGGAGCCAGCGTATTAAAAACAGCGGATAGAGGCGCCCGTAATATGAATTAGCTCGCATAATTACTCATCCAGCGGTGATAAATGTTAAGTATCTAACAGTTTTAGTTTTCTGTGCTGCATTTCCTGTATCACCTCCAGTACAGTTGCTGTCGTCCCTGCAATAAGCATTAACAAATACCTCATTTTTACAATCTGCGAGATCATTATGAACAAGAAAACCTCTCTATTATTAACAGTGCTAGCCAGTCTTTTCATTTTCAGCCAGCACAGCACCGCCGCCGTGATCTACCTTGGCGACAATGTTGTAGAGAAAGTTGCGGATAAGTTACAAAACGCAGAGTTAGATAATATTAATGTTTCACCACTGATTTATGCTCCAGACAAAACAGCAGCTATTCTCAATCACAGCGACTGGTTGCCACAGGCGAAGCAAGACCTCAACAACTATTCTGTCGATGCAATAGTGATTTCTCTGGGCAAAAATGACATGCGCTTAAGAAGCAGCAAGTTTCCGAGCACTAAGCTTATCGATAAGGCCATTAGTGAGATTATGAACAGTGTCACCTCATCCGCCCCGGTTTTTTGGGTAATACCCCATGAAAACGCTGCCACCAGAAGCACGCATAAAAAACAGCGGAAGATCATTATCAGTGCCCTGCAACGGGCGCAGGAATCCGGTAAATACCAGGACTTTTATATTGTCGACCTTGATTTTTGGGCATCGCAAAATGATATCAAGCTGAGAAGCTTATTAGCGGGCAATAAAATCACCTTCACTAACCGGGGTGCGGTTATCTGCGCCGACCTTATCGTTTCTATCATCAACGACTTTACCGCCCAATAGGCCATTGCTAAAACGAAGTGACTCACAGGCTACGCAGCGGACTAAGAATAATCCAGAAGAGGAAACAGCCGAATACAATAAAAACAAGGCTTACCAGGGCTTTTTTTCGACTGCATCGCAGCAGGCCATTCACCCCCACCAAGGTACTGAGCAAACCCAGGCCACCCGCGAAGAGCAAGCCCCCAAACTCAAACTGCAGTAAAGCCACCAACACCCCGCCAAACATCATCGCTACTGCAATCATCAGCGGCACTTTCAGCAACAAAGGAATTTCAACAGCGGTATTATTTTTATTCAAAGTGACATCACTCGCTGGCATCAGTAATGGGTATCAGTAACTGAGAGGGCAAGGTTTGCCGGGCTTACAAACTCGCCAGCGCCGTCGCCCCTAACAATAGCAGCGTCAGTTGTTGCTCCAACTCAGCAGTCAACGCGGCCATACCGCCATCACTGTCCTTTGGCATATCCAGCACCGCCGGCAGCGTACTGAATACCAGCGAAATACTCATCTTGACTACCCGCTGTAACTGCTCAAAGGGCATCGTAGGCAAGCCCCGTAACTGCCACGACTGCACCAATTGCTGCTCAATAAGATCCATTTCATTACTGATAGCCGCACGCATTTTTTTCGAGCCCCCGGCTTGCTCCCTGGCAATCATCACAAAAATATCCCGCTGCTCTGCCACAAACGACAGGAACACCTGCACCGTGCTGTGTACCTGGACGTGTAATTCCCCATCCGGGCTGACTGCAGCCAATTGCTTGCGCAAGGTTTCACAGGATTCATGAACCAGGGTTAAACCCAACTCCTCCATACCGGGAAAATGACGATAAAACGCGGTCGGGCTAACGCCAATACGACGGGTAATCTCCCTTAGGCTAAGGCCGGCAAGACCACCACGGTCTTCTGCCACCAGTGATAGCGCCGCCTTAAGCAGCTTATCCCGGGTACCTTTACGGCGGGTGGTTTTGGGTTCAGTGGGCAATACCGAATCTGTCATCGGAGAATAATAGCACAGGCACCCACAAAAAAATGTTAACACTTGTGTACATTTATGTTTACATCCGTTAACTTTTAGTTTACAAATGTAAACATAGATGGAAATGCTCTTTCCTAATTCACTGGCAGGAACACAATAATGACAACACGCAAAGCAATCATCCAACGCCGACCACTCTGGTTGTTCAGCCTGTTAATACCATTATTACCCCTCATCAGTTACGCCCTGGTGACTACCACCGGCAACGCCATTTTCTGGTGGTTAAGTAGTTTTTATGCCGTTCTGCTGATTCCCCTGCTTGATCTGTTAATCGGCGACAGCAAGATCAACCCCGACACCGAGATAACCACAAGCCTGGTCAACGAACCTTTTTATCAGCGCATTGTTTACCTTTACACGGCTTTGCAGTGGCCAGTGCTCGTTTTTGCCCTCTGGGTGGCCAGTACGGGCGTCCTGAGTGGCTGGGACTGGCTTGCCTGGGCCCTTGCCATCGGCAATGTTAATAGTTACGGCATCAACGCCGCCCACGAACTGGGGCATAAGCGCGGTAAACTGCCACAGCTGTTCGCCAAATTGTCGCTAATTCCCAGTTGCTACGGCCATTTCCTGATAGAACACAACCGGGGTCACCACGTCAGGGTCGCCACACCCGAAGACCCCGCCAGTGCCAGGCTGGGGGAAAGCTACTGGCGTTTTTTACCCCGTAGCATTATCGGCGGCGTCCGCTCAGCCTGGCAGTTAGAGAATATAAGATTACAACGACTGAACTTACCGATCTGGCATTGGCGCAATGAAATTCTTCAGTCCTGGACAGCTTCACTACTCCTATTGGCCGCGGCTATTGTCGCAGGGGGTTGGTGGGTAGGCCTCTGGTTTCTTGCCCAGGCCCTGCATGCTATTTCCCTGCTGGAAATGATTAATTATATTGAGCACTACGGCCTAAAACGGCAGCGACTAGCCAATGGGCGTTACGAAAAATGTACGCCTTCGCACTCCTGGAATAGCAATACAATCTATAGCAATATCACCTTATTCCAGTTACAACGCCATTCTGATCATCATGCCAACCCCACTCGCCCGTACCAGACCCTCAGACACTTTCAGCAAAGCCCGCAGCTACCCACCGGCTATTCCGCCATGATCACCCTGGCTTATATTCCTTCACTGTGGTTTTGGCTTATGGATAAGCGTGTACTCAGACACTATGACGGCAATCGCGCTTTAGCCAATGAAGCACCCAAAAAGGAAAAACAGCGGCTGTCGCCACGAGCAAGTCTATCGACAGCCCGGTACCGGGCACTTAAACTACTGCGCCAACAACTACAGTTATTGTTTCATTAACGATCGCTTATCAAGAAAAGCTATAGCAAGCAAAAATACTGTCTGCGAATGATTTTTTATGTATGATAAAAAATCCGATAAAAATTCGTGGATGAAAAGACAACATGCCCAAGCCAATCAAACCTTTTACCCCGGGTCAGGAAAAATTTGGCCGTTTCTTCATCAAAAATATCGGCAAAGCCCAGATATTTATTTATGAATTCAGCGGCGGGCGGCTGTGGAATAAATTTCTCGGCTCCCCTGTAGCAATACTGACGACGACCGGACGCAAGTCAGGACTGCAGCGCAAATCACCGCTACTCTACATCAAGGACGGTAATGATGTGGTGGTCGTCGCCACTCAGGGCGGCATGTCATCCTATCCCATCTGGTACCTGAACATGGTGGCTAATCCCAAAGTCCAGTGCCAGACAGGCAATGAAAAACATCATTATATTAGCCGCCGCGCCAACGCGGAAGAAGAAGCAAGACTGTGGCCGTCTCTCAATGCTATGTATGCCGGCTATACCGAGTACAAAGAACGTATCGGGGGACGCCGTGAAGTGCCGGTGATGATTCTTGAGCAGGGATAAGTGCAATAAAATAGATCAATCTGGATAGGCTTAACCGTACCTGAAAATTCCAGCTCTTGTTTTAACGTAGATCATCGTAAAAAATTTTATGCTACTTTCCCAGCGCCTGAATTTCCAGGGATTCGCCCAACCGCCGCTGACCTGCATGAAAATAGGCCCCCATCCCGGTACGTTGCCATACCCCAAGGCCAGACCAAGGGGGAGGAAAAGAAGGATAAGCACGAAACTATTTTATTGTTGTGCCTGTATTCGCGGTCGAATAACCGTATTTAACGTCATAAAGCAGGTTATTAGTATCTTGTAATGCCTTTAGTTTTTTATCGTGTTCCGACAGTAAAATATAGATTCGATCTATCTGCGGGTCTGTGGTGCCCCCCAGCATGTGCCTGTCTTCGATGAAAGCGACAATTTTCTCAGTGGACTCCCTCGCCTCGGTAATTAAGGCCAGGTTGCGCCCTATCATTCGTTCTGTTTTTTCTTTTACCTGAAAAACACTGTACAGAATGACGACATTAAAGAGCGCTAGTAACAATGCAACCAAAAGAACTCTGTTAAGCAGTTTGACCGGATCAAGCGACTGATTGATATTATTTCCCTTCGAAGCCGTCATCAACACTCACTCCATTATTATCCAGGGCAGAAAGCTTGCGATCGGTCGATTCATTAATACGTTGCCAGCGGTCATTATGTTGGCGAATAATTTCCTGCCGCCGGGCTTCTTGTATTTGCAACTGCTCAATGGCTTCACCATTCTCTGAGGACGCCATGGACAAATCATTCAATTGAGCATTTAACTGCAAATATTGTGCGTCCAGCACTTCTAATTCACCCAACATGCGAGTAAATTCCTCAGAGTTCGCTCTATCGCTAAGTTTTAGTTCCAATACTTCATCGTGCAGTTCAATACGTTTTTGATCTATCGTTGCAATTTCCGCTTTAAGGTTAACAATTTTTTCCTGATGATCATAAACATGTGACTCTACACGCTCAACATCATCAGTGCTGGCACAAGATGAAAGGAATACAGCCAATAACAAAGAGCAACATAGCCGAAGAAAACCAAAAGAGGGCAGTGGTAATTGACCACGGTATCCATGCATACAATACAACCTCATCAGATAACACATAGAGATTCTATAAAATCATCTGAATGTAAACTGGGCAACGACTTTTTCCATAAATAATATTGACGCTTGATTAATTATAGAAGGCCAGCTATTTCGTCATTGTAATTTTGCGCTATTAGAAGGAATGTTTTTATACGAATCCGTAATTTTTATCAACAGCGGTATCAACTTCCTGAAGATCCTATTACCTCCATGGGCAGCATTGAATAATATCAAATTATCGCTGCTTTTCAGGTGTCAGGAAACGCGAACAACATAGACGAAATAACGCAGTTTAGCGATATTAGGAAAAATTCATAAAATTTTCGGTGCCGGGCAAGGATTCTTCCGAATTAGTCTGCGCCGTCACATCGACCAATAGCGCCCGACCCGATAATTTCCTTAAATAGACTTCCAGCGATAACGCCGCCTGTTCCGGCGTAGCAAAAGGGCCTTCAATGCTTTCACGGGTATCGAAAAACCACTGCTCTCCGATCTGGACATAGCGCTCCATACGATTATAGTCACCCGTATAGGCTTCACCTCTGCGCCTGCCACTG
The DNA here is from genome assembly GCA_030621845.1 of Spongiibacteraceae bacterium. Lineage (GTDB taxonomy): Bacteria > Pseudomonadota > Gammaproteobacteria > Pseudomonadales > Dasaniaceae > JAUXHA01. Next base: position 24,180 of record JAUXHA010000039.1, read on the forward strand.
TTCATCGCCACCCCGACCTCCGAATTAGTTAAAGAATGATTTAAGGATCTATTATAATTTTGATATCCTGCTAATCCTGCTAATTAAAGCCAGAATTATGC
>JAUXHA010000082.1 GCA_030621845.1 Spongiibacteraceae bacterium
TGCGCGTCGCCGACGCATCGATCATGCCTACCTTGCTTTCTGGCAACACTAACGCGGCCTGTGTGATGATCGCCGAAAAATGTGCCAATATGATTTTAACGGATCGCCGCAAGCGCTCCTGAGCCAAACAAGAGGTTTATTCATGACTAGCAAACAGACATTAATCGACGTTAAAGCCCCCTTGCTTGAAGCTCTGAATCTTCAACGCGCATCATTCCACAATGAAGGTGAGGTCGCCTATGAAACCCGCATTGATCGCATCAATCGCTGTATCGCATTGCTAGTCGATCACCAACAGGAAATTTGTGAGGCCGTTAACAAGGATTTTGGCTGTCGCTCACGCCATGTCACCCTGATGACCGATATCTTCACCTCGGTGAGCACCTTGAAATCCGCGCGGAAAAACCTTAAAAAATGGATGAAGCCGGAGAAACGTCGCGCGCCGGTGCCAATGAATATTTTCGGTGCTAAAAGCAGTATTAAATACCAGCCTAAAGGCGTGATTGGCGTAATGACGCCGTGGAATGTTCCGGTTAATATGATTTTTAGCCCGCTGGCGGACATTATTGCGGCGGGTAACCGCGCGATGATTAAACCCTCGGAATTTACGCCTGAAACCGCCGCGGTGATGAAAAAACTGTTCGCCAAATATTTTGAAGACAGCGAAATCTATATCGCGACGGGCGGCCCTGAAGTGGGCGCGGCCTTTAGCAGCCTGCCGCTGGATCACATTATTTTCACCGGCGCTACCAGCATCGGTAAACTGGTGATGAAAGCCGCTGCCGAAAACCTCACTCCGGTGACTTTGGAATTGGGTGGCAAATCGCCATTGGTGGTATCCGAGTCTATAGCCATCGCCGAAGCCGCTGAAAAAATTATTACCGGTAAGGGCATGAATTCAGGCCAACTGTGCATCTCTCCTGATTACGCTTTTGTTCCGGCCAGCCATCTCGAAGCCTTTATCACCACCTGCAAAGATACTGTTGAACAACAATATCCAACGCTTATTGATAACCCTGATTTTGTCGCATTAATCAATCAACGTCATTACCATCGAATTAAAAGCTACATCGATGACGCCAGGGAGAAAGGCGCCAGAATTGTCGAATTAAATCCTGCCGGTGAACGATGGGACGACCCCGGCATTCACAAAATCCCCCTGCATTTAATTATCGAACCCACTGACGATATGCTCTGCATGCAGGATGAAATTTTTGGCCCTATCCTCAATGTGAAAACTTACAAAAAACTGGACGATTGCATCCAATTTATTAATCAACGACCTCGCCCCCTTGCCCTGTATTACTTTGGCAACAATAAGAATGAGCAAGAGCACCTGCTCAACAACACGACCTCGGGCGGCGTCAGCGTCAACGACATCGCTATGCATTATGCCTGTGATGACCTGCCTTTTGGCGGGGTAGGCCCCAGCGGCATGGGTAACTATCACGGTTTCGAAGGATTTAAAACCTTCAGCCATGCCAAAGCGGTATTCAAACAGGGTTTTGTCAACCTGCCCAAACTGGTCGGTACCCTGCCGCCCTACTCGAACAAAGTTGACAAAATGATGGCTGGGCAAATTAAAAAATAACCTCCTTTTATTACTATGCCAGCAGACTCAAGCTGCACGGGTATGTTATCGAGACAATCAATGGAAGACCTAGCGTCGCTGAGTGATATTACCCGCTGCTACCACACAGTGATTGATGAAGTTTTTCTACTGCAGCAGGAAGCGGTGCTGGCAGATCAGTTACCATTAGCCCGTGAATTATTGCACTGGTTCAAACAACTGCTGGAACAACATATCGCTGCAGAAGATGAATTACTGTTCCCCGCTCACCAGTCCCTGCCAGCAGCAACCCGCTGGCAGACATCACTCTACAGCCATGAACACCAAAAAATCCGCCAGCTGTTAACTGAACTGGAACGGCGTTTTGATCAGTTAAGTTCTTCGCCCTCCCGCCGCTGCCGACTGGCCTTGCTGGACTACCAGCACACCTTTAAAAATGTGCTGCAGCATCACGAAGAACGGGAAGAAAAAGGCTTGTTGCCAGAACTGGATTCACAGTTAACGGTCAAAGAGATTGATCAGCTACGACTGGCGATTAATACTCGCTGGCCAGCACTTGCCGATTTACAGCAACGCTGCGCAGCGTATTCCCGACGACTGGGCTAAGCCTGCCCCTTTATAGATATAAATCAACGCTACAGCACAGGCCAAGGCGTATTATCAAGGCATAAATTACCCGGCAATCCATCGATGACAGCACAGCTAGGCACCGCATTACTCGCCAAATACGATATCAACGGACCACGTTATACCTCCTATCCTACGGCGGCTCAATTCACCCATCAATTTGGTCCTGATGATTTTCTAGCCATGGCTAAACAGCGGCGCACCGATGCACCCTTATCACTGTATTTTCATATCCCTTTTTGCCACTCCATTTGCTATTACTGCGCCTGTAATAAAATCGTTACCCGTGACACAGACCAGGCTGGCACATACCTGCACTACCTCGATAAGGAAATGCACTTGCTCGATACACTGGGCTGGCAGCACCGACCCGTTTCTCAATTACATTTCGGCGGTGGCACACCGACCTTCCTTAGCGATGAACAACTAAGCGGCTTAATGGCCAGCATTGCCCGTCATTACACACTGCTGGACGATGATCAGGGCGAGTACTCTATTGAACTCGATCCACGAACCATCGACAGCAAGCGACTGGCGCTATTACGAAAGCTCGGTTTTAATCGCGTCAGCCTCGGCATTCAGGACTTTGACCCGCAGGTGCAGGAGGCTATTAATCGTCGACAGGATTTTCAGTTAATTACCGAGCAAATGGCTGCTATTCGCGCCATGGGCTTCCACTCAATCAATTTTGATTTAATTTATGGCCTGCCATTCCAAAACATAAAAAGCGTGCAACATACTTTGCAACAAGTACTGGCATTATCACCGGATCGTATCAGCTGTTACAACTATGCTCACCTGCCCCACCGCTTCAAATCCCAGCGCTCAATCGACCGACAGCAACTGCCGAGTCCGGAGCAGAAAATTGCCCTGATCAATACAGTGATCCATACCCTGACCGATGCCGGCTATGTTTTCGTCGGCATGGATCACTTTGTCAAACCCGACGACTCACTGGCCAAAGCCCTTAATGACGACAAACTGCAACGTAACTTTCAAGGTTACTCTTTGAACCTGGCCGAGGATATGCTTAGCCTGGGCGTCTCTTCGATCAGTGATTTTAACCACGGTTACAGCCAAAACTATCGCCAATTAGCCGATTACTATCAAGCACTGGATCAAGACCAGCTGCCCATTGAGCACGGCATTAGCCTCAGTGATGAGGATAAGCTGAGGCGCGATATCATCCAACAAATTTGCTGCCACCGTTTTATTGATATAGCGCGCGTAGAACGGGACTATCCACTGGATTTCCATCAACACTTCAAAGCAGCGCTGAGCACTTTACAGCCACTGGCTGCCGATGGCATTGTCACCATTGATGCCCTGGGCATTAAGGTTAGCGATATTGGCCACCATTTCCTCAGGCATATCGCCATGGCCTTCGATGAACATTTGGGTGCCGAGCTCAAACCGGTAAGTTATTCAAAAGCACTCTAGTCCCGATTGCTTTTGAGCATCGATATACTTACTATTTACCATCGTCTGCTACCGTATCTATTTCACTATGCAAAAAGCTATTCTTTTTCTCCTACTCAGCATTCTACTTTGCGCCTGTGATACAGCTGAGCAGAGCGCCACTGAAAGTACTTTGCCGAATCTCGACAATCCACCGACCGCCGCATTTATCGGCAATAGTCAATGTATACAATGCCACAGCCAGCAAGTTGAGCAATGGCGCGGTTCACACCACGACCTCGCTATGCAAGTGGCAACAGAGGACACCGTACTCGGGGATTTTAATAACAGCAGCCACAGCAAAGACAATGTCACCACACGTTTTTTTCGCGATGGCGACAGCTTTATGATTAACACCCAGGGCAGCGATGGCAGTTACCAGGATTTTGAAATCAGCCATACCTTTGGTGTCACTCCACTGCAACAATACCTGATCCCCTTTACCGATGGCCGATTGCAGGCCTTTAGCGTGGCCTGGGATACTCGTACCCCGGAAGACGGTGGCCAGCGCTGGTTTCGGCTCTACCCCGATGAAACCATCAACTACAATGATGAATTGCACTGGACCGGCATTAACCAGAACTGGAACTATATGTGCGCCGAGTGCCATTCTACCCAGTTCAAAAAAGGCTATGACAGCAATAATAAGACATACCAAAGTAGCTGGAGTGAGATCAATGTTTCCTGCGAAGCCTGCCACGGCCCTGCTTCCGGGCACATCGCCTGGACAGAAAACAAGCAAGCGGTGGGCAACAAGGGCTTTGTTTTCGACTTGGCACAGGAGCATCAATGGCAATTTTCCCCCGGTGCCAACACCACCCATCGCAATAACGCGGCGGCAAGGGAAGAAGTAGAGACCTGCGCACGCTGCCATTCCCGACGCGGCGTGTTAACCGAGGATTATCAATTCGGCCACCCCATCGGTGATAGCCACAGGGTGAGCCTGCTGCGTGACGGACTTTATTATGCCGACGGCCAGATTGAAGATGAAGTCTATGTCTATGGTTCCTTCTTGCAAAGCAAAATGTATCAACAGGGTGTCACCTGCTCCGATTGTCACAATCCCCACTCACTGGAACTAAAACAACCGGGCGACGGTACCTGCCTGCAATGTCATGCCAGCAATAAATTCGCCACCAGTAATCACCACCATCACCCGGAAAAGTCATCCGCTGCCCGCTGTGTCAGCTGCCATATGCCGGCAACAACCTACATGGTGGTAGACCCCCGTCGCGACCACAGTTTTCGAATTCCCCGCCCCGACCTGAGTGCAAGTATCGATACCCCCAATAGCTGTAACCAGTGTCATGACAAACAGACTGCGCAGTGGGCCGCCGAACAAATCAACAAGTGGTACCCGGCAGCTAATCCAGGCTATCAGCGTTATGCCCCTGTACTTTTCGCCGCTCGTACTGGCTATAGCGAGGCCACACCGGCACTGCAGCAGCTACTCATGGACCCGCAGCAACCCGCCATCGCCAGGGCCACCGCCGCCAGTTTACTGGTCGATAGAATTGACCAGCAAGGCATTACCATCATCAACCAGGCACTGGGGGATGACTCGGCCATGGTGCGCGCCGCCACCCTCTCCGCCATGGACAGTGTGCCGGCCAATATTCGCCTGCCACTGGCTATCGGCCTGGCCAATGACCCGGTGCGGCTCGTACGCAATTCTGTCGGCCGGGTGTTGGCTGATATACCCGATGACCAGCTCAAGCCCGATCAACTGAAAGCCCTGCAACAGGCCAGGCAGGGTTTTATTGATAGTCAACGAGCCAATGGCGATCGCCCCGAAGCACAAGCCAACCTCGGCAACTACTACAGCCAGCGCAATAACTTTACCCTGGCAGAACAAGCCTACCTTGAGGCGATCCGGCTTGAAGCCACTTACACGCCGGCCTATATCAATCTTGCCAGCCTCTATAGCCATTCCGGACGCGAGCAACAGGCTGAGGATTTATTAAAGCGTGGCTTGCTGCGCGTACGAGCCAAGGCCACCCTTTACCATGCCATAGGACTGCTCTGGGTAAGACAGCAACGCAGTGATGAAGCCCTTGCTATGCTTGGCAGGGCGGCCAGTGAAGCCCCTGAAAATGTTCGTTACAGCTTTGTCTTTGCCATTGCCCTGCACGACCTGGGTAAGCCGGAACAAAGCGTAGATGTGCTCAAAAAAGCCCTGCTACAACACCCGCAAAATGCGCAATTGATTACCGCTCTGTTCAATTACCTGACAGAATTAGGGCGCGATCGGGAAGCTGAGCAGTACAAGGCTATGTTGGAATAATAAAGGGGCTGCTACTTAGCCACTACTCTTACCCCTCCATGTTAAAAACCGTCTGCCTGGCACCATGAGCAGATGAAGCCCTGTCTGCCAGATCATCATTAACGCGGTAAAAACAGTAAATAGCTGGCATAAAAAAGCCCTGCTTCAGTCAATAAAGCAGGGCTTTGGTGTTAGCTTGCCAAGATGTTACAAGCAAGTACCAGACAGGCTGTTAATCCACTCAGAGACTAACTCAACGCCCTCAGTATGGATAACACTGCGCCCAAGCTCGGGCATTTTTACATCCGGGTCAGTGGAATCCATACGGTAGACTATCAGTGAGCCTTCATTGCCAGCACCCGTAGCAATACCCGGCTGGATATCGAAGTTCTTCACTCCGGCACCACCAGCGGCGATCGGCGTTTTACAGAGTCCGTAAGTGACATCAACGGGACGCCAGGAGTCAAGATACAGCGCTGAAGTACTGGCTGCACCCTCGGGGTTATGGCAGTGAGCACAGTTAATATCAAGATAGCCCTTGGCGCGAGCTTCAAGATCAGCATTGGTATCAGTCCAATCAGGGATAGTCTCGATTGTGTTGACCGCTGGAGCGCCGGTCAAGATACCCTGCGCTGTCCAGTGCTCAATCTGGTTGGCTGTGGTTCCATCAGCATAATCGAAGTCCTTATTCAACAAGCGGGCTTTAGGGCCGATAGGCCTGGGCACTATTTCACCATGACAATTCTTACACTGGTTAGCATTGGGAACTGCATAGTCTGTGGTTTGCATAACGCCGTCAGCATCTGTCCAGCTAACTGGAAGCGTGCTTCCGCCAAGACTGAGTTCAGCATCGCTCTTGTCGGGAGTCCAAACATAGGGCAAACCAACCCACCCTTCTTCCCGGTGAATCAACAGCCGGGTTTCAATCAGCTCTTCACTGCTTGAAGCGTCCTGCAAATCGCTTTTTACCGCGAAAGTCTTGGCAATGATTGTACCGATCGGAAAATCAAAGGCATCGGTGGAACGGTAAGAAGCCTGCAAGCCCTCTGGCACAAAGACGTCACGGTATTTTACCGCATAGTCAGTAAACAAAGGCGTAGTTAAATCGTACTGAACACCACCATTGCTGGCGCCCTTGGGATTTTCCTGGTCAACATAGAGACCATAATCAGACAGATTAGGACAGTTCACCACAAAGGCTTGCGCGTTAACACCATCACCCTCAGCACCACAGAGCTCGGCGATAGCTTCCTGGTCATTCGGGTTACTGGTATCAATCTCACCGGGCTCATCCAGCACTACTTTGGGTAATGAAGGGTGTGCACAATCAAAAAACTCCAAGCCAAAGACGTATTTGTTATCACCTGGTCCAGCCAAAAACTCAACCAACACATCAAAACTACCAGCCGCTATGTTGCCGTTATCACGTGCACAAATTCTCTTATCTTCAGCCAGCTGAGTACCTTCCACGCCTGAACTATCGTAGTAGATGACAGGCATGGGATCACCCTGCGCCACAAAAACCCCACCTAACGCTTCTCCAATTAAATCCTGGGGATCAGTAGCATTATTTGAAAAGGTATTGTCATGGATATAAATCTTTTCAGGTACCGGATCGTAAAGAGGATCATTGACCTGGTTCAGAGAGGCATAATAACTCACCACCGCAATACCCACGGTCTTATGATCAGTGATGTTATTATCAAAGATTTCAATGTCATCATTAGCCATAACCATAATGCCGGTTCCAGTGGGAACACTCCCGACAATATTTCCTACCGGCGCAAAATTCTGTGTATTGTTGTTGTAAATTTTATTGTTGAATACCCGGGTACTCTCACCGCCTGTAATTTCAAGGTTAGGTAAATCAAATACCAGGATACCACCCGTGTTCTCGGTGGTTTCATTATCATAAACATCAGCGAAGGTAGAGTTTTCGATTTCAATACCTGCAACATTTTTATGAACATAGTTACGGCGAACGATAATATTTTTTGACTGACCGACATAAACACCGGCGTCACTCGCACCATAAACTTCAGAATCTTCAATCAGGACGTTGGTGGTCTGCACTGGATACAATCCGTAAGCACCGTTATCCTCATCAGCAAAGCTTTCCCAGCCCACTCGCACGCGGCGAATCGTCACACCGTTAGTACCTTTGATCTTAATACCGTCTCCGGGTGTTTCGATCACGGCAATGTCTTCGATAGTAAGATAATCGGCGGTGCCGTAGATACCCTGCCCACCTGATTGCTGGTTGGCAAAGTTAAGAACCGTTTCATTCATACCCTGGCCGCGGATAGTGATATTGGGAACACTAACACTCAGCTCACCCATAAAATCATAAGTACCCGCGGGGAATTCAATAATCGTGCCTGGCACCGCAACAATCAGGGCCTCCTGGGCGCGTGATTCGAGATCATCGCCAGCTTCAAGCACTACAACATTCTCATCAGAGCCTGCAGAATTGTTGTTATTGCTATCACAACCAGCCAGCAATAACGCCGAGGTCATTAAAAAACCGGATAGTATTTTGGGTAATATCTGTGAACTATTTAAAGATAAATGCGTTAGTAATCTGAGCATTTCCTGGCGCCTTCGTTCGATAAAAAGAGTCAACCGTTTAGGTCAGCGGCTTCTGTTTTCTTACATAACAGCAAATTTGACCAACCCCTGCAAAAACAACATCTTACAGCTGCAGGCATAGCAAATCAGGGGCGAAGTCTATCCACTATTTCTATCGATGGCCATAAGGGATACTACTTAATGGAGTGTGAGTATTGTAACACTGTCACGATTTTACTTGCCGGTGAATACCGCTTCACGTTTTTCCTTGAAAGCCCGCATCCCCTCTTTAGCATCCGCAGAAGCAAACACCGGTCCGGCTAACTCGTCAGACTTTAGCATCGCCTCAGGCTCGGCCACATCGGACTGTATCTCACGAAGGCATCGGGTAATGGCCTTGAGCGCCAATGGGCCCTTCTGGCCTATTTCCTCGGCAATGGTCATGGCTTCCGCCAGTGCCTGTCCCTTGGCCACCAGTCGATTTACCAGCCCCCAGGATAGCGCCTCCTGAGCACTGATATGACGTCCCAATAAAAGCATCTCCGCAGCCAGGCAATAGGGGATTTGGCGTGGCAGGCGAACACTGGTCCCCGCCATCGGGTACAGACCCCTGGCGACTTCGGTAACGCCAAAGGTGGCGTCTTCCGCCGCCACACGAATATCAGTCCCCATGAGGATTTCGGTGCCACCGGCCAAAGCATAGCCTTCAACAGCGAGAATCAGGGGTTTATTGGGGCGATTATCACGCAGTAAAGCCTGCCAGTGAATATTGGGAATGGTGCCCATTAATGTCATAAATTCTTCGGTACTACGATGCCCTTCAGCACCCGCTTTTAAATCCATACCAGCACAAAAGGTATCGCCATTGGCAGTCAGGACAGCGCACATCAGCTCATCATCTTCATCCAGCAGACGCCAGGCTTTGTACAGGCCGAGTAACATTTCCGGGCTGAACGCATTTTTCGCTTCCGGGCGGTTAAGGGTGACGACTAAGGTCTTACCTTCTTTTTCAATAGTGCAGTTATCGGTACTGATATCCAGCGTTTCAGCCATGCCAGGTGCTCCTGTTAGTTTCTGCTATCTGCGCCCACCAAGCGCTGCCAGGCTTGGGCATTTTCTCTAAATGCCCACAGCAAAAAGTTCCGGTGAATGTTAACTCGCAATAAATTCCTGGCTCAAAGCAATTTCTTTGGCTTTGGTATAGGCGGGCTTACCGCTAGGCGCACGCGGTAACAGATCAACAATATGCAGCTCGCGTGGCAGTTTATATCCGGCAATATGTTTGCGCGCTTCTTCCTTTAAAGCATCCAGCGTCAACTGCTTGCCTTTGCGTAACTGCACAACAGCAGTCACCTTGCTGCCAAAGCGCTCATCCGGGGTATCAACCACCAGGGCATCAAAAACACTGTCGTGACACTTCAGCGCCTGCTCAACTTCTTCGGGGAAGACTTTCTCTCCGCCGGTATTAATACAGTTAGAACCGCGACCAAAAATAGTAATGGATTTATCTTCTTCCAGCTTGGCTGCATCGCCGGACATTAACCACATTTTTCCATCCACAGTGACAAATGTTTTGGCGGTTTTTTCGGGATCACCGTAATAGCCAGTTGGGATATAACCAGAGCGAGAAAAAATACCTTCTTCACCTATTTTGGCATGACGGTGCGGCTCACCTTCATTGTCAGTAATCACATCCATAAAGTCTGACTGAAGCACATTACCCAGGCTACTACCGGTTTTTTTGCTGCCGGAGTCAAAACCCATATTGCCCGCCTCGGAAGAACCAAACGAATTGGTAATAAAGACGTTGGGGAAAAACGCTTTAAACTGCTCCTGTTTGGTTGGCGAGAATACTGCGCCACCAGAGCCAATATTGAAAATTGAGCTGAGATCCCATTTATCCTTATTAGCCTCAAGCGCTTCCAATAGCGGAATAGCCATAGCATCACCAACAATCGACAAGCCATTGATCTTTTCATCTTCCACCAGCTGCCAAATTTCCTCACCGACCAGCGAGCGACTGGGACTTAATAACAGGCAGCAACCCGCCAGCATCTGAATGCAGGCGTACCACCAGCAAGCACCGTGCATTAAGGGTGCGAGAGCCATGCCGCGAATGGGAAATTCTGAAATACGATCAACGATGGCCTCGGGTGTTTCGGCAGGACCATTACCCGTCATAAAACCACCGCCACCCATAGCAGCCATAAAAACATTTTTATGTGGCCACATCACCCCTTTTGGCATACCCGTAGTGCCACCGGTATAAAGAATAAAAAGATCATCATCAGAGCGCTGTTCAAAATCACGGGCTTCGCTCTGCCCTGCCATCGCCGCCCTGAATTCAACTGACGCAATACTATCGAGATCAAAGTCAGTGTCGTCATCGACAGAAATAAAGGTTTTTACATCCGGCACCGAGGCCATAATTTCAGCAATATGGGGAATAAATTCACGATTGTGAATACAAGCCACCATATTAGCGTTATCGAAAATATACAGTAGTTCCTCTTTAACATAGCGGTAGTTAACATTGACCGGCACCGCACGAATCTTAAAGCAGGCCCACATGCCTTCAATAAATTCACTGCTGTTATACATATACAGGCCAACATGGTCACCGGCACCCACACCCTGCGACAGCAGGTAATGCGCCATCTGGTTGGCTCGGGATTCTAACTGGGCAAAGGTGGCTCGCTGTTCTCCACAGACCAGCGCTTCTCGCTCAGGGACGGTATCGGCAACTTTCTCAAAAAGATCGGCGAGGTTAAAATGCATGCTCATAAATTTATATCCCTTATTGTAAAGACCATCGTTGCAGGCCTCTGTTGGTAAATCATCCCAGCCAGTTCAAATTGACATTCAAACTGGCTGATTATTAACCTCGCTGCTAACACTATGCAAACGAGCATTAGCCCAAATTAGGGTTTTTCGGCACTGACCACCCACATGGCGTAAAACTGGGCGCCACCGCCGTAGGCATGGCCCAGGGCTGTTTTCGCCCCCTCGACCTGATGATCACCAGCATCACCACGCACCTGGCGGGCTGCTTCAGCAAAACGAATCATACCCGAGGCACCGATAGGATTCGAGGATAATACGCCACCGGAAGTATTCCAGGGTATATCGCCGCCCGTGTTATTATCGGTCGCACCGGCCATGGTCAGTTCCCAGCCTTTACCCTCTTCAGCAAAACCAAGATTTTCCAGCCACATTGGCTCGTACCAGGAAAACGGCACATACACTTCGGCGCAGTCAAAATCCTTACGCGGGTTGCTAATGCCGGCCTGGGCGTAAACATCAGCCGCACAATCGCGTCCTGCCTGGGGGTTAACTTCTTCCCGACCGGCATAGATAGTCGGTTCTGAGCGCATCGCATTGCCGCGGATCCAGGCCGGCTGTTTGGGCGATTGTGCGACCAGATCTTCATGGGCAATGACCATGGCACAGGCACCGTCCGACGAGGGACAGACCTCAAGAAAGCGCAAGGGATCCCACAACATCGGGGATTCTTCCACTTCTTTCATGGTGATTTCCGGCAGTTGTAAGTGTGCCAGCGGATTTTTAGCCCCATGCAGGCGGTCCTTTACCGCCACCTTGATCCCCGCATCATAAGGTGCTTTGCTACGGCGCATATACTCGCGGATAATCGGTGCAAAATAACCACCGGCACCGGCATTCAAGTGCGGTGAAAAAGGCTGCGGATTAGACAGCGCCCACATGGCATTGGATTCTGACTGCTTTTCGAAGGTCACGGTCAGGATACGCTTGAAAATACCACTCTGTACATAGGACGCTGCCACGTTAGCGGTTGAACCGCCCACCGAACCCGCTGTATGCACCCGTAACATCGGCTTGCCATTACAACCCAGGGCATCAGTCAGGTACAACTCGGGCATCAACACGCCCTCGAACATATCCGGCGCCTTACCGATGATCACCGCATCGATATCGTCCCATTTCAGATCTGCATCCTTAAGCGCGTTAATCGCCGCTTCGCGAACCAGCCCCGCAATTGACACATCACCACGTTTTGTCTGGTATTTGGTTTGACCAATACCAACCACTGCTGCTAATTCGGCCATTATGCGCCCTCCAGTACCGTTACCAGGTTTTGTTGTAAGCAGGGGCCACTGGTAGCGTGAGCCACACCGCGCTTGTAGTCACCGT
>JAUXHA010000161.1 GCA_030621845.1 Spongiibacteraceae bacterium
TAATGTATATTATGTCAAATAGGATTATTGTAGTTTTAACCAGGGCCTGGACGTTATCAGCGCAAAGTCACCACTCCCTTCATATAGGAACGACATTAACTATACCCCGTAAGTTGTTGATAGACTTACGAGTATGTCTTTATAGCGCCCCGGCATGCGTACTATTTCACAGTAACGAGGAACCCCGTTGCTAGGTCTGTGTCTATTTTAGCGTTATGATGGGCTGGTATCGCCCAAAACCCCGCTGTTTGAGAGAATTACTTTGATAAAACGTCTACGTCGTACTGCTATTAGCCAACTGTCTGTGTTTATTGTCCTGTTAACAGTGGGCGCTTATTCCTATGGCAAGCTGGAGACCAGTGAACAAACCCTGCCACTCAGTTTTACCCAGAGCCAATCCACCACCGCTCAGGAAATCGTTATTAAACTCCAGAGCCGCCATTATCTCAGTCACCGCTTTAACGATCGCATCTCATCGCGATTGCTTGATAATTATTTACAGCGACTGGACAGTAGCCGGGCGCTGTTTTTACAAGCTGATCTCGAGGAATTTGAAGCTTACCGCTATACCCTTGATGACTCATTGAACAAGGGCGATTTGAACCCGGGCTTTGTTATTTTTAATCGTTACCAGGCACGTATTAGCGACCGTTTTGAATCCGTTATCGCCGAGCTTCCCAATACCGTGAAGCAGATGGATTTCACCCTTGATGAAAGCATACAGATTGACCGTTCAAAAGAAGCGTGGCCAAAGAACCAGGCTGAGGCTGATGAACTGTGGCGAAAAATTGTTAAAAGCAGGATTCTGAGCCTTAAATTAGCAGGGAAAAGTAACGACGAGATTGTCACCCTGCTGACTAAACGCTACAGCAACCAGTTACATCGTGTCAGGCAGTCACGCTCCGAAGATGCCTTCCAGATTTATATGAATGCCCTCACCGAGCTGTATGACCCGCATACCAATTACCTGTCGCCGGCCTCTTCTGAAAACTTCAATATTAATATGAGTCTTAAGCTTGAGGGTATCGGTGCGGTACTGCAGAGTGAAAATGAATACACCAAGGTTATTCGCCTGGTGCACGCGGGCCCGGCCGATAAGCAAGGTCAGTTGCAACCCTCAGACCGTATTGTTGCGGTTGCCCAGGATAAAGACGGCGAATTCCAGGATGTTGTCGGCATGCGCCTGGATGAAGTGGTTAAATTAATTCGCGGTCCTAAAGACAGTATTGTTCGCCTTAAAGTGATTCCAGTTTCAGCTAAAACCGATGACGAACAGAAGACGATAAAAATTGTTCGCAATACGGTGAAGCTCGAAGAACAAAGTGCGCAGAAAGAAATTATTGAAATCCTCGACAATGACCGCCTGATCAAAGTGGGTGTGATTGATATTCCGGCATTTTATATTGATTTCGAAGCGATGCGCCGTGGTGATGTTAATTACAAGAGCACCACGCGCGATGTGCAAAAGCTTTTGACTGAGCTGGTTGATGATGGCGTTGAAGGGATTATTATTGATCTGCGTGAGAATGGTGGCGGCTCGCTGCAGGAAGCTAACGCGCTTACCGGTTTGTTTATCGATTCTGGGCCGACGGTTCAAATCAGGCACTCCAGCACCAAAATTTACCGTGAAGGTAAGCGGCGCAGTTCAGAGTTCTATGATGGACCGCTGGTGGTATTGATTAATCGTTTAAGTGCCTCAGCGTCAGAAATATTTGCCGGTGCGATACAGGATTACCAGCGCGGTTTAATCGTGGGAACACAATCCTTTGGCAAAGGTACCGTTCAATCCCTGACCCCGTTACAGCAAGGGCAGATCAAAATCACAGAATCCAAGTTCTACCGTATATCAGGCGACAGTACTCAGCACCGTGGTGTTATTCCTGACATTACTTTTCCTACACTGTACGACACAGAAAAAGTCGGTGAAAGTTCACTGCACAATGCCCTGCCCTGGGATCGTATCGATCCAATCCGACATCATCGTTATTTTGATTTCCCAAAAATCCTGCCGCAGTTAAACAACGATCATCAACAGCGGATGGCCGGCGATCCGGATTTTATTTTCCTCAATGACCAGATCGCGCTAATGGAAGAAGCCCGTAACATTGAGTTCATCAATCTTAATGAAAACCTGCGCAGTAAAGAGCGAGCTGATAATAAGAGCAAGTCGCTGGCAATAGAAAACAAACGGCGTATCGCCAAGGGGCTGGAGCCGCTGGAAAGCATTCCCGATGAGGATGACGATGAACTGGCCGCAACCGCTGCCGATGAGGAGGATGATAGCGAGGACGAAGAAGTTGACCCGCTGTTATTTGAAACCGGGCGTATCCTGGTTGATTCGATCCCGGTTTATTTCCAGGATCGCTTTGCTGTCAGGCAATAAGCCCCCTGCCCTAGCCGCTTTCTTTCGCCGGATCGAACCAGTGTAATTGAGACTGTAATTTGACCACATCGCCGACAATTAACAGCGTCGGCGCTGTGACCTGATGCGCTTGCACTTTTTTCGGCATATTGCCCAAATCACCAATAATCACCTGTTGCTCTCGGGTAGTGCCTTTTTCGATCAGGGCTATGGGTGTTTGCGGGTCACGACCGTGTTCGATTAATTGCTGGCATATCACCGGCAAGCCTACCAAGCCCATATAGAACACCAGTGTTTGCTCACGGTGCAGTAACTCATCCCAGGGTAACTTGATACTGCCATCCTTGAGGTGGCCGGTAATAAAACGCACCGACTGGGCATAATCACGATGGGTAAGGGGAATGCCCGCATAGGCAGCACAGCCGGACGCAGCGGTAATGTCGGGAACAACCTGGAAAGGAATGCGGTGTGTTGCCAGCTCCTGAATCTCCTCCCCTCCCCGGCCAAAGATAAACGGGTCGCCGCCTTTTAATCGCAGTACTTTTTTACCTTGTTTAGCCAGTGTAATAATCAATTGATTGATATCTTGTTGCGGCAAGGCGTGATCAGCGCGAGCCTTGCCGACGTAGATTTTTTCGGCATCTTTACGCGTTAGATCGACAATTTCAGCGGCGACCAGCCGATCATAAAGTACCACGTCCGCTTTTTGCATTAAGCGCAGGGCTTTAAATGTGAGTAAATCGGGGTCGCCAGGCCCGGCGCCGACCAGATAAACTTCTCCCGCGGGTGCTGGTATCTGTTCTGCGTCCAGGGCGGTTTCAAGCATTTCTTCGGCGACGTGATCCTTGCCAGCAAATACCATTTCAGCCAGAGGCCCCTGCAAGGTTTCTTCCCAAAAATCTCGCCGCGCATCTACGGTGGTGAATTTTTCCTGAACCCGGCGCCTGAACTTACCCACCAGAGCGGCCAGGCGACCATAGGCAGAAGGAATAGTGGATTCAATTTTTGAACGCAACAAACGCGCCAGTACCGGAGATTGTCCACCACTTGAAACGGCTATTACCAGTGGCGAACGATCGATGATCGCCGGTAAGATAACACTGCATAACGCCGGATTATCGACCACATTCACCGGGATAGTTAAGCGCTGGGCATCGGCCGATACCTGGCTGTTAAGCTGGGCATCATCTGTGGCCGCAATAACCAGTGTTTTGCCTTCGAGGTCGGATAACTGGTAATCACCCAGGCGGACACTGCCGCCTGACTGACGGGCAAGTTGATCCAGTTCCGGCTCAATCTGGTGGGTGACTACATGGATAAGTCCCCCGGCTTTACTGAGTAGCCCGGCCTTGCGTAAGGCAATAGCACCGCCACCGATCAATAAGCAATGCTTGCCCTGCAATTGATAAAAAAGCGGCAGATAGTCCATACGATTAGCTAATTTCTTCTATGTCACCCATATAGGGCTTGAGTGCTGCAGGAACGCGTACAGCGCCTGATTCAGTTTGATAGTTTTCCAGTATCGCCACCAGCGTGCGACCGACCGCCAGGCCGGAACCATTGATGGTGTGTAACAACTCCGGCTTATTGGTTTCAGGATTACGCCAACGCGCCATCATTCGACGCGCCTGGAAATCACCGAAATTACTGCAGGAGGATATTTCCCGGTACTTTTGTTGGCCGGGCAGCCAGACCTCCAGATCATAGGTACGTTTCGCAGCAAAGCTTAAGTCACAAGTCGGAGGCCAAGCGGTCTTAGGAAGACAAGGG
>JAUXHA010000028.1 GCA_030621845.1 Spongiibacteraceae bacterium
AACAAAGCCTACTGGTCGAACTATCCATAAAAAAGCCCATACTCAAAAAACAGTACGGGCTTTTTTATGGATGGCCCGCCCGACAGGATTCGAACCTGTGACCAATGGCTTCGGAAGCCACTACTCTATCCAGCTGAGCTACGGGCGGGTAACTCGGTTAATTGTTACATACCCTGAGGCATGGTCGTGCAATTTTCGTTCGTGCCAGCCCTGAAACTGCTTCGCAGTTTGTGACCAATGGGTTAATGACACTGGCCTTTGGGCCATTGTCACCCCTTCGGGGCTGCGTCGCGTTGCTCCTTGTTTCAAATGCTGATCGCATTTGTCGGAAGCCACTACTCTATCCAGCTGAGCTACGGGCGGGTAACTTGGGAGGCAGAAACGGGCGCAATGATACCGGTCGGGGGCTGTTTCGTCTATGTTTGCGGGGGAGGATAATTTTTCGGGTAATATCCAGTTATATTTCCGCTAGGGGTAGAAACTGGCTATAATTCGCGCCAGTTTACAGCCGGGGTTTTCGGCGTGGGGAAGAGGATAGTGAGAGTGAAGAAGATAGTAAAGGGTAATGCGTGGTTGAAAGCGGGCCTGTTAGCAATCTGTGCCGTGGTGAGTTTGTCGGCCTATGCCTTGACTGAGAAGCAGGAGGCGGCGGTCGCTGAGCGAATTAAACCGGTGGGTGAGGTCTGCGTAGAGGGCGATGCCAATTGTGCGGCGGTGGTAGCGGTCAGCAGTGGCCCTCGGTCGGGGGAAGATATATATAACGGTAGCTGTATGGCCTGCCATAGCACCGGTGCTGGTGGTGCCCCGAAAGTAGGAGATAATGCGGCCTGGGCTGATCGTATCGCCACGGGTCAAGCGGCGCTTTACCACAGCGCGGTGAATGGTGTTGCAGGTACCGGTATGATTGCCAAGGGCGGCTGTATGAGCTGCTCGGATGATGAAATTCATGCGGCGGTGGATTACATGGTTGAAAATAGCCAGTAAGCGCTTGTCGGGTTGAGAAAAAGCCGTATCTCTTTGAGGTGACGGCTTTTTTTGTTATGGGCTGGTAATGGCTGATTGTGTGCCCATTGCGGCTCTGGTAGAGTCCAAACTGGATTCAGCTACATAAATAAGAAGGACGTCTTTCTTGAATATATTACGCCTGTTATTGATACCCGCCCTGATGTTCCTGCTTGCCTGTTCGGAGGAGGAAGCCGCTCCCCAGGCCGTCGAAGTCATTATCGATCAGGTTAAAATGGTGCCTTACAAGCCCTCCGCCTCTTACGTGGGCCGTATTCAGGCGCGCGATGATGTCAAAATTCAGGCCCAGGTGAGGGGTTACCTGAAGGCGTGGCATTTTAAAGAGGGTGACTTGATTGAAAAAGGCGCCCTGTTGTACGAGATTGACCCCGCGGAGTTCGAGGCGGATATGGCTATGGCTAAAGCAGAGCTGGCCAGCGCCAGGGCTTCAGTGACCGTTGCTACGCGTAATTTTTCCCGCGGCAAGGAGTTGCTGCCTAAAGGGGCTATTTCCGCTGCGGAAATGGATAAGATTGAAGCGAGCAAGCTGACCTCCGAAGCGGACCTGGAAGGCGCCAAGGCGAACCTGCAGGCGGCCGAGGTCAATCTGAGTTACACCCGGATACAGGCACCGATCGATGGCCGTATTGGTCGCAGCCACTTTAGTCCCGGTGATTTGATCGGGCCGGATGTTGGGGTGCTGACTTCGCTGGTCAGTATTGATCCAATGCAGGCGCTGTTCCAAATCAGTGAGCAGGTGTTTCTCGCCTATGTGGCGATGGGAGATGAATACCGTAAGCGCAATGAGGAGGCACCAAAATTACAGGCCAGGCTGGAAATGGCGAATAAAATGATTTATCCGCATGCGGGTTTTATTGACTACGTTTCCAACCGGGTGGATCAGGATACCGGCACCATAGAAGCGCGGGCACAAGTCCCTAACCCTGATGGCGTGTTGAGACCCGGTCAGTTTGTGCGGGTGATACTGGAGACCACCTTTGAAGTGGATACCCTGATGATTGAGCAGTCGGCGGTGCAGGCAGACCAACAGGGTAACTTTGTTTATACCGTCGGTGCCGATAACAAGGTGGCTCGTCGCAATGTGGTGGTGGGTGATCGGGTAAAAGATAAGGTGGTGATCAGCAAGGGCTTGGCGGGGGATGAAACCGTTGTGATCCAGGGCGTACAAAAAATTCGTGCGGGGCAACTGGTAAGAACCCGGGATGTCGATGAACCCGGTGAACTCGATGAAGCCACTGGGGAATAAGCCATGATCAGTGCCTTTTTTGTCGAGCGCCCCAAGTTTGCGCTGGTTATTGCTATCGTTTTGACCCTGTCGGGTTTGATTTCTATTGCGATATTGCCGGTCGCTGAATACCCGAATATCTCTCCACCGATGGTGCAGGTGAGCGGAGTTTATCCGGGTGCATCGGCCTCGGTAGTGGAAGAGACGGTGGGCACGCCCATTGAGGACAATGTCAATGGTGTGGAAGACATGATTTATATGTCCTCCAACAGTGCCAACGATGGCAGTTATACCCTCAGCGTAACCTTTGATGTCGGCACTGACCCGGATATGGCGCTGGTAAGGGTGCAGAACCGGGTGTCGCTGGCCGAACCGTCGTTGCCGGCTGAGGTCAACGCCCAGGGCCTGACCATCGATAAAAAGTCCCCTGATATCCTGATGCTGATCAGTGCCTATTCCCCGGATAATTCCCTGAGCTACGCGTTTATTTCCAACTACCTGAAAATCAATGTGCAAAATAGCCTGAAGCGGTTACCGGGTATTTCTTCAGCCGATATTCTCGGTGAAGCGGATTACTCGATGCGGTTATGGTTGAACCCCGACCGTATGGCTACCCTGAATATCACCACCGGTGATATCACTGCGGCCTTGCGTGAACAAAATGTGCAGGTGGCGGCGGGTAAAATAGGCGCGCCGCCGTTTACCGGTGAGCTGCAGACCGAATATACCTTGCAGAGCAAGGGGCGGCTGGTTGAGGTCGATGAATTTGAGCAAATTGTGCTGCGCGCGCACCCCGATGGTTCAGCGATTTACCTGCGCGATGTGGCGCGGGTTGAACTGGGCCAGAAGGATTACAATATCGTCGGTGAATACAATGGCAAACCGGCGGTTAACCTGGCCTTGTATTTACAAATTGGTGCCAATGCGCTGGAAACCGAGCAGGAAGTTAAAAAGAGCCTGGAAAATCTGTCGCAGTTTTTCCCCAGCGGCATGGAGTATGCCGTCAGCTACGATACCACCCGTTATATCCGTACCGCGATAAACCAGGTCGTCATCTCCTTATTTGAGGCGGTTGTGCTGGTTATCCTGATTACCTTTATCTTCCTCGGTAACTGGCGGGCCACGCTGGTGCCTGCGGTTGCCATACCGGTTTCACTGGTCGGTTCGTTCGCGATCTTGCTGGCTATGGGCATGTCAATTAACACCGTGACCTTATTCGGTTTAATCCTGGCGATCGGTATTGTTGTTGATGATGCCATTCTGGTGATTGAAAATACTGACAGGCATCTGCGGGCTGATCCGAAGCTGTCAGCTAAAGATGCGGTGTTGCTTACCATGCAGGAAGTGACGGGGCCGGTGATCGCCACCACCCTGGTGTTGCTGGCGGTGTTTATCCCGGTGGCCTTACTGCCGGGTATTACCGGGGAAATGTACCGCCAGTTTGCGGTAACTATTTGTGTGGCGGTGGTGATTTCCAGCATCAATGCGCTGAGCTTGAGCCCGGTGCTGTGTAGTTTGTTGCTGAAATCGGGCGAGCAAAAGGATGCCGGCTGGTATCTTGCCTTCAACCGTTTTTTTGCTTCGGTTACCGGTGGCTATGGTCGCGGGGTTAGCTGGATTGTCAGGCGTATCCGCACGGTTGCGCTGATTTTTGTCGCTATTATGGTGGCGCTGGTCACCGGCGTATTGGCCTTGCCCAGTGGTTTTGTGCCGCCGGAAGACAAGGGCATGATGTTTGTTAATGTGCAGCTGCCGGATGCGGCGTCGGTATCGCGTACCAAGGAAGTGGTCGATAAAGTAGCCGCTGCGATTGAGCAGGATGAGCGTATAACAAGTGTAACCTCAATCAAGGGTTACAGCATTCTCAGTGGTGCTGGCCAGAGTAATAGCGCCACGCTGTTTATTGAAATGGCGCCCTGGGACGAGCGCAAGGGTTTGGAGAATACTGTTTTTGGTGTTAGCCGCTTGATCAACGTCAAGGCCAGCCAGGTGGTGCCGGAAGCGGAGGTCTTTGCCATGTCGCCCCCGGCCATCCCCGGCATGGGGAATGTGGGTGGCCTGGAGTTTGTATTGCAAGACACTCTGGGCCGGACTTATTCCGATCTTGCCGCGGTGGTGCAAAATGTGTCGATTGATGCCAATCAGCACCCGGCGTTAACCGGGGTATTCAGTACCTTTCGTGCCAATGTACCGCAGTTCTTCATCGATGTTGACCGGGTTAAGGCGAAGAATCTCGGCATTCCCCTGACCGATATTTTCGGCACCTTGCAGGCGCAGCTGGGCTCAATGTATATCAACGACTTCAACAAGTTTGGCCAGACCTACCAGGTAGTGATGATGGCCGAATCCAGCTATCGCGCTGATTTAAAAGATCTCGACCGTTTTTATGTGCGCACCGCCAGTGATGAAATGATTCCGCTCAGTACACTGGTGTCAGCTCAACCGGTGATGGGCCCCGATGTTTCCAGCCGCTATAACCTGTTTCGCTCGGCTTCGATTCGAGGTGCTGCCGCCCCGGGTTATTCATCGGGGGATGCGATCAATGCCTTCGAGGAGGTGGCGGCGAAAAGTTTACCGGAAGGTTATCGATTTGAATGGACCGGGATGACTTACCAGCAGCTCAAGGCGGGTAACCTGGCGGTTTACGCTTTTGCCCTGGCGTTGATTTTTATCTATCTGTTCCTGGTGGCACAGTATGAAAGCTGGTCGATGCCGATAGCGATTATCCTGGTGGTGCCGATAGCGGTGGCTGGTGCGGTGGGGGGCTTGCTGATGACGGGTATTGCGCTCAACCTGTATGCGCAGATTGGCCTGGTGTTGTTAATCGGCATGGCCGCGAAAAACGCCATCCTGATTGTGGAGTTTGCCAGTAATCTGCGCGAGCAGGAGGGCAAGCCGATTGCGGAGGCGGCCAAAGAGGCGGCGCACTTGCGTTTTCGCGCAGTCAATATGACAGCGATCTCTTTTATTCTGGGCATCTTGCCGCTGGTGTTTGCCTCGGGCGCAGGTATGTTTGGCCAGAAGTCGCTGGGTATCACCGTGTTCTTTGGCATGGTGGCGGCGCTGGTGGTGGGTACGTTCTTTATTCCGGGCTTCTATGTGATTGTGCAGAGTATTCGCGAGAAGCTGAAGGGAAAGCCCCCGGTTGATGCGGGGTAAACCGCATCGGGGGTAAAGCATCGCTGCTGCGGTTATTCCGGGCGGCTGGCGGTGTACCAGATAGGTGAAGTCCAGGCGCGTTCTTGCAGTATCGGGGAATAAAAAGGTTCGTCTTTTGCCGCAATACAACACTTTCCGTAGATATCACCGGTAGCACCCTCGGCTTGTCGTTGCGCAGTCTTGGCATCGGCCTGGGCCTGGCAGTCACTGGCGAAGGGATTGACGCCGGCGGCCTGGCATTGCAGGGTGCTCCAGCGGCAGCTGGGATTTTCAATGACCCGGGCGTAGTAGAAGGCATCCTGACTGGCATCAAAATCCGGGTCTTGCCAGACCGCACAGAGGTTGGCGTGGCCGGTGCCCACCCTGCCGCAGGTAGTGGGATCAACGCCGGCACCGTTATCGGCGGAGCCGGCAAGTTCAAATACCTTCTCGTGGGTCTGGCCGTTGCCGTCTACCCATCCCTTGATCAATTGCAGGCGCTGTAAATCCGTTCCCGGGTTGCCCGGAATACCGGCATCCTTGGCCGCGCTGAGCAGGAATTTTGGCGCCAGGCCCGCGGGTGCTTCACGCAGGTCGCCGCCCATGGGAACCCCGCCGGCGTAACCCCGGGCGACCATGTCGGCGGATTCGCAAAGATTTTCAGGGTAATCCCAGCCACCGAAAAAGCGCACTATTGGGCGGGTGCCGCTGGTTGCATAGGTTTCCTTGCGGCGAATAGCGGCGAAAATACTGTCGCGGGAATTCTCTTCGGCCCAGACGATGGCGTGGCCGCCGGGGTTGGAGAAAAAATGATCCTGCACATTGCGATAGCCGGAATCGCGACGCCCGAGGTGCCCGACATAATTATCTTCCTCGGCACCTCCAGCGGTGGCGCTATGGGTATCGGTGGCGCCGATAAAGCCCATTTTGAAAGGGTTCTTACCCGTTGCCTGCTGCATGGCGAGCCCGTCTTTGAGCACATTGCGCACCATATTGCGCCGATTGAATTGATCCAGGGGAACCTCGGCAGCGCGATCGGTTTGCAGTTCACCGTTGAGACTGCCGAGCATGGACAGGTTGTCGGCCTTGATTTGTTCGAAATCACAGAGTTCGTCCCGGGTATCAACACCGGCCTGCATCAGGCGGTCATAGCGACATTCCGAGGCCCCTTTGTGCTGGACTAATTCCACTACCGGCTCAAAGAACAGGCGGTCTTCAAGTTCCTGCTCGCTACCGGGGTCGGGGAACATCATGCCGCCGGCCAGATTGGGGTTGTGCGGGATGGCCAGTACATCGCAGCCTTCCTTGCCGTCGATGCACTGGGCGCGCAGCTCCACCCACAGGTCGGGAAATTTATAGGTTCCGGTCTGGTAGGTGGTGATGGGCAGTTGGGTGACGCGTTCATTGCGGAAGATGACATTGCGGTGCATGTTTTTGTAATCGGGTGCATCGGTATATTCGTAGGCGATAAAGGTGGTGAATTCACAGTTCTCGCTGCGGTCATAGTGGTCTTCCGCCGCCTGTTGGATATTGGCCCAGAATTCCCTGTCGCCCTCATTACAATCCGACAAGGTGCAGGCGAAGCTTTTACTTTTTTCTGCGGATTCATTGGCAACACCCAGGTGGGACCACCAACCGGCTGCCAGCATCTGTACATAAAACTGACTGGAGCGCGTCATGATGCAGTGAGGCCACCAATAACCCAGGCGACTGCTATCACTGGTGCAGACATTGATTTGGCCGAGAAACTCACCGTGATCGGTTACCGCGGTGAAATCCAGTGGGCGCTGAATTTGCGCCCTCAGGGTTTGCTCTGCCTGCTCATTGGGCAGATAGATGGCCTCGCCCTTGGCGTAGCGATAGGCATCCCAGGGGTCATTGCGCTGGCTGGAAATATAGGAATCGAAGGAGTAGCGGGTGTGTACATGCAGGTCGCCCACCAAAGGACGTTTCAGGGGCTGGTAGTCCTTGCATTTTTCCCGCTGCTCGGTGCGCTCGAAAGCGTTGGCTGTCAGTGTGAGTATTAGCAGTGGCAGCAGAATGATTCCGCTCAGGCGTTGGCTAAATAATGTCATGAAATTTTCCTGGATTTTTTTGGCGGCACACGAACGCGTATATGTCCCAGCGGGTAAGCTGGGATAAATATATGCCCCCGGTTAACGATGGGCAAGGTTTGGCAGTCATTATTATGACGCGGCGACTAGCTGTTGGCATCATCAGGGCGGCAATGATAGCGATAAGTTATTGATAGTAAATTAAAAAATAACAGTTGGCTTTGGTTTTGCACTATTGATATTTGCACTATTGATTGTGCATGTTTTTTAGTGGCGTGGTTGCGGTTCGCAGCCAGCATAACAATAACAGTCAACGGGATCAGTACCATGAAGAAAAGAGTTAATGTGGCCGCGCTGCTAATACTGGCGGCGCTTTCATCCCTGGCGAATGCTAATTTTGTCAGCCAGTCGCATCGGACGCAGCAGCTGGATAATTTTATTGATATTAGCTGGCATCGGGTAGGTGACACAGGCAGTCTCGAGCTGAAACATTGGTTCAAGCCTGAACACCTTAAGTCGCTGTGGGGTGGCGATGCCGCCAAAAAACACTTCGGGCAGAAGCCGAACCTCGACAGCTTATTGCCGGATTTCCCTGCTGGTGTTGTTATCCGCCATCACGGCAAATGGGGGCACAAGCACTGGTCGAAATGTGACACCTCCGAGGTGCCGCTGCCTGCTGCCTTGCCGTTATTTTCCTTTGCCCTGCTGGGTCTGGGTTTAGTTAAAAGACGTAGACAATAACAGCTTGAATGACTCATCGCTTAGGGTGTCATGTGCGGTGCTGGTCTGATTGGCCAGCCGTTAGTGGTATGGGAGGAGGGGCGCCGTGATGTGCCTCCCTATGCTGATTAAGCCTACATTGACGGGGCTATTAACAGGTGCTATAAGTAGACCTGTTAATGCGGCAAGGTGATTTCAATGTACACAAAATTCTCTGAAGATATAATCCCACTCTCCGACCTTAAAGTTAATCCGGGAAAAGTAGTCAATCATGCCAAAGACACACGCCGTCCTATTCTTCTTACTAGCAGGGGAAGAGGAATTGCAGTTGTTCAAGGCATTGAAGAATATGAAAAAAACAAAGAAGAACTCATCTTTGTAAAAGCTATTGCACAAGGCTTACTCGATATCAAAGAGGGAAATACCATTGCGCTTGGAGATGCAAAAAAAAGACTAGGCCTCTAAGTGAAAATTTCACTCGCTAATTCAGCCTTCGATGACCTTGAAGGCATTAAAGAATATTACCTTGATCAGGGTGTGCCTGAAATTGGACATGGCTTTCTCATCGCTATCTTTGAGCATATTGAAACATTAACTAACCACCCTGACATTGGACGTATTGTTCCTGAGTTTAATGAAGACCCTGTTCGCGAACGAATACACCCCCCTTTTAGAATTGTTTATCTACGAGATGCAGCTTCTATACAAATAATAAGAATCTGGCGTAGTGAGAGACTTCTAACACTACCCGAAAAAATGGCTTAACACGTTTGGGCACAATCGCCCGGCAAACTGGGCTGGACTTCCATTACGTTCCAGCCTGCACGGAAAAGAAAAGGTTCAAGGCCAAAGGCAGATTTTTTGTATGATACAAAATAGAGAAAAGATAATGAGGTATGGCCATATGACAGTTAATTAGGCAGTATAAGGCTTGAAATGAATGTATCGACAATTCAGCCAGGAATTGAATAATGTAAAAACGGCGGCTGATTTATTAAAATGACAGGAATGACTGTGACGATGGGTCGCGTTGTTCTACAGCTTCGTTAATAACAACGGTAAAAAATTCAACTACAAAAATAAACCAGGGGAATACATTATGACCATACCTTTTTGGTGCTTGCTCATTGCCACCATACTGCCGCTGACAACCTCCTGGGTGGGTAGCTATTACCGGCAAAAACAATTCGGTACGGTGGATAATAAAAACCCGCGAGCGCAAAATGCACAGCTAACCGGCGCCGGCGCCAGGGCAGTTGCCGCGCAACAAAATGCCTGGGAAGCCCTGGCGGTCTTTACCGCTGCCCTGCTGGTGTCACAACATTTAGGCGCTGACCCGGAAAAAGCAGCGACCGCTGCGATGGCATTTATTGTCGCCAGGGTGTTACACGCTGTTTTTTATATTGCGGATAAGGATATTTTACGCTCGCTGGCGTTCATGGTTAGCTACGGTTGCTGTATCTGGTTGTTCCTGATGGCCTCCTGAACCCGGTGCTTTGTTGAAAACATTACTGCTTGGCGGCTTATGCTGCGTTGTACTGGCGCTGGCTACTGTCGTCCAGGCCGGTGAGCCTTTACTGGCCACGCAGTTATCTCCCGAAAATATCAACAAGCTTGGGTTTGGCGGCCCTGATGCGATTGCGGGAATCAATGACTGGATGCTCAGCAATGGCACCTTGTGCGCTGTTATCAGTGATGGCGAGCATGAAACCGGTTTGTCCCTGTGGGGTGGAAGCCTGGTTGATATCGGTCATTGCCAAAAAAATAACGACCAGTGGGCCTTTAGCCATCTTTTGCCCAATCTGGATAAGGCGTTAATCCTAAAGCCAATTAGCATCACGGCTAACAGTAATGCCAGTGAGGCGCAGCTCAGGGTAGTTGCGCAGGGCAACGGCCTGCGAGTGCGCAGTATCTATCGTGTTAACCTGGCTCGGCCGGAGCAATTACTGATTCAGCATGAGCTGCAATGCCTGGCTGACTGCCCGGCCATTTCCATGTTAGGTGTTTTGACGCTACACCCCCATCGCGCACTGACCCCGTATACGCTGTCAACAACGTCGCCAGACTATGCGGCTGGATTTAATCATCTGGCTTTTGATCGCTTTGATACCCGCTCACAGTTGCGAGCGATGCTACCCAATGACATCAGTATTTTATTGGGTGCGCCGCAGTTGGATGCGGATATCAGTTATGGTGTGCAGCTGTTTGATGCTTATTTAATAACTCGCAGGGGTGAAAAACGTCGCCTGCCGATTTTTTCAATTACGCACCCTGATTACACCATGCAAGGTATTTTGTCGCGTCCGCCCTGGTTGGCAGGGGCGGGTAAACTGGGTTGGTGGGAAATGCTGCAGTCATTGCTGATGCGACTGGATGAAGGGGAAACCTTGCAGCTCAGCCAGCGTATTCTTATTGCTGATGATAGCAGTGTGGCCTCGGTGACCAACCAGTTTTATCAGGGGCCGGTATTGCGTGGACGTGTTGCCAGCCAGCAGGCGCGGGTGGTGATTAAAACCCTGGAGGGGCAAGCGCTTACCGCGATTAAACCGGGGGCTGATGGTCGATTTTCCGCTATTATTCCCTCGACCACAGATGGTGTCAGCCTCGAGTTGCTGACGCCGTGGCAATCGCCGCCGCCGCTTATGGTTGATATGCGGGAGGGGGATGTTGATCTGGGCAGTCTGGCCGTTGACGGTGAAACCTTTGTCCGGGTGACAGTCGATAAACCAGCACGGGTAGTGTTTAAGGGCATTAACACCGAAGACCCGAAATTTTATGATCCGTTAATGGGCTTTACTGTTGGTGGAGAAGCCTACGCCAGTGCGCAAACGGTGAATTATATCTCCCTGGCGGGCAATAAACTGCGTTCCGGTTGGTTGCCGATCAAGCCCGGGCGCTATCAGGTATTGGCCAGTCGGGGCATTGAGTACGGTGTTACGACACAGCAGCTGACAATTAAAGCAGGCATGCAGTTGGCGTTGCAGGTGCAATCCCCGGCCAGGGAAATTAAAACCCCGGCTTATGTGGCGGCGGACTTTCATGTGCACAGCGGACTGAGTTTTGATTCCTCATTGGCGGTGGCCGAGCGCCTGCGCAGTTTTTCAGCCCAGGGTGGTGAGGTGTTGGTGGCTACCGAACACAATCGCCTGGTCGATATCAGTGCGGATTTGCTCAATGAAGGGCTGGAGCAATCAATGCACATTGTACCCGGCGTGGAATTGACCGGTATGGCGCGTTCGGCACAGGTTCCCTTTACCCATGGACACCAGAATGTGTTTCCCCTGAAACAACAGCCAGGGCAGTTTTCAGGGGGCTTGCCAAAGCATGAAGGCCGTCGCTTGCGCACCTTAATAGAGACTGTTCGCCGCCGCGATAGCGGGGCTATCTTCCAGTTAAATCACCCCCGCGATTTTAATGCGCCGGATCCTGATCTTGCCTACTTTGAAAACTTGTTAACGGGGCAGGCATATGATTCAAGCTTGCCGCTGGATGACGAGGTCAATCGATCCCTGATTGAGCCGGATCCGGCCAGTGGCCTGCGCGATCTCGATGTGGAGCTGATTGAAGTGGCAAACGGCAACAATTACGCCATGTACCAGGCGGTAAGGAATGACTGGTTTTCATTACTCAGTCAGGGTGAAAAAATATTTGGCAGCGCTAACAGTGATTCTCATGGCAGTGTTAGCCTGGTGGCGATACCGGTTAACTATGTCGCACTGGCCGGGTCTGGAGAGGACTATCGGCAGGAGGATTTTCTGCGCTCTGTGTCAGCGGGTAATTTTTTTGGCACTACTGGCCCGATACTGAGGCTGCGGGCAAGAGCTGGTGACAAGGTGGTTAGCTTTGGTGGTGAGTTGGCGGGAGGGGATGTCAGCCTGGAAGTGACGGTAATGGCCGCGTCCTGGGTGCCGGTGAGTACCCTGAAGCTGTATATTAATGGCGAGCTTGAAGACAGCTGGCCGGTGACGAGAGGAAAAACACTTACCCTGCCGGTAAAGCTTGTTCACGACAGTTACCTGGTGCTTGAGGTAACGGGTAAGCCGGGGGAAATTTATCGCAAGCTGGCACCGGGCTTTAAGCCCTTTGCTTTTTCAAACCCGGTCTTTGTTGATGCGGACAATGATGGCCATTGGCATCCCGCTGCAAGCCGCGCCGGTGCTAAATAGGGCTTGATTCCCTGCGCCGTTATTTTTCAGCTAGCGGTGTTTATTTGTTATATAGCTTATAGCGAGTAATTCTAAAGACCTCATGGCGTTAATCAAAATCGTACATATACTCAATAATGTAACTGAGCTGTAACTGATCGATAAGAAAAAGACCACCAAGCAAGACTGGGGAGAGGATTGTTATGGTTTTAAGTCGGGTCATGCCACAGTTGTTTACGCTGGCATTGGGTATATTTTTGTTAGCGTACCTTTCTAATTTGTAGGCAGGTAGAGGGCGTCAACGAACACGATTAAGAAAATCCTGGCGCTTTCAGGGTGTGTTCGGTCTCTGCTTGATTACACTTCTACCTTCAGCCCTGGCACTGGAGGAAGCTTTTCGCACTTTAATTTCTCATTATTCGGATGACTGTTTCCACTGCGAGGCATGCAGACCACCAAACAGCAATACCATAAAATAGCCGGTTAACAGTTTGCTGTGATGTTGTTTGATTTGTCGGTGGAAGGCAATGCATTCGATGGTATGGATGATCGCGAGTAGAAAGGCCAGCCAATACAGCATGGTGTTAACCAGTTCGGGTAATGCAATAAAAAAACTGGCGATGATGGCAATCCACAGGGTGGTGATGGTTAATTTCCCCAGCATGTTGCCAAGGCTCATCTGTGGTGAGTTGATGAGTTCGATCAGGCAAATAACCGACAGCAGAACGATCAGTGCCAGCTGACATAATAAGGTGGTGGTGAGACCCAGGGTTTCTATCATAAAACATTCCGGTCCGGGTTCTTCACCCGTGGCTACCCAGTGATGGCCGGTCAAACTGTCTTTTTTTAGCGTAGGCGAGAATTTCTCTTTGCCTTGAGCCCTGGGCGGTATGCCATTCCAGTATCTCTGGCAGGGTACGCCCACAGCCCATGCAGGTGCCATCGCCGTCGAGGCAGCAGTTGCGCACACAGGGATTATGTTCACTGTCCGGCGGGCTTATTATATTCACAGTCGCGTTCATTTATTTTTCCATTCCCGGAATGGTTTGCGCTTTTCGATTTATCGGCGGGGCAAATCAGCGCATAGTTGACACATGGTAGTCTTATTAAGAGTAGAGAAAAGCCTTGGCGGTGACGATAGGTATTTTTACCGATTATTAGCCGCTGGTTAGTTTAATTATTTTAAATTAAAGAGTCTTTTAGACCGGCTGGTTATGAGCTGCCTGAGTTTGTTAACATACGGCTGGCCACGACTTTATGCCGTGACTAGCGATGATAGGCAAAACTCGATTAGACTATTCAGACTCGGAGCAAAGAGCAATATTATGTATACAGGAATTGTCCAGGCGTGCCTTCCCGTGATTGCCGTACAGCGTAAGCCCGGCTTGTTGTCCATTACCGTGGCTTTGTCACCGGCACTGCTGGAGGACCTTAAGATTGGCGCGAGTGTCGGCATTGACGGTGTCTGCCTGACGGTGACGGCGATTGATGATGATCAGGTTGCGTTTGATATTATGCAGCAGACGCTATCACTGACGACGCTGGATACTCTGGACGTGGGCAGTCTGGTCAATGTCGAGCGCTCCGCCCGGCAGGGTGTTGAGGTGGGCGGGCATATTATTTCCGGTCATGTTGACGGCACGGTGGAAGTGGTGGCGATTGAAGAGCCTGAGAACAATCGTTTCGTCAGCTACCGTGCCCCGGCCGATAAGATGAAGTATATTTTTAATAAGGGCTTCATTGGCCTCAACGGCTGTAGTTTGACGGTGGCTGAAGCGAATAAGGACAGCAATACCTTTAAGGTGTGTTTTATTCCGGAAACCTTGAGAGTTACCAACCACGGGATGAAGGTGGTGGGTGAGGCAGTGAATTTTGAAGTGGACCGACAAACCCAGGCCATTGTTGATACGGTAGAAAACTTTCTGTCAGCTAATCCCTCTTTAATCACTGCCGGCGCTGACGCTGCAACACGCTGATACGGTACGTCGGTTATGGGCTGGCTCAATCAAACAGATTCTTAAGGCCACTTAAGGTTTCGTTGCCACGCTGCTGATTCAAGACCGGATCGGCATCACCCTCGCGGCCTTCCCAGACAATATCTTCCAACGGCAATTCATCCAGGAAACGGCTCGGTGCGCAGTCAATCATCTCGCCAAATTGCTTGCGCTTGGCGCAGTGGCTCAGGGTTAATTTTTGCTTGGCGCGAGTGATGCCGACATAACACAGTCGCCGCTCCTCCTCGATATTGTCTTCTTCTATGCTGTTGCGGTGGGGTAACAGCTCTTCTTCCATGCCGATAATTGTGACATGGGGAAACTCCAGCCCCTTGGAGGCGTGCAGGGTCATCAGTTGAACCTTGTCGGCGCTATCGTCATCTTCTTCCTGTTGTTCAAGCAGATCACGCAGTACCAGTTTAGTAACGGCGGCCTCGATGCCGCCTTCGTCATCTTCATCCTTTTCCAGTGTTGACTGCAATGAGTCCACCAGGATATAGACGTTGGCCATGCGCCGCTCAGCTACTGCGGCGCTGGAACTGTTCTGGTGCAGCCAGCCCTCGTAATCGATATCGCTAATCATTTCCCGAATGGCAGCGACGGGGTTACTGGTCTGGCAAAGGCGGTTGATATTTTCCAGCCAGTCAGAAAATTGCCGCAGTCGTTTAATGCTGGCTTCGGGAATCCGTTGTTCCAGGCCCAATTCGTGGCAGGCACTGAACATGCTGATTTCCCGCTCGGTGGCATAGGAGCCCAGCCCCTCTAATGTGGAGGCGCCGATCTTGCGCCGGGGAACATTGACGATACGCAGGAAGGCGTTGTCGTCTGCCGGGTTAATCAGCAGGCGCAAATAGGCCATGATGTCCTTGATTTCATTGCGGGCAAAGAAAGACGTGCCGCCACTGAGGCGATAGGGCACCTGGCTGGCCTGCAGCTTTAGCTCCAGCAGGCGCGATTGATGGTTGCCGCGGTAGAGTATGGCGAAATCGCCAAAGCGTGCCTGTCCCCGCACCCGCATATCGAGAATTTCATCAACCGCTCGCTGGCACTCCAGTTCTTCATTTTGGCAGCGGATGATGCGGATGGGGTCGCCATAAGCCAGTTCGCTCCACAGGCTTTTCTCGAACACATGGGGGTTGTTGGCGATAACGGTGTTGGCGGCTTTTAGGATGCGGGCGGTAGAGCGGTAGTTCTGCTCCAGCTTGACGACTTTCAAATTGGCGTAATCGCTTTGCAATTGCGCCAGATTTTCTGGTCGCGCGCCTCGCCAGGCATAAATCGACTGGTCATCGTCGCCGACCACGGTTAATTTACCGCTGCTGCCTACCAGTTGTTGTACCAGCAGGTACTGGCTGATATTGGTGTCCTGGTATTCGTCCACTAATAGATAGCGGATGCGGCGCTGCCATTTTTCCAGGATCACGGCCTGCGCCTGGAACAATTGCACCGGTAGTAGAATCAGGTCGTCGAAGTCCACCGCATTATAGGCCTTGAGCGCTCGCTGATAATGCTCAAAGGCAATGGCACATAGCTTTTCTGCGGGCCCATCGGCCGCAGTAAGTGCTTGCTGCGGCGTCACCATGTCGTTCTTCCAGTTGGAGATCTGGTGTTGGATAAAGTCAGCCTGGTCGCTGTCCTCATCGTGGTTTTGAATCAGTAAATCACGGATCAGCGCCTGGCAATCCTGTTGGTCAAAAATTGAGAAGCCGGCTTTGTAGCCCAGTGCCTGGTGTTCCTTGCGGATAATTTTCAGGCCCAGGTTGTGAAAGGTAGAGACAATCAGTCCCCGCGAGGCCTTGCCCTTGACCAGCTGCGCGACGCGGTTCTTCATTTCCCGGGAGGCCTTATTGGTAAAGGTCAGGGCGGCAATATGATTGGCCTTGACCCCGCATTGTTCGATCAGGTAGGCAATTTTTTGGGTGATAACGCTGGTTTTACCGCTGCCGGCTCCAGCCAATACCAGTAGCGGGCCATCGATATAACGCACAGCTTTACGCTGCGAGGGGTTGAGGGTGGTCACGGAATAATTACTACAGCAGTGGAAAAATA
The DNA here is from genome assembly GCA_030621845.1 of Spongiibacteraceae bacterium. Taxonomy (GTDB): domain Bacteria; phylum Pseudomonadota; class Gammaproteobacteria; order Pseudomonadales; family Dasaniaceae; genus JAUXHA01. The sequence goes on from JAUXHA010000028.1 coordinate 16,349, forward strand.
GCCGCGCATTGTAGCAGTCACAGGCTGGCCAAAGGAGCTTAGCGGTGGAAATGGCTAAAAAAAAATCCCCAATAGGCTAGAATTGTTGTAAGAAAGAGGCTATAACTAATTGAAATTAATAAAAATTGTATTTTTATATTAAATGTCGGCAAAGACCGGCGGGATAGATGACATGCAAGACCGAGCATTGCGCGTGTTGATGGTGGGTGGCGATCAGCAATCTTATGACCTGGTGAGCAATCGACTCGATTCCTTACACTCGCCGCTATCGCGGATTCTCTGGTGTAATGATCACCAGCAGGCACTGGGTTTGATCGATATTTCCGCTTACGACGTGGTACTGGTGGATGGCCAACAACAGTTTGATGGCGCCTGTCAGTGGGTAGAAGATGCCCGCAGTGTGGGCTACCAGTCGCCATTGATTATATTGACCCTGGATCATAACAGCGTGCTGGGTCAGCGGGCACTGGAGGCCGGTGCCAATGATTTTATCGCCACCCGCGATCTGCAGTCTTATATGTGGGTGCGCAGTATTCATTATGTGATCGATCGCTATGAGGCCGAGCAGAAGTTAATCCAGCTCAATTATTTTGATAGCCTGACCGGCATTCCCAATCGCCAGCAATTTTTGGAAAACCTCGAGCGGGCTGTTGCACGAGCAGAGGAAAAGCAGAGTAGCCTGGCCTTGCTGGTGATTAATCTGGATGGCTTTAAACAGTTTAATGAAAACTATGGCCTGGCGGTGGGCGATGAACTGGTCACCACCATGGCCGAGCGGCTAAACCAGTGCCTGCGCAAGAGCGATAGCATTGCCCGTATTGGTGGCGATGAATTCACCTTGATTCTGGATGATAGCAACAGCGCCGCCGATGTGGAGTTGGTGTCAACAAAAGTGGCTGAGGTGCTGTCCAAGCCGATTATTCTCGATGGTTATCCGAAAACCATTAGCTGCAGTATCGGTGTGGCCATTTATCCCGACGATGGCGATACCCTGGACGGCCTGATTAAATCGGCCAATGTGGCGCTGTTAAAAGCGAAGGCGACCGCCGGCAGCCAGGTGGTGTTCTACGGCGAAGAGGTTGATCAACCGGGGGTCAGTGACAGCCAATATGAAGCAGAAATGCGCAGGGCTTTACGCGATGGTGAATTTGAACTGCACTACCAGCCACGGGTGAGCCTGGTAACCGGTAAAACGGTGGGCATGGAAAGTTTGATTCGTTGGCGGCACCCTGAGCGGGGCCTGGTGATGCCGGAGCAGTTTATTGGCTTGGCCGAGAAAACGGGATTAATTATTCCCATGGGTTACTGGATTATCGAGCAGGCCTGTAGCGACCTTAAGGGCTTTGATGCCAAGGGTTGTGATCCCTTTCATATTTCGGTAAACCTGTCTTTTGAACAAATGCAGGATCCCTTGTTTGTGGTAACAGCGACGCAATTAATTCAGCAAAGTGGTATCGACCCCACTCGTCTGGAATTTGAATTAACGGAAACGGCGGTGATCGCAGATTTCGAGCAAACCGTTGAGAGTATGAAGACATTGGGTGAATTGGGCGTAAGCTTTTCGCTGGATGATTTTGGAACCGGTTTTTCATCTTTTTCACATATCCAGCAACTACCTATTTCGGCGTTGAAAGTTGATCGCAGTTTCATCAACAGTGTTACCCGTGGCGAAGAAGATGCGATTATCGTTAAATCAATGATTGATCTCGCTCATAGTCTGCAACTGCAAATTATTGCGGAGGGTGTGGAAACTGTCGACCAGGCTCATTTTCTTTGGCAGAACGATTGTGACCAGGTGCAGGGATATTTTTTTAGCCCGGCATTAACCGCCAAGGATTTTTCCGCGATGGCCCGCGAGCAGATGGCGGTGGTTTAGCTTTAGCTTGTTGTTACTGCCTGGTTAATCCGTTTTCTTTTTCTTTTCTTTTTCTTTTTCCTTTTTCTTTTCGTCAGCTGTTTGTGCAAATTCTGGTACGACTTTGCTAATGACTTTTTCGCAGGCTTTGCCAGAGGCCAGGAATTTCTGCGCCTGCCCTAGATAAATCCAGTACAAGGGGCCAAGGAGAATCGTGCCGGTGACATCGCGAGTTCCCGTTAACGCCGCGCTGGTAGCATCGAAGCTGACGCCGGGGTCCCGAATAGGGCCATCAATGACGGCCATCTTGGCAAAAGTCCCCGTTATAGAGAGTCCGAGACCTTTGCGGGTTTGCGGTATTATCTGCATGCGCAGCGTGTCGCTTTTTAAATCAATCACGCCGTGGGCGCCAAAGACGATCTCCGGGCTAACCAGTACGATAGATTTATCGGCTGTCATTAAACCGTCTTTGAAATCAAAATGAATCACGCCGCATTCCAGTTCGGTATTTTCAACTTTGTCCTTGTTGTAAAAAGGGTTTACCTTGCGGTTAATCTCTTTTAATACCGCGGGGGAGAGATCGTTTATGTCGCTGCCATTGAGTACGGAATCACGGGTAACCAGGCTAAATTTTCCATTGAGGTTTGCTGCCAGCTGTTGTTGACTGTCTCCCTTGCCGCTTAAGTCGATTAACACACTGGCATGACCTTTTTGTACTATGTCATAATTGCGTACCAGGGTGACTACATCCGGATCAAAATTATCCGAGCGAAAATAGAATGATACGGTGGGAGTGGCGTTATTGTGATCAAGGCGGAAGTAACTGTGAACCTTCGCTTGTTCAATGAGCAAGTCGGCGGATTCCAGGCTAAAGATATTCTTGCTATGGCTAAGTTTTACTTTTACCTCTGATGAAGTAAACCAGGGAGTAGCCATCTGGTCGGCGCGAAGCGCTACATCGATGTCATAAGTGGGTAGCCAGCCCAGCGGAATTTTTTCAGTAGAAAACAATGGCTGGTCGGTTATTTTTGTGTCGTCCTTGTCGTCATCAGTTGTGTCGTTACTATCGGCAGCGGCGATGATTTTAGCTTTGGGTAAATAAGGTCGTATGTCCAGCTGTTTAAAATCTATATGGCCGTTAACGGCTTTTAATTGGTCATCAATGCTTAATTCAAGCTTGCCCTGTAGTTCAGTGTTGCCGGCAATGATGTGAATTTTTTCCAGTGTCAGTGGGCCATTATTTTTTACTGTGGTGTCGAGGTTAATCACCGCTTCGGTGGCGATTTGCTCAAAAGCAGTTTTCTTTAGCTCGGCGTGCAAGCGCCCATTCAGGGAAAAATTATTCGGACGGTTGTTGATATGCCCGACCCATTGAATATTCGCCAGTCTCGATTGCACGTCGACTTTGCTAATATCAATTATGATGGTGTCACCGGAGCCTTTTACAGTCAGATCTACCTGTGTTTTACCGTTCAGTGCCGGGTAATCATCGAGCCAGCTTTTCAGCGCCAGTTGTTGCATTAACGGCGCCAGCCAGGGGGAGGGGAGTGGCAGTGACTTGCGGTAGGCGACGTCGCTCTGGCTGGCAAAACTTTCGGGTTCGCTCAGGGCGGCCAGGCTGCGGTCAACAGTATGTGCGCTACCACCGATCCATTGATTTAATGCGCCTAATTCCCCGGCGGCAATGTTGACGTCAAAGTTAAGGCCATCAAGGTCGGATAAATTGCGGGCACTGCCCTGGACATGCAGTGCTGAATCACCGTTATACAGTAGTAAGTCCAGGTGACTTAAGGTCAGGATTTCCCCCTGGGCTAAAAAACCGATGTCCAGTTCGCCGCGGTCAACAGGGACTTCATCTTCATCCAGCAGTGTTGCCAGGGGTTTCAGGCTGGACGTTGTTAATTTGCCGTTGATGCTGAAGGTCTCGTCGCGCAAATACCCTTTAAGAGTCGCCTTGGCTTGATCAAGATTGACGGCAAAGTGATAGTCGCCGCCGGCTTGCCACAAGCCATCGATAGCGATGGGCAGGGTTTTGTAGTGACCCTGGGTGGTTATTTTTATGTCATGACTGGCGTTGATCTGCGCGTCAAGCGTGTCTGCCTGGTATTGATAACGCCAGGCTTGTGATGCGGCGCTGTCATCGGAAAACTGGTAGCCGAGGTCGGCCTTGCTGGCCTGGATGTCGGTAATTACCTGGCCCTTATGTTGTAGCTGAAGTGTTTCGGCGGTTAAATCAAGCTGTTGTTTTTTATTGCCGGCCTTGAATCTGCTGCTGCTTAGCTGCGCCTGCCCGGTTTTATAATTGAGTGTTGTTTTAAGCTCGACATCCCAACCCTGCCACTGGGCAAGTGCTTGCAGTGTCGATAGCTGGCTAATATCCTGCGACGAGAAGTCGATGTCGAGCGCCAGTTCGATGCTGTCGTCACGCTGCGTGGCATCACCGGTGGTTGTAAGAGTGAGTGCGGGGCCATGCATGGATAGCTTAATATTCTTTAACTGATAGTCGCCATCACGTTCAAGCAGCGTGGTCGATGCGGATATTTGCTCAAGCCGGGGAATATCCGCGTGGATAAGTGACGACAGCGCGGAGAAGTCCTGGTCATCAAACGCCAGTTGCAAGCGGGTTTGCTCGTCGTCAATACCGAGCACGCCATTGGCTTTAACGTTCAGGCTGTCAATATCGCCTGTTGCAGAAATCGTGATAGCTTGATGTTGCAGGAAAAAGTTGGATAAATTCTCAACACTGGCAGAGAGCTTGAGTGGAAATTGATTGAGCTGGCCATCCAGGGTGAGTTGTCGCTGGGTTTGGGCGCCAGATAATGCCAGGCGATTAAGCTGCAGTTGCAATGGCTGTGGTGTAAAACCGCTTAGCTGCAGTTGGCTTTGTTCAATATTGATTTTACCGAGTACGTTATTCCAGTCGGTTGCTGCCGATGATTCGCTCGCCGCAGGGAGTGGCCAGTTATAGCTGCCATCCTGATGGCGAGTGAGATGAGCCTCGGCATTTTTGAGCGTCAGTTGATGAAGCTTGATCGAGGTGAGTGAGAGACCATTAACCTTTGCTACCAGCTCCAGCCGACCGGCGGTTAATAGCACCTGGTCATCCAGTTTACTGCGCAGGGCGACATTGCTTAAATTTATTCGCACCACATCACCGCTCATCCGAAAGCGGAATAAGCCATTAATGGACAGGCGATAATCGGTGAAAGTGGAGACGGCATATTCCAGCGCGATTTTTCTATCGAGGTATAGCTCGATGCCTGCGACGACGACCAATGCGAGTATCGTCGCCAGTAGCCAGCCCAGCCACTTGTTTATTTTTCGCACTTACATGATTCCTTGAGATCAAGGTGGCCATTATGACAGTAAACAGAACTAAAAGGACTTTGGTCTCTGTTTATATTTCAGGCAATCATGCCCATGGGCTTTGGCTAAAATACTGCCGCAATAATCTGCGTCAGGCTGGTCAATCGTTACTCCGACCGATCAAGGCTGCGGTAAGCAATCGCTTCCATCAGGTGTTGCTGCTGGATGTCTTTGCTGTGGGCGAGGTCGGCAATGGTGCGCGCTACGCGGATAATTTTAAAATAGGCGCGGGGTGATAAATGCAGGCGATCAACGGCTTGTTCCAATAGCTGCAGTTGCTGGTTTGCCAGCGGACAATGCTGCTCCAATTCTTTACCCGATAGTTTGCTGTTGGTTTTATTGCAGCGTTGCTGTTGCAGGGCTCTTGCGTCGGTTACCCGTTGACGCACGGCGGATGAGTTTTCGCTGCTGTTATTTTTTTGGTTTAACTGCTGTGCCGGGATGCGTGAAACATTCAGCTGGATATCAATGCGGTCGATCAGCGGGCCGGAAATCCGGTCTTTGTAGCGCCGAATTTGATCGGGGGTGCAGCGGCAGGCGCGCTGCAAATCGCCGTAGTAGCCGCAGGGGCAGGGATTCATCGCCGCCACGAGCATAAAGTCACAGGGGAAACTGATTTGCTGTTTGGCGCGGGAGATCATAATTTCCCCCGACTCCAGCGGTTCGCGTAGTACTTCCAATACCTTGCGCGGGAATTCCGGCAGTCCATCGAGAAATAAAATACTTTTGTGAGCCAGTGAGATTTCTCCCGGGCGAGGGTGACTGCCGCCGCCAACCAGGGCGACTGCCGAGGCGGTATGGTGAGGGGCGCGGAAGGGGCGGGTTAACTTGTCCAGGGTCTGTTGCTGGCCAGTGATGGAGTAGATGGTCGCGACGGCCAGTGTTTCACTGTTGCTCATGGCAGGAAGAATACCGGGCAGGCGACTGGCGAGCATGGTTTTGCCGGTGCCAGGGGGGCCGTTGAACAACAGGTTGTGGTTGCCCGCCGCAGCCACTTCCAGCGCGCGCCTGGCCTGTTGCTGGCCCTTGACGTCAGCCAGGTCGGGGTAGGCATCGGCCACGGGCGCTGTCTGGCGTGCAACGTGGGGTCGCAGCTCCTCCCGGCCATGCAGGTGGGCGCAGAGCTGCAACAGGCTGCCGGCACTGAAAATCACCGTGTCAGCGCACAGCGCGGCTTCATTGGCATTGAGGTGGGGAACCACCAGCGCGCGTTTGACCGTCTGGCATTTTATCGCCGCCGGCAACACACCCTGGACCGGCCGCAGTTCACCGGTCAGTGCCAATTCGCCAATAAATTCATGGCGGTACAGCTGCTCGGCCGGGATTTGTCCCGAGGCGGCCAGAATACCGAGGGCGATGGGCAAGTCGAAGCGCCCGCCTTCCTTGGGTAAATCCGCCGGGGCCAGGTTAATGGTGATGCGGCGGGTGGGGAACTCAAAGTGGGAATTGATAATGGCGCTGCGCACGCGATCCTTGCTTTCCTTGACCGCAGTTTCTGGCAGGCCAACGATGTTGAGGCTGGGCAGACCATTCGATAAATGGATTTCAACGGTGACCAGGGGGGCATCAATGCCGTGACGGGCGCGGGAATAGACAATAGAGAGTGACATGGTTTCTTCCTTGAAACGATGAATTGTGCAGAGGACTCATGGTATGCCGAAATGCTTAGCATTGCGAGGGCGTCTGGTCGGCCCTGGCTAGCTGGCTCGCGGTAACCCTCGATGGCTGTATTTTGCTGTCAATGGCGTTGCTTGCACCGTATTTGTGCGCTGCTTTGATGGTGTCGCTGCTGGTGTAATAAGCTTTAAAATACTTATAACGCTTAACTGATTGAAAAATATAACTATTTATTTATTTTTTCGGTGAGTGCCGACTCTGGGCATGGCAGGATGTCGTCGTGGCGAGCCGATGGGATGAATTATCGATCAAGCCCCGCTATGCCGCCCTGAATTGGGGCGTGTTTTTTCTGCGTGCACACTTTTGGATAACGCGCAACAGTATTTTCTTAATAAAAAATAGAGGAATATTATGTAAGTTGATGAAAACTGTACTATAAATAAAGTTGGCATACTGCCTGCTATAGCTAGGGTAATGCTATGCTAAATAAGTGCACTTATGTGATTTGCATGAAGTTCGCTAAAAAATGAGTTTAAACACGTGGAGACAAACATGAAAACATTAAAAAAACTTTTACCGGTAGCGATAGCGCTTTCCGCGGCTTCAGCGCCTGCCATGGCAGAGCTGTCCGCTAATATTGGTGCAACCAGTAACTACCTCTGGCGCGGTATTTCCCTGTCAAACAATGATGCGGCTGTATCGGGTGGCGTTGACTGGGCATCGGATATCGGCCTGTATGCGGGTACCTGGATTTCAAACCTCGGTGGCGGCCAAACTGAAACCGATTTCTATGGCGGTTTTGCCATGGACCTGGGTGACAACATGAACATTGATGTGGGTGTTATTCAGTACTCTTACCTCGATGGTGGTGGTGATGATCAGGGCGGATTTGGCGATTACGGTGAAGTCTATGCCAACTTTAGCCTGGCCTTTGCCACGGTGGGTGTGGCTTATACCGCCTGGGCTGACGATACTAACGATGGCGGCGCCTACGATGAAGGTGATGTCTACGTTTTTGCTTCGGTTAATTTCGATCTGGGTGATGACTGGGCTGTTGGCGGCACCGTGGGATACACGGAGTTTGATAACGACGGCAACAATAATAACGGCGACCTGAATTACAGTTATGGCCAGGCTGACCTGACCAAGTCTGCCGGTGATTTTGGTGACTTTACGCTGACGGTAAGCTATGCCGATAACGATGCTACAGGTGTAGGTGGCAATAATGCTGACCAGGTTAAAACCGTTGTCGGTTGGTCTAAAACCTTCTAAAGGTGCAGCCCCCTTTATCCGCGGGCTCTAAGCCGCGGGTAAAGAAAAAACTTTAAGTGACTGGCTGGTTTCCCCCGATTTTAGCCAGTCACTAAAAGAAGTAGCCCGCCGAATTTCGGTTCGGCGGGTTTTTTTTGTCCCAAAAAAGTGTGTGTGAATCAAACAGCACACCGAAACTGAAGAGGAGAGAGCCAATGAAATTGGTTACTGCGGTAGTTAAACCATTCAAATTGGACGATGTGCGCGAGGCGCTGTCTGAGATCGGTGTGCAGGGTATTACTGTCACCGAGGTCAAGGGATTTGGTCGTCAGAAGGGCCACACCGAGCTGTATCGTGGTGCTGAGTATGTCGTCGACTTTTTACCGAAAGTCAAAATTGAGGTCGCGGTTGCTGACTCTGCTTTAGAGCAGGTTATTGAAGCAATCACCAATGCGGCAAACACAGGCAAGATCGGCGATGGCAAGATTTTTGTCGCTTCGCTGGAACAAGTGATTCGGATTCGTACGGGTGAAAGTGGCGAAGAAGCTATTTAAACCGTATTGAGATCCAAATTTTTATTAACTGAAATTGACTAAAAACTAAAATCCTTCGGAGGGCTTTAAAATGGAAGATATTATCCAGGTCAAATACGCCCTGGACACGTTCTACTTTCTAATCTGTGGCGCATTGGTAATGTGGATGGCTGCAGGCTTTGCAATGTTAGAGGCGGGTCTGGTTCGTTCTAAAAACACAACTGAAATCTTAACTAAAAATATCGCGCTGTTTGCGATCGCTAGTAGTATGTATTTGTTCGCCGGTTACACCATTATGTACGGTGGTCACACGGTCGAGGGCGGCTGGCTTCCAGCGGGCTGGTTCGGCAATGGTATTGCCGATGCAACGGTTGAAGACGTATTGGCTTCCGGTGGCGATACTTACTACTCCGGTTCTGCAGACTTCTTCTTCCAGGTGGTGTTTGTTGCCACAGCGATGTCTATCGTATCCGGTGCAGTTGCCGAGCGTATGAAACTGTGGGCCTTCCTGGTTTTCGCCGTGGTGATGACAGGCTTTATCTATCCGCTACAGGGTTCCTGGAGTTGGGGTGGTGGTTGGTTGTCAGAAGCCGGTTTCTTTGACTTCGCCGGTTCCGGTATTGTTCACCTCTGTGGTGCCACCGCGGCTTTGGCCGGTGTGTTAGTACTGGGTGCTCGTAAGGGTAAGTACGGTCCTAACGGTGAAGTGAACGCCATTCCCGGCGCTAACCTGCCGCTGGCAACACTAGGTACCTTCATCCTGTGGATGGGCTGGTTCGGCTTTAACGGCGGATCGGAGTTAATGATATCTAACATCGGAGAAGCTAACGCAACCGCACAGGTGTTTGTTAACACCAATGCGGCGGCTTCAGGTGGCCTGATTGCTGCCTTGCTGGTTGCTCGCATTCTGTTCGGCAAAGCTGATCTGACAATGGCCCTTAACGGCGCCTTGGCAGGTCTGGTTGCGATTACTGCGGATCCTTTGAGCCCCGATGCGATTAGCTCTACCTTCATCGGCGCCGCCGGTGGTGCATTGGTAGTGTTCGCCATCCTGACGCTGGATAAACTGAAGATTGATGACCCCGTTGGTGCCATCTCGGTACACGGCGTGGTGGGTATCTTTGGTGTGCTGGCGGTACTGTTCAACAATGGCGATGCCACTGTTGCCGGTCAGCTAACCGGTATCGCAGCGATCTTTTTCTTCACTTTTATCTCTAGCCTGGTGGTGTGGTTTGCGATCAAAGCGATCATGGGTATCCGTGTCAGCGAAGAGGAAGAGTACGAAGGTGTGGATCTGTCTGAATGTGGTATGGAAGCCTACCCTGAGTTTACTAATAAGTAAGTCTCATGGTTTTGACAGCAAGGGCGCCTTTGGCGCCCTTTTTTGTGGGCGGGAAAGCAGCAAGCTGTTTATTGGATTGCGCTAAAGCCGCTTGCTTTTCATGCCATTGATCGTTAATTTAGGCCTTCTTTGGGGCGCTAGTCGCGGCGCCGGACAATAATGAATGACCAATAAGCAATAACAAGGGGAGTCTTCAATGAAATTAGTTACTGCCATAATCAAGCCTTTCAAGCTGGACGATGTTCGCGAGGCGCTATCGGGCGTGGGTGTCCAGGGCGTTACCGTTTCCGAGGTTAAGGGCTTTGGGCGCCAGAAGGGGCACACCGAACTGTATCGCGGTGCAGAGTATGTGGTGGATTTTCTGCCCAAGGTAAAACTTGAAATTGCTATCCCTTCAGATCGGATTGAGGCGGTGATTGAAGCGATCACCGGTGCGGCCAATACAGGAAAAATAGGCGATGGCAAAATTTTTGTCAGCGCGTTGGAGCAGGTAGTGAGAATCCGCACCGGTGAGACCGGTGAAGAAGCGATTTAAACGCACTGAGTAGTTTTTATCAGGGGCCTCAGGGCCCACAGTTTGAAGCTATTGCCCCAGTCTTGTAAGGCCTACTGCTATAGCCCTTTAAACACAGATAAAAACCAAAAAACTACCGAGCACATCGAAGAGCGTCACCGCAAGTCTCCCCCCATTAATTTTACTCCCGCTCATAGCTAAGGTGATGGTGGCT
>JAUXHA010000025.1 GCA_030621845.1 Spongiibacteraceae bacterium
AAGACACCCATATGTAGCCTGGCCTAATACAAGACACCCATGGATCGGCCTAAGATCTAATTCAAGACACCCATGTAATACGTCCTAATACAGGACACCCATACAACTAACGCCTGAAACGTCAGCTGGATGTAGAGGGGGGATTTAAAGGCGGGTATTTACTCTTTCCAGCCCGGTGTTTGCTCCAGGCCCTGTTGCAGCTGGAGTGCAGCTTGCCAGCTAAAGTGCTCGCGGAAGTCCTTGCTGTCACAGACCCAGTCCGGGTGGCGTAATTCGCGTAATTTCTCTGGTGTCAGCATTGGGGCGTAGCCCAGCATCCTGGCCAGGGTACGGTTCGTCCAGGCGAAGGCATTGAGGATAAATCCGGGCAGTGGCAGTAGCCTGACTCGTCGCCCGGTGAGGCGGCTGACAATCGCGCCGAGTTCGCGCCAGCTGTAACCGTTTTCGCAGCCATCTTCTACCGTATAGATTCCTTGTGCAGGGCTTTGCTGTTGCACCCAGGCGATGATGGCAGAGACCAGGTCGTTGATATGAATGATCGACAGTCGTGAATCGATTGAACCTGGCACCGGGAGCAGGCCCTTGGCCATCAGCTGGAATAAGGGCAGCAACTCCTTGTCACCGGGGCCATAGATGGCGGGTGGCCGGATCGCGGTCCATTGCAGCCCCTGTGTTTCTGTTAGCAACACCTGCTCGGCGCGCGCTTTGCTGCCAGCATAGAATGACAGCCCAGCTTCTCTGGCGGCGAGGGAGGACAGGCACAACAATCGGGCATCGGGGTTACTGGTTTGCAGGGCCTGGACCAGATGGCGCAGGCCAGCCACATTGACGCTGTCAAAATCCTCCTGGCAGGCACCGCGGACTGCGCCGGCACAATGAATGACGGCATCACAGCCAGTGACCAGTTTGATAAGGGAGGGAAGTGTTAAATCGCCGATAATGAGCTCAACACCGTCGCGGCGGAGTGCTTCAGCTTTATTGGCACTGCGTACCAGGGCTCGAACCGGGTGCCCCTGCTTGAGTAGTTGTTGACAGAGCGCCTGGCCGACAAAACCGGTGGCGCCGGTGACGGCAATTATCCGGGGCAAATGCGCATCCTCAGGAGTATTGTTCAGCCGGCGGAGTGAGCAAGTTTGTCGTTGGTTTCATTGAACAGCGCCGAGAGATCATTGTGCTCGAGAAATACTTGTCGTGCCTTGGCCCGTGACAACTTGCCCGATGAGGTGCGTGGTAATGAGCGAGGCGCAACCAGCTCGACGTAGCAGTCAATGCCGTATTCCAGTCTTACCTGAGTAATTAAACGCTTGATCAGGGCCTTTTGTGGCGCTTTTTCGGTTAGGCGGGATTGTACTACCAATACACACAGCTCCTGCTCTTCATCCGTGGTGACGGAAAAGGCAACGGCATCGCCGCTGCGTGTTTCGGGCTGGTGCTCGGCAACGTACTCCAGATCCTGTGGCCAGATATTGCGGCCATTGATAATGATCAGGTCTTTGTGACGGCCAGTGATGACCAGCTGGTCGTCCACGCAGTAGCCAATATCACCAGTGTTGAGCCAGCCGTCGTCAGAGAGGGCTGCCGCCGTTTCATCGGGGCAATTGAAGTAGCCAGTCATTACGCTGGGCCCGCGGACGTGTATGGTACCGGTATGGCGCTTTTCTACCGGCTGGCCCTGGCGATCCCTGATTTCGACCTCATAGCCTGGCAGGGGCGTGCCGCACTTAACAAAGCCCGCGGCGCGACCGGGGTCGTCGGAAAGTTCCAGCGGCAGGGCATACTCTTCGCTGGCGAGGTGATCACCATCGATCCAGTCAGTGGAGTGGCCGGCATAGAGGGGAGAGAAACTGATCGCGAGGCAGCATTCCGCCATGCCATAGCAGGCAAGGAAGGCCTTGGTATCAAAGTTGGCTTTAGACAGGGCATCGGCAAATCGAGCCAGGGTATGGGAGCGAATCATCTCGGCACCGATACCGGCGACCCGCCAGTGGCTGAGATCCAGTTCTTCGGCTTCTCCCGAACGCAAGCGGCGTGTACACAGCTCATAGCCAAAGGAGGGGCTGAATGAAATGGTTGCCTTGGTGCGAGACATCAGGCGTAACCACATGCGCGGCCGCTTGGCGAATTCGCGGGTATCGAGGTAGTCCACCGAACATTGGGAGGCCATGGGCACTAATACCAGGCCAATCAGGCCCATGTCGTGGTATAGCGGCAACCAGGAAAAGAAACGGTCGTCGCTACGTATTTGCAGACCGTGTTCAATCATGCCCTGCAGGTTGTTCATGATGGTTGACTGGTTAATCACCACGCCACGCGGGAAACGGGTGCTGCCGGAGGTGTACTGGAAGTAGGCCACGTCCTCTGGTTGTGAGGGGGTGAGCGTTATGCTGTCGTCCTCGGGCAATGCCTTGAATTCGTCATAGCTGGCGACTTTTTTCAGCTCCAGCCCTTTGCTGGCTTCTTTTAAATAAGATAGATAGCCCGGGGGAGACAGGGCTATATCGGCCTGGCTGTTTTCCAGCAGGTTGCGCAGTTGGGATTCGTAGGCGATATGGCCGCCAAGATTGACCGGTGCCGGTAACGCTACTGGTACCAGTCGGGCGTATTGGCAGGCAAAAAAGAAGCGTAAAAAGTCAGCATTGGTTTCCGCAAGAATGGCCACGCGGTCGCCGGTATTCAGCCCTTCAGCTAACATTTTACGAGCCAGGTTGATGGCATCCGTACGCAGCTGGGCGTAACTCATGACTTCGTAGAGTTCGCCGCGACCAGAGTAGAAATTAGTCCCGGTATCGCCCTTGGCTGCATAATCCAACGCCTCAGAAAGAGTCGCGAAATTAGCCGCTCGGGGTTTCAGGTCGTTGAGTGTCGGTGTTTGTTCCAAATCCAAACCAGAATAACCCTTTGTTATAGGAATGAATGATTAAGCAATATTTTCTTTATGTCTGGATAAGCTATAAGATTCGGCTACCAGACAAAATACGCTTTGACAGGTGGCATATCATACTAGGAAAAGCGCGAATGGGATATATTAGCCGGAATTATAAATTCCAGCTTTTTGCGTAGAGCCCGTTAGCGCCATGTTTTTACTCGGAAATCAGTGCGGAATACCGACAAAATGAGCAAGAATTCGCCCGCTGGGCTACAGATTGATGCGGTTGGCCAGTTAGCCTCCATTAATGATTTTATCGATGTGCCATGGATGCTCTATGGTGACGATCCCCATTGGGTGCCGCCATTGCGCTTTGAGATCAAGCAACGGCTGAATGTGGACAAGAACCCGTTTTTTGAGCATGCCCGCTGGCAGGGCTGGGTGGCGAGGCGGGACGGTCAGTTGGTGGGGCGTATCAGCGCCCAGGTAGACCAGCTTCACCAACAGCGTTATGGGGATAATACCGGCTATTTTGGCATGATCGAGTCGGAAAAAAACCCGCAAACAACCGAGGCATTATTTGCCGTGGCGGAGAACTGGTTGCGCGAACAGGGCATGGCCCGGGTCTGTGGCCCGCTCAATTTGTCGATTAACGAGGAGGTGGGGTTATTGGTGGAGGGTTTTGACACACCGCCGCAAATCATGATGGGGCACTCGCTGCCCTACCTCGGTTCGCTGGTGGAGGCGGCGGGCTATAGCCCAGCCCAGGAGCTGCTGGCCTATGATATTCATCCTGATTTCGAGGTACCCAGGGTCATGGCCAGTCTGGCCAAGCGGGCCTCAAAAAGAATCAAGGTGCGACCGCTCAATCGCAAGCAGCTAGCGCAGGATCTTGGCGTGATCAGGGATATTTTTAACGATGCCTGGTCCGACAATTGGGGTTATGTGCCCTGGACCGATGCGGAGTTTAAGGACATCGGTGAAATGATGACGCTGTTAATGCCCGATGAGATGATTCAAATTGCCGAGCTGGATGGTGAGCCGGTGGCCTTTATTGTTGCCATGCCCAATGTGAATGAAGCCGCCCGGGATTTGAATGGACGCTTGTTGCCCTTTGGCTGGGCAAAGCTGTTGTGGCGTTTAAAAGTCAAATTCCCGAGCTCGGCCAGAATACCGCTAATGGGGGTGCGCAAGGAATACCAGCATACCCGGCTGGGCCCGACGCTGGCCTTTATGGTGATTGATGAAGTGAGAAAGCCATTAATCAAGCGCGGCGTCAGCAATGTAGAAATGTCGTGGATACTCGAAGGCAATGAGGGTATGCGCAATATTATCGAAGTCATTGGTGGAAAAATTTATAAACGCTACCGGATATATGAAAAGACCCTGTGATGAATAAATTATTTACAGCCATTGTGCTGGCGGGTGACCGCAGCAAGGCCGACCCTCTGTTGACGTTAACCGGAGCGGGGAGCAAGTCGTTGATTGAACTGGCAGGAGAGCCGATGCTGTTGCGCGTGCTGAGGGCATTAAAAAGCTCGGCGGCGATCTCTGGCATTATTGTTTCCGGCCCTGCCGAGAAATTACTGCAACAGCAGCCGGCCATCACGGCGTTTATCGCTGCAGGCGATGCGCAGTGGCAACCGCCAGAGGCCACGCCGAGCACCAGCGCTTACCAGGCATTACAGCAATTGCCCGCTGAGCAAGCGGTGCTGTTGACCACGGCGGATCATATTTACTTGAATGATGACATGCTCAAGCACTTTTGCACTGAAAGCATGGCAAAGGGCGCGGATGTGACCATCGGCCTGGCACCTTATTCGCTAGTAAAGGAAGCTTTTCCCGAGCTGAAAAAAACCGTATCCCGGTTTAAAGAGGGCGAGTTTTGTGGCTGTAATTTGTTTGGCTTCCTGACCCCGGAGGGACGCAAAGCGGCTGACCTGTGGCGTCAGGTAGAAGCGCAGCGTAAAAGCCCGCTGCGAATTATCAAGCTATTGGGTTGGCGTGCGGTCATCGAGTATACGCTGGGTACCCTGACCCTGGAGCGGGCGATGAAATTATTATCCAAACGCTTTGGCTTGAAGCTGGCCGCGGTGATCCTGCCCTATGCCGAGGCCGCTGTGGATGTGGATTCTGTGGATGATTACACGGCGATTAAAAAAAGAATTGAAGCGCAGGCCCGCTAAGCACCGGTTATTACTCTCGCATTCCGTCTTTTCCCTATCGCGGGTGTTACCCCGCTGAGGATTTTTGCGGCAGGGTGAGTGAGAAATTTCTTTTTGCCTTAAATGTCCCCGTTGCCGCATCGTAAGCGCGCACATGCACCTGGAGCTGCCAGTGGCTGTCCTGCTTGTCTATCTGGTAACGAAAATACTGTGAGGCGCGACCGGGTTTTTGCCCGATGGCGGAGGATGAGGGTATGCCAAATACAGGAATGTGGCCGCCGGGGATTTCAATTTGATTATCAATCGGGCGATGCATGTGCCCATGCAATACCAGCTCGGCACCGCATTCAGCCAATGTTTTACAGAAAGCATGGTCATCGGTTAAACGCTTGCGCCATTTTTCCTGGCCGGGAACGGGGGGGTGATGTAAAAAAACCACCCTGAACAAACCCTGTTCAGCGGTTTCATTGAGCAGCGTCTTTAAACGTTGTAGTTGAGCCTTGCCAAGGCGGCCGGTGGCGAGCAGTGGCGGTGCCGGGACTGCCGTGGATAAGCCAATAAAGGCAACGGGGCCGCGAATGCGCAGGCTGGGAAACAACGCCGGGCCGGTGGCGTCGGCATCGTCATCGGAACGCATGTAATCCTGCCAGTGAGCCAGGCCCTGTTGCCAGGGAACCCGCACATAGGCATCGTGGTTGCCGGGGATTACCGAGACCTCGGTTGGCGGGCCGAGGGCGTCCAGCCAGCGCCTGGCCTGCTTGAATTCATCGGGCAGGGAAATATGCGTCAGGTCACCGGTTACCAGCAGGTGGTCGGGTCGGTCTTGTTGCAGGTCGTGTTGCAGCGCGTCCAGCACCTCGCTGCGGTGTTCAATGCGGCGATTTTTGCGCCAGGAAATATAGCCCAGCACGCGTTTACTGAGCAGTTGATGCCAGCGTACATTATCCAGTGTTGACAGGTGGGGGTCGGAGAGTTGGGCAAAGCAGTAGCTGTTGTCTGTGGTCACGGTGGGTTGCCATCAGCAAAGCCGGCTTGCGCCGACCATTTATGCGCTGCTTGAGGCATCGGGGTTAGCCCGCACCGGGTATGCGGATAATATTGGCGCCAATCGAGGCCAGCTTCTGCTCGATTTTTTCGTAGCCGCGATCCAGGTGATAAACACGATCAATCACCGTCTCACCTATGGCGGTCATACCAGCAATGACCAGACTGGCTGAGGCGCGCAGATCGGTGGCGATAACCTGTGCACCTTTGAGTTCGTCGACGCCGCCGACAATGGCGGTATTGCCGCGCAGTTCGATGTCAGCACCCATGCGCTTCAATTCAGGAACGTGCATAAAGCGATTTTCAAAAATGGTCTCCCTGACCGTTGCCATGCCGTGTGAAGTGGCATTGAGCACGACAAACTGTGCTTGCATATCGGTGGGGAAAGCCGGATAGGGTGCGGTGGTAATGTTTACCGCCCGGGGTCGGTGGCCCTGCATATCGAGGGTAATGGTATCCTCGGTGGTTTTTATTTCGGCACCGGCAAGGCGCAGTTTTTCAATCACCGCATCCAGGAACTGGGGATTGGTATTGAGCAGGGTTACTTTACCGCGGGTGGTGGCGGCGGCGACTAAAAAGGTACCGGTTTCGATGCGGTCGGGGGCGATTTTATATTCGGCGCCATGCAGTTTTTCAGTACCTTGAATGGTAATCATGCTGGTGCCGGCACCGGTGATCTTGGCGCCCATGGCATTCAGGCAGTTGGCGAGGTCGACGACTTCGGGCTCGCGAGCGGCATTTTCCAGTACCGTTTCACCATCGGCGAGCGCCGCGGCCATCATCAGGTTTTCGGTGGCGGTAACCGACACCATATCAAAGAAAATACGGGCGCCGTGCAAACGGGAGGCCTTGGCTTTGATATAGCCCTCTTTAATTTCTATCTCGGCGCCCATCATTATCAGTCCTTCGATGTGCAGGTCGACCGGGCGCGAGCCGATGGCACAACCGCCAGGCAGCGAAACATCGGCCTCGCCAAAGTGAGCCAGCAGTGGCCCCAGTACCAAAATCGAGGCGCGCATGGTTTTAACCAGGTCATAGGGGGCATCGTGGCAATTGAGGCCCGCGCTATGAATGACCAGCTCATGGCCGTTATTGGTGGTTTTACAACCCAGGTGCTCCAGTAGCCGGAGCATGGTATTGATATCGCGCAGCTCGGGAATATTGGTCAGTTGCAACGGGTCGCTGGTGAGCAGGGACGCGGCAATCAGTGGCAGGGCGGCATTTTTTGCGCCGGAAATTTCAATTTCGCCTTTAAGTGGGCCGTTGCCGGTAATTTTAAGTTTGTCCACGGTATTTAGCCTGCGTTGTTGACGGGTGTAGTGTTGACGAGTGTGGTAAAGGCGCTAATGATTTTTTCAACCTGCTCGCTGCTGTACGCCGCGCTTACACTGCAACGCAGCAAGCTGTGAACAGAGGGCGATGCGGGGGGCACGACTAAATTGACATAGACGCCGAGATCAAATAATTGAGTCCACCAGCTGATGGCCTGCGCACGGTCTTCGATGGTCACTGCGACCACGGGGCTGGCCTGGGGGCCTACTTTCAAACCCAGTGCCTTCAGCCCGTCATAGAGCTGGTTGGCGTTGTCCCACAAGCGGGTGCGTAGCTCCGGCTGCTGTTTGATAATGCGCAGGGCCGCCCTTGATGAGGCAATCACCGCCGGCGAAGAGGAGGCGGTGAAAATATAGGAGCGGACGGTAAAGCGAATCGCTTCCAGTTCGGGGTGATTGCTTACGCAATAGCCGCCAATAGCGCCGAGGCTTTTGCTAAAGGTGCCAATGATGAAGTCGACATCGGCTTCCACGCCCTCGGACTCGGCAACGCCGCGACCATTTTCACCGATCATGCCCAGGGAATGGGCTTCATCGACCATCAGGTAGCAGCCATATTTGCGTTTTACCGCGGCGATTTCAGCCAGTGGCGATTGATCGCCGCCCATACTGTAAATGCCTTCAACGATCACCAGTGCTTCTTTTGCCCGCTCACCCAATCGACGCAGGCGCTTGTCCAGGTCGGCGGGGTCATTGTGGCGAAAGCGAATGACTTCTGCGCCACTGAGCATGACACCATCGTAAATACTGGCGTGGCTGTCGGCATCGAGCAGAATAACATCGCCCGGCCCGGCCAACGTGGCAGACATACCCATGGTGGCGGCATAGCCGGTGGAAAAAACAATGGCGTGATTAACGCCGAAAAAATCCGCCAGTTCCTGCTCCAGCAGCAGATGATCACTGAAGGTGCCGTTGGCCATCCGCGAACCGGTAGTGCCCGTGCCTTGCTCGGCCACGGCCTGTTGAGCGGCGGAAATACAGTCGGGATTGAAGGTCAGGCCAAGATAATTGTTGGTGCCGGCGAGAATGACATGTTTGCCATTAACAATACCCTCGGTTGCGGAAAACAGTTTTTCCGTCACCGGGCCAAAGGGCATCACACCGATCTCTGCGAGTTCGGCGCGCATATCGATCATTGGCTGGAATTTATCAAACAAACTCATGTTTAGTTTATATTCCCAATCGCTTTCGCGAGATCACCCACCGTTGAAATGTCAGGGAGAATGTTAAGGGGGATAGATATATCGAAGAAATCTTCAATTTCCACGATCATTTCCATGACGTCGATGGAGCTTAGGCCCAGATCGGCGACCAGCTCGCTTTGTTCATTCAGCTCTTCACCTTCAGGAACATAGGGCTGTAATACTTCAAAAATACGGGATAGATGAGCTTGGTAATCAGACATAAGCGGGGGATGTACCTTGCGTTAATTCGGGCAAAGGTTTAGATTTAAATTTTCGCGATTATAGGTTACCTAAATTAGCGGGTCAATTGTCCCGCTGCTGCATACAGTGAAAGCCGCTCCCTCCCCAAATAGTATCGCCATAGCTGCTGAACCTGCGGTATGGGTCATTGCGCCTTATCGGCAGGGGGAATTAACCCAGGTGCTGGCACTGGCAGAGGGCCTGGGATGGCACTATGAGGTCAAAACCCTCAGTTATAAGAAAATGGAGTGGCGCAGCAATTTGTTTCGGGGCGATGATCTACGCGGTGTTCAACGGCTGCAATCGGACGCCCTGACAGCCCCCTGGCCCGATTTGCTGCTGACATCGGGGTTGCGTAATGAGCCGGTGTGTCGATGGATAAAAAGCCAATCCGGTGGCCGTACGCGGATTGTTCATATCGGCAAGCCCTGGGCCGACAGCGATTATTTTGACCTGGTGGTGACCACCCCCCAGTATCGCTTGCCCCCGCACGCCAATGTATTACAGAACGATTTGACCCTCAACAGTATCGACGGCGATTTTCTGCAGGCCCAGGCCCAGCGCTGGCAGCCGGCATTTAAGCATTTGCCGCGGCCTTATATCGCGGTGATGGCGGGGGGCAACAGTGGTCCTTTTACCTTCGGTGCCAAGGCAGCCTCGCGGTTGGTGGCGATGAGTACCGCGCTGGCTAAGGAAATGGGCGGTTCATTGTTGATTTCAAGCAGTTCGCGTACGCCACCGGAGGCGATAGACATTCTTGCTAGTGAGCAAGCGGTGCCGCAGCACTTTTATCGCTGGCGAGCGGGTGATAGTGATAACCCTTATTATGGCTATCTGGGTCTTGCCGACGCGGTGGTGGTGAGCGCTGACAGTATTTCAATGTTATCAGAGGCCTGTGCAACGGGTAAGCCGGTGTATATGTTTGACCCCGGTGCCGGTAAATATGCCATGCGCCAGCCCAATACTCTGCGCGATGAGGGTAATGATTTTCGCCTGACGGCGTTGCTCTATGGGGCGTTGATGCGCTGGGGGGCACAGCGTTTAAGCCGGGATATTACCCTGGTTCACCAGCGCTTGATTGACAGTGATCGGGCGGTTTGGCTGGGTGAGGCCTTCACCGATCAAGCCGTCGAGCCTGTGGCTGACCTGAGTCGGGCGGTGAGCCGGATTAAGGCATTATTCTAAAGCGATTCGCTGTCTGCGGAGTCCGACTAGCCTTTTATCTTCTCCGCCTTGCCATCCTGTAATTGATACACGCGGTCGGCGGCCTCAACCAGCGTCGTTTGGTGGGAGATGGCGAGGATGGTGAGTTGTCCGCGCAATTGTTCGATAGTTTCACGAACGGCTTGTTCACTTTTTGGGTCCAATGCGCTGGTAGCCTCATCGAGAATCAATAACCGTGGTTTATGAACCAGGGCACGGGCAATCATAATGCGTTGCCGTTGGCCGCCGGACAGTTTGCCGCCGCGTTCGCCGACGATGTGGTGGGTGCCCTCGGCTAACTGTGAAACAAACTCCCAGGCGCCGGCTGCTTTCAGCGCAGCGATGGTTGCTTCGCCGCCCAGTGTCTCATCGCCCAGGGTAACGTTGTTTTCAATACTGTCGTGCAGCAGTACGTTTTCCTGGGGAACATAGCCAATTAATGAGCGCCACTGGCGGGTGTCCAGTTTTTCCAGGGGGACGCCATCGATAGTAATCTGGCCTTGTTGTGGCCAGAGCAAACCGATAACCAGGTCGATTAACGAGGTCTTGCCTGCTCCGGAAGGTCCGATAATGGTTGTTAGCTGTCCGGCAAGGCACTCGATGTTTAGATGATTGAATACGTTTTTATCACCGTAATTGAAACAAATATTATCGAGTTTCACTGCTTGTTTGAGTTGCGGTGCGGTGCCGCTACCGAGTTTTTCTTTTTCGACTTCGGCTTCGGCAATGGTTGCTTTTAGCGACCAGAATGCGCTCTCATTGATAGCCATTTTCTGGTACTGCTTTTGTACCTTGCCAAAAAAAGACAGCATGCGGCCGATGCCAATCACCAGCACGATTGCCGTTGAAAAGGGCATGTTGATGTACGCGAGCGCGATAAAGATACCGGCGGCAATTAACATGGTGAACATTTGATCCTGGACGGCACCGAGTAACGCGCTGCTAAAGACCTGCTTGCGCAACGCCTTGTTGAGTCGTTCGGTCTCATGCGTTAGCAAGGCATCGGCGGAGGTTTCCCTGGCCATTGCTTTCAGCGGTTTTACCGATTGCAGGGTGTCGGTTAGCTGCGCCATCAGTGAGCTCAGCAGCTGGGTCTGTTTTTTACCGGCGCGGCGCGCCATGGTGACCAGGGAATGTGAGATCAGCACAATGACGCCGCCAATGCTTAAGCTGACGAGGGTGGCTTGCCAGTCCACGGCCAGGGCAATACCACCATAGACCAGCGCTTGAATAAAATAAATGAGTGCGGTTGAGCCCTGGATAAATGCCTGGGATGAACGAGAGGCTTCCGTGGCCAGTGAGTTGGTTAATTTGCCGATGGGTTGATGAATATAGTATTCCCACTTGCAGCGCATAATCGCCCGCAACATATCCAGTCGCAATTCAGTGGCAACATGGGCAGCGGTATAACCTACCTGCCGCTCAGCTAACAGTAATAAAATATTCCTGAAGGTGACACCGACCACCATCAGCAGTAACAGAATGCCCAGTGTTGGGTCCAGGCCTACCGATGTCAGTGCCGAGACGACGTTTTCTTCAAAGGCATTTTGTTGTTCGAGGGCGGCACCGGGAATGACGGCGAGAGAATCATCCTTGACGGCGATATTGAGAATGGGCAGCAAGGTGGATAAGCCCAGCCCCTCGGCAACGCCCGCCAGTAAGATGGCGATCAGCATGACGGTTGATCGTGCCGGGTGAGCGCGGAAAAAGGCAAGCATTAATCGCATAAGCGGTGGGGGATGTCGGCTCAGTAAGTTTGAGTTGCATTATGCATGGTTAGCCAGTCGCTCACAAATTGATTGCAGTTTATTAACGGCGGCTATTTTTATGATTTTCTCAAAAAAAGATAGGCACTCAAACTTAATAACAATAAAACGGGAAGGGCGGCGACGAAGGGTGTGCTGATGGCTAACAGGGAGCCTGATGTATGGATAATCGGGCTGCCCAAATAAAACAGGATGCCAATAATCGCTCCCAGTGCCAGGCGCAATTCAAAACTGCTGCCGCGTTGTGTGCCCAAGCCGGTACCAATCGGGGTTGCCAATAGAATCATGGCACCGACAGCGAGGGGTAAAAAGGCCAGCTTCCAGAAGGCCAGCTCATAGCGGGCATAGGGTTGGTCGGTGGATTTCAAATGCTTGAAATAGGTGTAAAGATCGGAAAGTCGCATGCCCGAGTTTTGCAATGATAGCCCGGGCAGTTCTCGCTCAGACCAGAACGGCCCTCGTTCCAGTTGATCCAGGTGGCGAGTTCGCAGGATACCGTCAATTAATTCCTTGTAGTGAACATCGTAGAGCATCCATTTTCGGTTGGCCTGAATCCTGGCATGGTTGGCATGTAATGCGCTGATCAGTTGGCCGTCATCATTAAACTGGTAGATATCAATGCCTTCGGGGATGTGGCCGAGGCGGAAAGAGCGCACATTGGAAAAGCGCAGACCGTTATTTGCCCACAGCCCCTGCCCCTTGATCAGGTTAGCTGTGCCGCTGCGCAGGATAGTGCGCTCGGCTTCCGCCCGCTGGTTGAGTGGGGCGGCAATGTATTCGGCAACTAAAATAATCGCTAGCATGAGGATGAGCGAGGGGATGGCAACGCTGCGCAAAAAGCGTTGGATGGACACGCCCGCTGACCAGATAATGGTCAGCTCATTGTTCTTTGCCATGGTGGCCAGGGCAATCAGTGTGCCCAGCAACGCGATCACCGGTGATAATTCGAGAATGAGTTTAGGCAGGGTGAGGGCGGTATAGCGAAAGGCATCGCCCGGTGTGTAGCCTCCCGTCACCCGTTCCAGTTCACCGACAAAGCTGATCAGTCCAAAAATGGCAGCGAGCACCACCGCCACCGTCAGCCAGCCCCGGGCGAGGTTAGCGGCAATAAAGCGATCGAGCAGGCTCATGAGCGTTTCAACTTTTGTAATTGCTGGCTGTTGAGCAGGACGATAAGCAGCAGGGCGGGGGGAATATAGGCCGCCCACATGCCCGGTGTGGGGCCGATGCTGCCTTGCTCCAGCCAGTTACGCACGACACCGACAAGGCTAAGACTGGCGGCATAGACCACAACGGCAATAAAAAAACTGCCAAAGCGTGTTTGTCGGGTACCGGTTCTGCCCAATGGCACCGCGAGCATGGCCAGAATCACCGTGGCCAGGGGTGAGGAAATACGCGCCTGGTATTCAGCGATGTCCTTCGGTCGGCTTGAGTTCAGCAGGGTGGCGGTGGGCTCGGCCTTACGGTGATAGCGCTTTTCCTCTTCGCGAACAGCAAGGTGAATGGTCAGGTGGTTGAAACGGTTAGTGACATCGCGCTGGCCGTTGCGGTCCAGGGAATAAATATAGCCATCATAAAATTCTGCCACCGGTTTGGCGCCTAATTCCACCGAGGGTAATTTGGCTTGTTTGGCATAGATCAGTTCGCTGCCTTTTTCATCACTGCGGCTGAGGAAAACATTCAGCAGCAGGCCCTTATCCTTATCAATACCCTTGGCGAACAGTACATAGCCACTGTTCGCCATATTGATAAATTGTCCGGTTTCCGTTTCCAGCAGATCGAACTCGGACAAGGCCTCGAATTCGAGTTGATAGGTCTTCTGGTAGGCCCAGGGTCTGCCCAGTATAGAGATTACGGCGACTATTACGGCCACCGCTATCGATAATTTAAACACCGAGCCTACAATTCGCAGTTCACTGACACCGGCGGCGCGCAGGGAGATCATTTCCGAGTCGCGGTAAAGCCGGGTGATTGATGTCAGCACTGAAAAATACAGGGCTGTCGGTAACAGTACTTCCAGTGAAACCAGTGTATTGAGTAGAATCAGGCTAATGGCTGAGCTGATCGGAATAGCGCCACTTTCTACTTGCCCCAGTTGTATTGACGCACTGTAGCCGGTAAAAATAACCACCAGTAATCCCATGCCGACAATGAAAGGGCGGAGGATTTCATAGGATAGATAACGATCAATAATCAACGCGTCGGTTCCAAGTTCGGCTTGCTCATGTATTATTGGGATTTTGGGGGGAATGTCTATGGCCAATCGTGGCTTCGGGCTTTACCGCTTTTCAGTTTGTGAAGGCAGGGTCAATGCAAAGTAAGCCGCCGCGGGTGTGGGTGTTGCTCGGTCATAAGGCCGGGGATAATAATCAGGTGCTCGCGCTGGCGGATCAGCTGGGGTGGCCGTATGAGCGTAAGCACTTTGTCTATCGCCGCTTTGAAATTCTCAGTAACCGCCTATTGGGGGTGACGCTCGCGGGCATTAAACCGCAGCATTCCAGCGAGCTGTCAGCGCCCTGGCCCGAGTTGGTTATCAGTGCGGGCCGCCGCAATGAACCGGTGGCGCGCTGGATTAAACAACAATCGGGGGGCGTCAGTCGGCTGGTGCATATGGGGCGTCCCTGGGCAGCGCTGGAGGTATTTGATCTGCTGGTGACAACGCCGCAGTATTTTTTGCCGGAAAAGGAAAATATCTTGCATAACCAGTTGCCCCTGCACCGTGTCGATGAGGAAAAAATAAATCAGTCGGTTACAGAGTGGCAGCAGCAGTTGCAGGCCTTTCCTCGGCCTTATATTGCGGTGTTATTGGGAGGCAATAGCGGGCCTTACACCTTTAGTGCTGCGAGCGCTAAAAAAATGGGTCAGCTGGTGAATCAATTGGCACGCAGCCAACAGGCCTCACTATTAATCAGTTCCAGCGCCCGGACCCCGACTAGCGCTTATCACGCCTTTGAGCGGGAAATTAATGTGCCTTCGTTTTTTTACCGCTGGCACGAGAGTGATATGCGCAACCCTTATCTCGCTTATCTTGGCTTGGCCGATAGCTTTGTGGTGACAGCTGAAAGCATGTCGATGCTGACCGAGGCCGCCGCCACAGGCAAACCGCTTCATATTTATAATTTTTCCAATCGGGCTCTACCCTGGTGGTGTTACTGGTCCAATTACCGTTTCAATGCGCTGGTTCATCGGCTTGCGATGAAAATTGGGCCGAAAAGAATGCGCCGCGATGTCGGAAAAATTCAATATGCGTTAGTGGCGACGGGCAGGGCGCGGATGTTAAATGAATCAGCGCTTGGCAATACAGTTAAGGATGTTGCCCGGGTTGATGACCTGGCCAGGGCTGCGGAGCGTGTCCAGGCATTATTTTTCTAATGCTGCTGGTTTGGCCGGGGTGCGAAAAAAAATATGATTTTCTGTGGCGGTATGATTTTTCCTGGCTTTTTTCGCCCAGCCAACGCGTTCATTTAAGGTGAACCCGGCATTGGCGATTAATTCTATACAGTGTTCATATTCTTCATGGCCGGAATAAAGCTCTATCAGTATGCTTTTAAGTTTCGGATTGGCCAGGGTTTTTGGTGCACCTTCCAGTACCAGCGTTTCATTACCATCAACATCTATCTTTATGTGATCGGGACAATTATCTGTTTTCGCTACAAATTCATCGACGCTGATACCGGCGCTGCCTTGGCTGAATGAGGCAGTAAACGGCTTGCCTTGCCAGTCCACACTGCGCCCGAATGATTTTTGTGAGCCGCCCCAATTATAATCCTGCATATGCAGTTCAGCTATCACTGAGTCTCTGTGCAGGGAAAATGGATATGCAGTGCTTAATTCACTGAAATTATTATCCTTTATGTTCAGGTTCAATAATGCGAAGTTAAGCGCATCGGGCTCAAGGGCGACAACTTTATGGCCCCGGTAAGCGGCATAAAGCGTGTAAATACCCACATTGGCACCAATGTCCATCAATGTTTCGTCATTAGAAAATCCATCGATCCAGCGAAGCGTTTCTGGTTCCTTGGTCTCAAAGGTTCGTGCACGTTTTTCTGTGGTCCAGGTGTAATTGCGCATCGAGAAGATTTTTTTGCCCTGGTGGCGAACGATAACCTTCCTCTCGAGTAGGCTTGCAAAAATGGTGTTTTTTAATTTTGCCAGCTTTGTGCTGACTTTGGAGGGTAGCTTTTTGAGCAATTCGCTTGGTGTCATGTTTAGTCAGTTCCAGCAATGTCTGGTCTTTTGGGTTTTTGTGGCGGTTTGGAGCTGAGCTCAACAAGCAGGCGAGAGCCACAAGCCTGCCAAGCTTAGGCCGGACAAATTTCATTGTCCAGCAATGTTGCCGCATAGCCTGCTAGGCTATGCGGCGGATCTGGCAGTATAATAAGCGTCTTATTCTGGCTGGCTAATAATTAAACAGTCGATCGGGCGTATACAAGGGAAAATAGATGGAAGGTAGTTGGGTCTCAGGAGCAAAACAGCGTTTGTTAACGGCGAGCAGTAAAGAGTATCTTCTGTGGGGCTTCGGGCTTTTTATCACGGGTTATTTTTTTATGCCCAGTGCGTCCAGCCACGCTAAGCTTTATTACGTTCTGGTGCTTATCCCCTTGGCCTATAATTGGCAGGCCGTTGTTGATCTGTATCGAAGTAACTTCGTGCTTAAGTGCCTGCTGGTGTTTTGCTGTTATATGTTCCTGTCGACTTTCTGGTCAGAGCATATTGATTTCACGGGTATCAGGTTTGCCCTGTGGCACACAGTAGTGACCTTATGTTTTCCTGTTGCTGTGGTGCTGGCCTATAAGTGGTACCCTCAAAAGTTTGATGCTATTTTTAGAGCTGTCGTCGTGTTTGCAGTTGTTTTTTCCATTATTTCGGCGTTTATTACCTATTGGAATGCGCCCTTTCCCGATACCCGTTTATTCTATTTTGGCAGAATGGATAGCCCCACCAAAGCCTCATGTGCCTATGCTTTTTTTGCACTGTTGGCTTGCTACTTTGCCACCTTAAATGTGACCGACAGAGCCAGGGCAATTTATGTATCAATGGCCATTATTATTGTATCAGCCTTATTGTTTAGCCAGGCTCGGGGTGCCATTGTTGCTTTTTCAGTTGGCCTGCTAATCTTGCTGTCACGATCCTACATAAAGTCTTTTGTTGTTCTGGGCTTGCTGACGGGTCTGTTCTTTCTTTTAAACCCGGATTACTGGGAAACGTGGATTATGAACCGCGGCTGGTCTTATCGTCCTGATATCTGGCAGTATACAATCGATAAGGTGGGTGATAGTTGGCTCTTTGGTAAAGGGTTTTTATCGACGACAGGCACCACCATGGCTGGGCAATACGCGGTAGAGCACGGTCATGCGCACAGCCAAATACTGGCCACATACAGGGATGGCGGGTTAATTGCCCTGGTGTTACTTTTACTCTTATGGGGAGGGGCTTTATGGCAAGCGGGAAAGCTCTACGTTAAGGGCGAGTCGCTATTGTTTGCCCTGCTGATTTGCGGCTTTATTTGCCTGATTCCCTACCAGGACCGGCTCATTACCCGGCCCAGGGAGCATTGGCTGTATTTCTGGTTGCCGGTTAGTTTAGTGGTGGCGTATTACTACGCAGGGAAACGTCGCCTTGGCGAGACACTCGAAATAAAAACTTCTAGCCATTGAGCTTACTTGAGTAGGCTCAAGCTACTATAAGTTTGTGCTAAATATTTTTTTCTTTAAACGCTTCAAGCGTTTTGTGGCTACCAATAATGGGCTGGCATCTTCAAAGACCACAATAAACACCTGTCGAAGTTTCCCCTCCGGTGCGGTAATGGGTCGAACGCCATGCCATGAGTTACCGTTTCTGCCGAAGATAAAACTACGATTGCCCATCGTTTGGGCAACAATTTCACTGTCAAAGTCGTCGAAGTTGGGGCTGCTGGTTCTTTCAAATTTGCCATTATCGTCGAGGACAACGGTTTGGCCTCCCCATTGCGGATCCCAGTTAGCCGCCGTGTTCATATAAAATAATTGCGTACCCAATTTTAGGCTGGAGTCGCAGTGAGGCGAAACGGCACATTTTTGTGGCGTGTAGTGCCAGTACAGGCGCAGCTTGAAAAAGCGGGTGCCAAACATTTTTTTGATTAAGTGGCGGTATTCCTTACCTTGAATCTCTTTTATCAGTTCTTGCCATGGTTCGGGTACGGGCGTGTCTTTCTGGTACTCAAGAATGTAGCGGTCATGGGCGGGCTGATTGTAGTTGCGGGCATAACCAAAGGATTTTTCGAACAGGGATAGCGCAGGCATGTTAGCGGTAAGCTTTTCAAATCCATCCTCAGTTAAGAACCCCTGGGGGTTAACCCAGGGGTAGGGGTTTGCATTTTGAAAAGCGGTAGCGTCAATACTCTTCAATATAGGGAGATTAAGATATTTCACTTTTTATTCTCCGCTAACATAAAAAGGAAGATTGCTATCTATACTGCTGCGCTTAGGGGGTGTGCAGGTGCCGGAGGAAGATCGGGTACCTTGCTGACCACCTCGAAAGCATCGTGGCGAACGTGATTTTGCTCCATTTCCTGTTTCACGAAATCTTCGGACACCAGACCCTTGTCGAGCATTTCCTTGACCAGGCCAAAGAAGAAATTTTCCTGGTTTTGGTCAGGGTGCTTTTTGTAATCACCGAGAAAGGCATACTCGCCGAAGAATTTTCGGCGTGCACGCATCAGCCAGGCCAGTGGCGGGAACAAGCGAAACTTCTCTGCTGGACGCCAGTCAACGGGCAGGCCGGATTTCCAGGGTTGGGTTTTACGGCGCGTGGTATGGAGCATTTTCGTATCGAGGGAAAACTTGTCGAAGTCATTCCAGTGTGGGTCGATCAGGCCGATGGTGTCGGCGGCTTCATTGTGCAGGCTGACCCAGCGCATATAGTCGTAGTTGTCATCGAACATGGCGTTGAACTGTTTTTCGACCTGCCAGTGCTTGAGTTTTTCACAGTCGAGTAACATGGCACTGGTGGCCCAGGCTTTATCGACCAGGCCTTTGGCGCCACTGCGCTTGCGGCACATCACCGCCTTGCCCTGCATCTCCATGTTGAGCAGATCCCAGATATCGACACAGGTAAAAACGTCGGGGTCGATGACCACGGCGCGGCCTTTATAGCCCATCAGTTCCGGGGGCATGAAACGGGTCGGGGTGAAGGACTGTAAATCTTCGTTTAGCCAAACGCGCTGCAGGGTGTCGCGCAGGTACATCTGGCCTTCACGGGCAGCGAAAAACGGGTAATCGCGGGTGTCCATGATTTTGATATCAAACTGGTCGTTGTGTTTGGAGTAGCGGCGCAGGGCATACTCGGCAACTTTGGCGCCAAGTATTTGCTTGTGATTGGTTTGGATGAAGACGCAATAATCCATGATTCTCTCACTCTTGGGTGGGGCACGAAGCCGATAGTATCAAAATTAACGGCGACTGTTGCGCCCGATGATTAAAATCAGGCGTCCATTGTATAGCCAAATAACGGGTCTAGCTGCTCATTAACCAGGGTTTTCAGCGTGTTGATTTGATCATCATCAAAATAATCGCGGTAACCGCCCACTTTTGCCTTCCTGACCTTGAAGGAGTCGGGGTTGTTCTTGTCCTTGGCCTTCATTCGGCTGCCGCTAAGCCAGAAGGCATTTTTCTCTTCCATTTTGCGCATATTCTCCACCGAGGAGAAGCTGACACACTCCTCGATTTCTTCCGGGCTGGGGTCACTGTCGAGAAAACGCAGCGCGCCCTCCAGCACCTCACCCGTTTTGCCGCGCATATCTTCATAGCGAATAATATGTAAGCTTTTGATGTTGCTGGATTCGCTTGCCCACAAATTGAGATAGTCGATAATTTTTGGTAGCACGCCCGGGTGCATCACAAAGTCATAAATGGCGATATCACTGTTGTGATCGGGGTAGTCGTTGAGGGCTTTTTTGCCGGGACGCATGCGATATTTCCACTGGAAGAACTGTGACACGGCGACATCCAGTGGGTTGCGTACCAGTAGCAGCACGTTACTGTTGTAGAAATCAGCTTTGTTATCGATGTTGCCGGTATAGTCTTTCAGGTAGTTATCATGGGTAAAAAACAGCTTGGGAATCGCCTTGTTACGGCGGTGCATATTATCGAAGCCCATTAACATATTGGCATTGAGCCCATGCTTGAAGGAGTAAAAGCGTGAGATCATTACCCGCAGCCAGGTGCGGCCACTTTTGCCAAAGGAGATAACAACGCCATCAGATGCCTTTAGTTTGCGGTATTCTTCGCGCCCGCGCAGCCAGCGATCAAGGCGTTTCTTGCGGGGCTTGGGAAGCCAGAACAGCAGGCCCAGTACCAGGAATCGGGTGGCCTTTTTTAACACAGTATGCATAGCAGTCTCGGTCAGGGTCTTAAACGGGGTTATTGTAAGGTAAAGCGGCGGCGAAAATAAGTCTGTCGCGCCGGTTTGGGTTAATTCAGCCTAGCTGAATACCCGGTTGCAGGTCCGGTTTCAGAGTTTTTGTCGGCGCTCCGCCTGAATGTCGGTGGATTTACCGGTGAGGAAGCGTTTTGCCCGTTTTTTGAACAATTTAAACGGATGGGCATCCTCATAGACCAGGATAAAGACCTTGCGTAGTTTTCCCTCGGGGGCATTGATCGCTTTGACACCATGCCAGGAGTTGCCTTTACGGCCAAAAATGATGCTGCGGTTGTCCATGGTTTCGGCCACCCATTCGCGGTCAAAATCCGCAAAAGCGGGGTTGGATTTGGTGGCGAAGCGGCCGTGGTCATCGAGGATGACGGTTTGTCCTCCCCAGTCGGCGTCCCAGTCATCACGGGTGTTCATATAGAAAATTTGTGAGCCCAGCTTGACCTGGGAATCACAGTGCGGCGAGACATCACAGCCACTGGGGGTGTAGTGCCAGTGCATACGCAGGCGAATATGTCGGGTACCCATCAGGCGGCTGACCAGCTCGCGGTATTCCGGGCTGAGCAGCTCCTGAATAAACGCCTCCCACTCCGGGGCAATGGCCAGCCCGTCTTCATATTCGAGGCTATAGCGGCTATGGCCGGTCTGGTTGTTTTTACGATTGTAGCCAAAGCGGGATTCGAACAGGGATACATCGGGCATGTTGTCGGTGAGCGCTTGCAAGCCCTGGTCGGTTAAAAAGCCCTGGGGGTTAATCCATGGAAAGGGGTTCACCGCGCGAAAGGCATCGGTGTCGATATTGTTCAGGGTGTTGAGATCAATGTATTTCAAAATGAAATCCTGTGTTGCCTGGGCCTGAACCTGAGTCAGGGCAAGAGGGCTTTACTCATCGAGTAATTGCCGAATACGCTGGCTAATAGGTGCCAGTGCATTATTTTCCGTATGGCCGCCGGATTCAAGCCAATCTTCACCAAAAGGGACCGCCAATTGCTGTTCATAGAGGTAGCGATGAATATTGGTGAGGTCCCGGGTATAGCCGACCAGGCCCAGTGATTGAAGGAGACGAAACAGCGGCTTGACGATGATCGCCAGTGGGCCGTAGCCAGTGGCGGCCAGTTTCAGCCGTGCCAGTATGCCGCGCTGGTGGGGGAGGCGGTAAATGGCCAGCGGTTGGTTCATCAAGGCGACTTCAACCATCATTGAAATACTGTCGCCGGTGACCACAAAGTTATCGGCCTGGGATAGCAGGGCGCGGTAGGGGTTGTCCTTGTTGTCGTCGCCCCAGCAGAACAGGCGGCCGTTGTCAGGTAGTTGCTGGCGGATGATGTCGGTGACAGCGGGGGCGGTACGGCGGCTGGTGGAGATATACAGGCTGCCGTTGGCGGTAGCCGCCCTGATTGATGCCATCAGTTCCCTGGCGGTGTCAGCGTCGAAGCGAAAGGGGTCGGTTTTGCCGCCTACCATTAACGCGGTAATCGGTCGGGGCAGTTGTTCCAGTCGTGCCTGCCAGGCGGCACCCTCGGCGGTAATGGCTTCCTTGTCCACGCTGAATAAGGGCAGCTTCAGGCGCAGCAGCTGTGGGTCATCGGGTACCTGGTATTGGCAGGGCGTAATAATCAGCGAGAAGCGTTTGCGAAAACGTTTAGGCCGACCCAGTAAAACGATTTTGCTTGTTTGCTGCGATTGTTTTTGAATCCACAGCGCTGCCATTGCCGGACGGCGGCCAATGGTCAGGATCAGGTCGGGCCAGGGGCCCTCCAGCGGATCGGAGCGCTGCAGATCCAGATGATGCAGCGATGGCCTGAAAAAGGGTTTGCCGAGTACGTAGCGGGGTTTGGGTAACACGGTCTTGGTCACTACTGGAAGCCCCAGTGCATTACTGACCATTGTGACCTGGGCATTGTCGCCACCCTTGTCGCCAATCACCAGCCAGATCAGCGGGGGCTTATTGTCGGTCGCCATTATCGGAACACCCCGCGCCGGTACAGTCGCCACATTAACCCCCAGATGAAAATTAACGGCAAGCGCCGCACCCGCTCGGGAATCTCTACCTTTTGTCCGGAGTGGCGCTCCAGTTTCCAGGCCAGGTAATCGAGGCCGCCCTCAAAGGTAAACAGGGCTTTTAACAGTCGGGCGATCGAGAGTAGCTTTCCCTGCACCCGCCTTAGTGGCCAGCTGATACTTGCCAGCGTGCGGCGGGGCGCGGTGATGTGTGCCTGGTATTCAGCTTCACAGCCCTCGCCGTTGATTTGCAGTGGGAACGGCAAGCTCGTCGCGGCGGCGATGGTGAGTGCCACATAGTGATCGATGGCGCTGTCGGTCAGCTCAGTGGTGCGGCCAATTTTTTCTGCGCGTAATTCGGTGCGATAGCTCAGTTGCAAGGCGTCGCGCCACAGTTCGCGAACACTGCCGCGGGCGGGGAGTGCCGGCAGGGTGTTGTTAAGAAAGGTGCGGGTGGCCATGTGAAAATTGCGCTCTAGCTGCTGCCGACTGTCGTCGTCGCGGTGCCAGGCGATGGCGGTCGGCTGGGTAAAGCGTCCCCACAGGTAGGATTGAAACCAATGCGCTACACCGCGCTTAAAGGCGGCGGAAGATAAAATAGCATATTTGCAGCGAACGATGCGTTCGCCCACAGGCACTTCAATATAAAAGACGTTAGGGGGTAATAATTGATTGGAGAGGCGACTCAGTGACCGTGGATAGACATCGCGATAGCGGTCGACAATCAGGTACAGGTCGACCAGTCCGTCAAACAAATCCCCGCTGCGCAGGCAGGAACCGTACAGCATCACGGCATTTACTGCGTTGCCGTAGCGTGCTCGCAGGGTGTCAATCAGTGCGTCGAGTGCCGGCGACTCGGGAGCGGGGGTGCTTAAGTGTTGTTGCTTCATAGGGGTAACTTCAGGAAGGTGATATCGCCGCCATGACTGATTTGCACGGGGCCGTCACTGCAGCGGGCTGAGTACAATTCTCCGTCAACTGTGAAGCTGCCGTCAAATGTTAATGACATCTGCTGGATTTTTTGGCTCTGGTAGCCATGGGCTTCGGTGGCATATTTACCGCGCCGCCCCAGCAGCAGCAGCGGTAAGGTACGGAGTATTTTACTGGCACCATCGTAAACGACAGTGCAGTGAAAGGCGCCATCGTTATCACCTAAATAGGGGTGCAAACCGAGGAATAAACGCTCCAGTGAACTGATGACCATCAGCGAAATTTCCCGCGGCGCTTGCTGCGCCTGCTGGTCGATTTGCAGGGCAATACTGAAGGGGCTGCAAAATTGCGGGTCTTTGCGTAACAGCCCCCACAGGGTGCGAATCATCCCCAGCGCCGGGCCGCTTTCGTTGATTCCTCGCGAATGAATTTTGTCATGGGTGTACTCAATGCCGTGCATGATAATGCCGGTGCCGAAAAACATGCCATAAAAAGCCGGCTGCGACGGCGCCGTTTGCAGGCGCATGATGGGACGGGTCACCGTCTGCAACTGTGGCAGGGACTGCTCGGTAATAGCGCATAGCTGTGTCAGCAGCGGCAGCAGCTTACCCTGTCGGCCAATATCCTGCACATGCATATTGGCGGTGCCGCCGGGAATCATGGTGACCAGCGGGCATTGCTGAAAATCATCGCGCCCCAGTAAGCCGGTTAACAGCTGCGACAAGGTGCCGTCGCCGCCATTGACCGCCACCAGTGGCAAACCCTCTTTGGCAAATTCACGCAGGGCGGCGGCCACATCATCGGCGTGATGAGTGATGACATGTCTTACATGGGGGTGCCTGGCCAGCAGGGCCTCCACGTCAGCTAACTGTTTGCGGTTGCGGCCACTGTTAGCGTTGGTAATCAGGCCGATCGGCAAGGGCGTGTTATTGGCGCGGGTGGTCATTGTTAATTTCCAGGCGGTGAAGCTTGGCAGTATATAGGTCGGGGTAGAGGGGGCAAGGGCTATGTGGTCATCGGGGGTGGGTGTCCAGGATTGGAACCCATGATGCGGATGATTTTCGTGGGTGGTTGTTGGGGGCTTAGCTTTTTTTCAGGAATTTGGTTAACAGCACAATACGCACGCCATTCACTCGGCCCTCTATTTGCTCGGGGTTTCCGGTGAGCGATATGCCGCGTACGGCGGTGCCGCGTTTGGCGGTAAAGCCGGCGCCTTTGACATCGAGATCCTTGATTAAGGTAACGCTATCCCCGGCTTGTAGTACCGCGCCGTTGCTGTCCAGGGTGGGTTGGCCTTCTTCGTCATGGTGGTCTTGCAGGGCAGAGGCCCAGGCCAGTACGTCCTCTTCTAAAAAAAGCATTTCCAGCAGGTCCTGGGCCCAGCGCTGTTGTGACAATTGCGTCAGTTGTCGCCAGGCCATGACCTGAACGGCCGGAATCGGGTTCCACATGCTCTCATTGAGACAGCGCCAGTGATTGAGGTCGATGGTGTCGGGGTCTTGTATTTGTCGGTGGCAGTTTTCGCATAAGAGCACGCAGCGCTCTGCGCTGGCATCGGTAGCAGGGGGTACTTCATAGACGGTGAGGCCGGAGCTTGCTTTACATAATTCGCAACTGGAATCACTCCGTGCCATTAGTTCCTGTTCGATGCTCATGGTGGTTTCTCTGTCGGTGAAAAATAGCTAGGGCACGGCTTCTGCGTTTGCCATTATTCAGAGGTGCCCTGGCTATTATGCCGTGGACGTGCTGGCAGGTCGATGCCATGAATTCGGCATCGGTTATTTTCCCCATTTCTTAAACAGGTCTTTCAATTCATCCTTGGCTTTTTTCTTCAGTTCTTTTTTGCCGGCATCGCCGATGATTTTGGCCAGTTCGTCTTCATCCAGTTTGCATAAATTGGTCGGTTTGGCATCGAAGCGCCCTTTGCAACGCACCGGCCAGTAGATGTCCCGGTAACGGCTATTAACCCGGCAGGCGGAATTTTTGTTGATCTGGTCGCCGGCTACGCGCAGCCCAAGTTTAATATCCATGCGCTCCTTTATCGGATTGATCGCGCCGTGTCCTTTCAGGTTCATGGTGTTCATTTCGCCATTGAGTGACGAAATCTTCATCACCCCATTGCTGACCTGGATTTTCCCTTTGACTACCTTGACTGTGGTGCTGTTACTGCTGGCATCGCCCATCGACTTTCCATTGGCGAGAGCGATACCCTGGCAGGCCAGGTGTTCCAGATTGATGTCGTCAATCACCAGTTTGTTGATGCTAAAATTTATCGGCCCGTTCAGGTGTCGCAGCACGGCCTCATTAGTATTGCCGCGTGTTTTTAGTCGGCTGTTGAAATTAATGCTGCCGTTGATCCAGTCAATATCCCCGGTGGCCCTGGCGATGGGCTTGATGGAGACATTACTTACTGTTTGATGAAAATTAATAATCGGCGTGGCTTTGCTCGCATTGATGGTGGCTGTTGCGCGGATCTTCCCGCCATACAATTTCCCGGTGAATTTATTCAGCTTGACGATGCCCTTGTTGGCGGTGGATTTTATTTTGAGCTGAGTTAATTCGAGGCCGTTGGCCTGTAACTTATCGATACTTAAGACAGCGTGGTAATTTAATTCGCGCAAGGTATCGAGAGGCAATAGTTCGGCCTCGGTGGTATTTGCATTGACGGGGCTGGCGGTGGTTTTGGTGACTGCACCGGTCTTTTTGGCGGGTGCTGGTGACTGGTAATCATCGAGATTGATCGTGTCGATGGCGAGCACGGTTTTTATTTTCAGCGCTTCAATATCCAGCAGGGAAACAGTGCCACGGAGTTTGGTCTTGTCCAGAGTTAATTCGATGGCTTTGAGCTCGGCCTGATTGTCACGGTAGTGGAGATCACTTGTCAGCGACAGGGCGGTCAGGCTGTTTGGGTTTTCAAAGGCGGGTAATGTTATTCCCAGCTTGGAGAACAGTGGCCTGGGATTAAATTGGTCGAGCTTGAGGTGAGCATCCAACGCCAGCTGCTCGCTCCAGTTGGATGCGTTGAGCTCAGCGTTGAGTCGCAGCGTTTCAAAGGCGAATTGTAAGGCGGTAATGGCGGCGACTTCATCGGCAACATTGATATCGGCGTTCATCTCGATGGAGGCTTGCAGCAACTTACCCGCCGTGGGTTCGCCTTGCAGGGAGGTGTGCAATTTGACGTTGTCAAAGCGGTAATGTTGTTGCTGAAGATTGATGCTGGCAGTGGTTGCCAGTTTTAGCTGGGTGTGTAATTGGGGTTCAGAGAGTGAAAGGTCAAACGCCAGTGACAGCGGGAAGGCATCGCCATCGATATTTACCTGCTCACTGTCGGCCGAAAAATTTTCCAGCACATAGGACTCGCCGCTGGCGAGGTCGTTATAGACGATGGAGGTATTGCTGATTGACAGCGTTGCAACCGTCAGCGCCAGGGCTTGTTTTTCCGCTTCTATGTCTGTTGCCGGTACGTTATCCGTGGTGGCTGGCTGGCTTTGCGCCGCAAGTGGCTCGGTGCTGGCGTCGCTTTCTTTAAGCACGGTTTGCCAGTTGCCGATGCCTTGTGAGTCGCGAGTCAGCTGTAATTTCAAGCCGCTTAAACTGACGGTGTCGATGGCAATGCGGCCGCTTAACAGAGGCCTGATTTTGACGCCCAGGGTTAATGTCTCCAGTTTGGCCAATACCGTGG
The DNA here is from genome assembly GCA_030621845.1 of Spongiibacteraceae bacterium. GTDB lineage: Bacteria > Pseudomonadota > Gammaproteobacteria > Pseudomonadales > Dasaniaceae > JAUXHA01. The sequence continues at coordinate 26,822 of JAUXHA010000025.1, forward strand.
ATTCATTATCGAGACGGTAGCTCAGCTCACCCAGGGACAGGCCCAGGCGGGGAAAGAGCGATAAGCCCAACTCGCCGGAGATTTGCAGAGAGCCATTGGTCTGCTGCTGTGCCAGTTGTTGCAGTTGTTGTTTAATCTGCTCCTCGTTAATAAATAGTTTGGCCAGTACAAAGACCAGTACGACGAGAGCGACGAACAGTGACAGGATGATTTTCAGTGGCTTGGCCATGGTGGGCACCGGCAGCTTGGATTGGCCTAGTCTACGTGGTCTGTGGCCGACATGAAACCGGCGCTTTAATTCATGCGTTGAAGGTCGCCTGCCAGGGTTTAGCGGTGTACAATCCGACGCTTGGGTATGAGGGAGAGCGTCGTAATGGAAATGATTGAAATAGAAGACCCGGTTAACGTTTATGGCGAGCTGCTGGAATCCTGCAGTCTCGACCCGATGACCGGTTTTTTACGCGATGGCTGCTGCAATACCAATGAACAGGATGTTGGCTCGCACACTGTATGTATACAAGTGACCGGCGATTTTCTGGAGTTCTCACGATTTCGCGGCAATGACCTGTCTACGCCGATGCCCGAGTTTGGTTTTCCCGGCCTGCGTCCCGGTGATCGCTGGTGTCTCTGCGCGGCGCGCTGGCTGGAGGCTGAAGAGCAGGGCATGGCCCCAAAAATTTATTTAAAGCGAACCCACATCAAGGCTATCGACATTATTCCAATGGCGCTGTTGAAACAGTATGCGGTGGATCTTAATTAGTCGACAGGTCTTTTAAGGCAATCAACTTCAGCGCAAAAATTCAGGACACTAAAGTAATTATATGAAGCTACCTCGTTGTATTACCCTGTCTATCGTTTGTTTTTTACCGGTGTTTTACAGTGGGGCAGAAGCTGCTGGCACGGTTACCGATGTATTGTTGGGAAAAATCTTTGATAAACAGATTCCCGCTACGGTTTATGAGCAACAGCAGCAGCCTTGGCTTGGCGGAAGCTATAATATAAAAATCCTTCGAAACGGCCAGCCAGTTTTCAACGGGGGTAAAAACACGTTTCAGCTGACCTTACCTCTGCGCGCTGAAATTAACGGCCAGGCCAGCTTATTAAATAAGCCTATTGTCTGTTCTGCGGATTTTCAAACAACCGGTGCGGTGGCTATCTTGCCTGACTTCAGCCACCAGCTAACCCGCGTGCGATCTACAATTACGCTGCCGGTTCCTCCGGTGATGGCGGATTGTGGGAGTTTTCGTTTCCCCATTGAGGTCTATTTGAAAAAGCTGATTGCAGATAATAAGCTGCAGTGGGAGGCTGAGCTGGATAAGGCGCTTAATGCGGAATTAAAAAAATTGGCCCTGTAATGGGTTCTGTGGCGGCAGCTGCTCGCTACACCGAGTTAACAATACATACAAAAAACCCGGCACGAGGCCGGGTCTTTTGTAGATATGGCCCGCCCGACAGGATTCGAACCTGTGACCAATGGCTCCGGCAGCCACTACTCTATCCAGCTGAGCTACGGGCGGGTAACTTGGTTAATTGTTACATACCCTGAGGTATGGTCGTACAATTTTCGTTCGTGCCAGC
>JAUXHA010000068.1 GCA_030621845.1 Spongiibacteraceae bacterium
TCCTTGGCTCACAGAACGACATGGCTACGATCCGACTTATTCGCTCGGTGGTGAAAAAGTATTCTGATCACATTGCCTTGCCGGTAATGATGAAAAAGGCTGAATTACCCGCCGAAGATGGCGAAGAAGCAAAACAGGATGCTGCCCCTGAGTATGAGGCGGTCAATCATGCAACGGCACTGTGGACACGTTCACGCAGTGAGGTGGAAGACGAGGAATACAAGGAGTTTTACAAGCTTGTTTCCCATGATTTCGAGGATCCTTTGTCATGGAGTCACAATAAAGTCGAGGGTAAGCTGGAATACACCAGCTTGTTATATCTACCCAAGCGGGCACCCTATGATATGTGGAATCGTGAGATGACCCGGGGCCTGAAGCTCTATGTTCAGCGCACCTTTATCATGGATGATGCCGAACAGTTCCTGCCTATGTACTTACGTTTTATTAAAGGGGTGGTTGACTCTAATGATCTGTCGTTAAATGTTTCCCGGGAAATCCTGCAACAGGATCCCGCAGTGGAATCAATGAAAAGTGCGCTGACCAAGCGTGCTCTTGATATGCTGGGCAAAATGGCCAAGAAAGATCCGCAACAATATGCTGAGTTCTGGAAAGAATTTGGCCAGGTGCTGAAAGAAGGTCCCGCGGAAGATTTCGCCAATAAAGAGAAAATCGCCAAGCTGTTTCGTTTCGCTTCTACCCATAACAATACCGAAGAGCAGAGTGAGTCGCTGCAGGACTATCTGGAGAGAATGGAGGAAGGGCAGGATAAAATTTACTATGTGGCGGCAGAAAACTATACCACCGGTAGCAATAGTCCCCATTTGGAAATCTTTCGCAAGAAAGGTGTTGAGGTATTGATCCTCTGTGACCGTGTTGATGAATGGCTAATGGGTCATTTAATGGATTTTGAAGGCAAGACCTTCCAGGATGTCGGCAAAGGCCAGTTGGATCTCGGTGAACTGGAAGACGAAGAAGACAAGAAAGAGCAGGAAAAGCTGGAAACCGATAACAAGGACCTGTTGGAGCGCGTTAATAAAGTCCTCGAGGGCAAGGTGGAAGAAACCCGCGTCACTAATCGCCTGACTGATTCCCCTGCTTGCCTGGTTGTCGGTGAGAATGATATGGGGGCGCAAATGCGTAGAATTCTTGAGCAGGCTGGCCAATCCATGCCTGAGACAAAGCCTTTCTTTGAGCTCAACCCTGGGCATCCGCTGGTGCAAAAGCTCGATGGTGAAGTTGATGAAGATCGCTTTGCTGATCTGGTGGGTATTTTGTTTGACCAGGCGAACCTTGCCGAAGGTGGGCAGTTGGAAGACCCGGCAGCCTATGTTCATCGGCTGAATAAACTGTTACTTGAGTTAAGCAATTAAGCCATAGCAAGCCAGACCGCTTGGGTCTGGCTTGCTATCACTGCCAGGGTACCGCAGAGAACGCTTGCCATTATTCAGAGGTGCCCTAGACTAACAATAATAAATTACTGCGGGCTCATTCTCATGCGCAAGCTCCACAAAATAGCTGTTCTCGGTGGCGGCAGTTTTGGTACCACGATTGCCAATATCATGGCTGATAACGGTCATGATGTCTGTCTCTGGTTACGCAACCCACAGCGGGCCGATGAAATCAACCAGCAACACATTAACAGTGCCTACCTGCCAGATTACCCGCTGCATCCATCATTAAAAGCCGAGACGGATTTGTCGCGCGCGGTTACTGGCTGCGATGTGGTTTTTATGTCCGTGCCCAGTGGCTCATGCCGCCAGGTGGCGAGGGAGTTAGCTGGGCATATCCCTGACGGGGTGCTGTTGGTCAGCACCACTAAAGGTATTGAACCGCAGGCGTTTACCCTGATGAGCCAGGTGTTGTCAGAAGAAGTTCCCCAGGCCAGGGTGGGTGTATTGAGCGGCCCCAATCTGGCCAAGGAAATAGCGGCCAGGCAGATTACCGCGACAGTGATTGCCAGCAAGGATGAGCAATTGAACGAGACCATCCAGGCCCTGCTTCACTCCGGTACTTTTCGTGTCTATGCCAGCTCCGATGTGTTCGGGGTTGAACTGGGCGGGGCATTAAAAAATGTCTATGCGATTATTGCCGGGATGGCAGCCGCCATGGAAGCCGGTCAAAATACCATCAGTATGCTGCTGACTCGAAGCCTGGCAGAGATGAGTCGTTTTGCAGTGCATAAAGGTGCAGATCCAATGACCTTTCTGGGTTTGTCCGGTGTTGGTGATTTGATTGCAACCTGTATGTCCCCGCTGAGTAGAAACTATCGTGTCGGCTTTCAACTGGGTGAGGGGAAAAATCTTGACCAGATCATTGCCGAGTTGGGACAGGTTGCCGAGGGGGTAAATACCCTGAGGCTACTGAAACAGCAGTCCGATGAGTTGGGTGTTTATATGCCACTGGTCTCGGCCTTGTACGATGTGATTTACAATCACAAAACCATCGATGAAGTGGTTGACGGGATGATGTTTGCCGAACAAAATCAGGATGTCGAATTTACTCTGAAGTAACGCTAATGAAAATTGTTATTCTTCGTCATGGCCAGGCTGAAAGCCATGCGGCCTCGGATTTTGACCGCTGTTTAACTGAACTGGGCGTTGAGCAGGCAAGGTTGGCGGGGCAGTGTCTTGCGGCGATGGAGCACAGTTTTGATCAAGTGTGGGTCAGCCCTTATTGTCGTACCCGGCAAACTGCAGAGTACGTTGTACCCGGTTTGCCGATAAAAATCGTTGATGGCTTAGTACCGGAAAGCCGTGTTAGCGATGTGATTGCCCTGATCGACACCGCCGATGTCGACAGTTTATTATTGGTGAGTCACCAGCCACTGGTTAGCAGCCTGGCGGGCGCGTTAACCAACCCCCGTGTCCATATACCGATGTCGCCAGCCAGTATGGTTTTACTGGAAACAGACGTCGTGGCTCTGGCTTGCTGCGAATTACGCTGGCTGCGCCATGCCCCCCATTTTGAGCGCGAGTAGATGACCATGGCATTAGAACGCACTTTCCAACTCAATGGGTACTGCCTGGCAGCGAAGGAATGGCATGCCGATGGCCAGTTCAAGGTAATTGCCCTGCATGGCTGGCTGGATAATGCCGCCAGTTTTGATGTGCTGGCGCCGCTGCTGCCTGATTGCCATATTATTGCGCTGGATTTACCCGGGCACGGGCGCAGTGATCACAAGTCAGCGCAGGCCAATTACAATATATGGGATGATTTACTCGATGTACTGGCGCTTGCCGATGCCCTGGGCTGGGAAACTTTTCAGCTTTTCGGTCATTCCCGTGGTGCCATTATCGCCATGCTGCTGGGTGCAACATGCCCCGAGCGTGTCGCCAGTTTATTATTGCTCGATGGAATCTGGCCGATCGCTGTTGAGGCCGAGGAAGCCGCCAGCCAGCTCAGTCGTTTTATCCAGGAAAATCGTCAGCTTAAACAGAAAAAATTACCGGATTACGCAACGCCTGGCGATGCTGTGCTGGCTCGCTCTCGAAATGCCCGTATCAGTGAGCAGGCGGCGGCGTTGATTGTCGAGCGGGGTTTGCATGCTCAGGGTGAGCGTTATAGCTGGACTTTCGACCCCAGGCTAACCACTGCCTCCGCTTTTAAGCTGACCCGGGAGCATATACAGTCATTTGTCACAGCGTTGTCTGTTCCGGTCTTATTGCTTTTGGCTGAAGAGGGGATGGGAGGGTATTCACAATTACTGGATGAATTGAGTGCGATCTCTTCCCTGGATTACCAGCTGTTGCCCGGTTCCCACCATTTTCACATGGAAGAGCAGGCCGCCGCCATTGCAGCGCTTGTGGCGGCGTTTTTAGCGGGGGTTAACCAGGGATAAAAACTCGTGGCGGGTCTTGTCATTGTCGCGGAAAGAACCGAGCATGGAAGACGAGCGCATTACCGAGTTTTGTTTTTCGACACCGCGCATCATCATACACATATGTTTTGCTTCGATAATAACGCCAACACCGACCGCTCCGGTGATAGCCATTAACGATTGGGCGATTTGTGCGGTCAGGTTTTCCTGGATTTGTAAGCGACGGGCAAATATATCGACAATACGCGCCACCTTGGACAGGCCAATGACTTTGCCATTGGGAATATAGGCAACGTGGCATTTGCCAATAAAGGGCAACATATGGTGTTCGCAGAGTGAGTAGAGCTCGATATCTGAAACCAGGATCATTTCACTGGCATCGGACTTGAACAGTGCCCCGTTGACGACCTCTTCTACGGTTTGCTGGTAACCGCGGGTGAGAAACTGCATTGCCTTTGCCGCACGTTTCGGCGTGTCGACCAGGCCTTCTCGGGAGATGTCTTCACCGACGCCGGTTATAATGTTCGCAAAAGCCTGCTCCATGCTACTGGGGGAGGCAGATTCTGTTTTTTTAATAGCTTGGGCCACAGCGATTCCGTGTTTTGTTTTCAAAGTACCATAGTAGCAGAGTCGGTTATTTGAAATAAAGTACACTGTAGTGATTTATTCAAATCAGATACAAGGTAAAATCAGTGTTTTCCCCAGCTTGACAAGGTGCTTATGACTTCGAATACGCCGATAACAAAGCAGTTGCTCACAGTACGAGACTATATTCGTTGGGGCGTGACGCAATTTAGCCAGGCGAATTTGCATTACGGGCACGGTACTGACAATGCTGTCGACGAATCCAGCCAGTTAGTCCTGCATACCCTGGGTATTCCCATCGGCAGTGAAACGACGCTATTGGATGCAAACTTGACCGAGCAGGAAAAGCAACATGTGCTCAGTTTAATTGAACGGCGTATTGAGCAGCGTATTCCGGTGCCTTACCTGACGGGCACTGCCTGGTTTGCGGGTTTACCGTTCAAGGTTAATGAGCATGTGTTAATTCCGCGATCGCCAATAGCGGAACTGATTAATCGAAGCTTTGAACCCTGGCTGGCTGATCGCTACCCGGAACGGATACTGGATCTTTGCGCCGGTAGTGGTTGTATTGGCATTGCCTGTGCGCATCTTTTTGAAGAGGCGGAGGTCGAGTTAACTGATCTGTCGCTGGAAGCGCTTTCGATTGCACAGATAAATATCCAGAATTATGAACTGGGTAAGCGGGTCAGTTGTATTGAGTCTGATCTTTTCTCCGCCCTGGCAGGGCAGCAGTTCGATTTGATTGTCAGTAATCCACCCTACGTGGATCGGGAGGATTTCGACAGTATGCCAGCGGAGTACCGGCATGAACCAGAAATGGCTTTGACGTCGGGAGCTGACGGGCTGGATATTACCCGAAGAATTCTCAGTGAGGCGGCTTTGCATTTGTCTGAACAGGGGGTTTTGATCGTTGAAGTCGGTAATAGTGGTGCCGCCCTGGAGCAGGCTTATGGCAGTGTTCCTTTTACCTGGATTGAATTTGAGCGTGGCGGGCACGGGGTGTTTGTCTTCACCAAGGCGGAGTTACTAGAATACGCCAGTGAGTTTTCTGACGGGTAGTACTTTATACCCTATAATTACAGCCACTTAGTCTGTCAACTTTGATAAAGAGCACGTTCTGATGTCCGGCAATAGCATTGGCAAAATATTCACAGTAAGCACCTTTGGTGAAAGCCATGGTAAAGCCCTTGGGTGTATTGTCGATGGCTGCCCCCCTGGTTTGGAAATATCAGCGCAGGATATCCAGCGTGACCTCGATCGTCGCAAGCCGGGTACTTCGCGTTTTACTACCCAGCGTCGTGAAGACGACATTGTGCAAATATTATCCGGGGTTTTTGAGGGCAAAACGACCGGTACTCCTATTGGTATGTTGATTGAAAATACCGATCAGCGCTCCAAGGATTATTCAAAAATTAAAGACCGCTTTCGTCCGATGCATGCGGATTACACGTATACCCAAAAATATGGATTGCGTGATTACCGCGGTGGCGGCCGTTCATCGGCGCGGGAAACTGCCATGCGTGTTGCCGCGGGTGCGATTGCCAAAAAATATCTCAGGGATAATTACGGTATTGTGATACGGGGTTTTTTATCTGAACTGGGTTCGATTAAAGCACTGCAACATGACTGGGATGTGGTTGAAACGAATCCTTTCTTCTGTCCCGATGCGGATAAAATTGCCGAGATGGAAGCGTATATGACTGCGCTGCGTAAAAGTGGTGACTCCATCGGTGCAAAATTAACCGTGGTGGCCAGTGGCGTGATGCCTGGATTGGGTGAGCCGGTATTTGATCGCCTCGATGCTGATATTGCCCATGCGATGATGGGTATTAATGCGGTGAAGGGGGTTGAGATTGGCGCCGGCTTTGATGCGGTGACGGCCAGAGGCAGTGAACATCGAGACGAAATGAGTCCCGAAGGCTTCACCTCCAATAATGCCGGTGGGATACTCGGCGGGATTTCCAGTGGCCAGGATATTAGCGTTAATATCGCGCTTAAACCCACCTCCAGTATTTTGTTGCCGGGCAATACCATTGATGTCAATGGTAAGCCGGTTGAGGTGATTACTACGGGCAGGCATGATCCCTGTGTTGGTATTCGGGCCGTGCCCATCGCAGAGGCGATGCTGGCGATAATCCTGATGGATCATTTGCTGCGCCATCGTGCTCAAAATGCCGACGTGGTATGTACTACCCCCGTTATTCCTGCCAATAAGGTCTAGGGCTCCCATGCTCGGCCAGCAATCGCCAGTGCCTTACTGGCGATTATCCTTCTTTTACTTTTTTTACTTCGCACTGCTGGGTGCCTGGCTTCCCTATTGGCCTTTATATCTTAAAGACCAGGGCTTTGATGCCAAAGCTATTGCTTATTTAGTGGCGATTATGATGGCCACTAAAATTGTGGCGCCTAATATCTGGGGTTGGCTGGCAACGATTAGTGGGCAAAGGATGCGGATAATTCGCTATGGCTCATTCCTGGCCTGTACTGCTTTCCTGTTGATTTTCCTCGACCAGTCCCTGCTCTGGCTGGCGCTGGTGATTACAGTGTTCAGTTTTTTCTGGAATGCAGTACTGGCCCAGTTTGAAGTAGTGACGCTGTCGCATTTGGGTACAGAGTATAAGCGGTATAGCCAGATTCGGGTGTGGGGATCGATTGGTTTTATTGCTACGGTATCCTGGCTTGGCTGGTTGTTTGACCGTGTTGATTCGCACTGGCTACCGATAATTTTGCTACTGCTGTTGCTAGGTATTTGGGTAAGCAGTTTGTGCGTGAGCGAGCCAAATCGTTCGCAGGATAGCGGTGATTCATCGCGGCCATTCTTACCCTTGCTGAAAAAGCCCTCGGTAGTGTTGTTCTTCCTGGTGTGTTTTCTGGTACAAGTCTCCCATGGGCCTTACTACACGTTTTTCAGTGTTTTTCTGGAGGCCAATGGTTACAGTCGGTCGATGACCGGTATGCTGTGGACGCTGGGCGTGCTGGCCGAAGTGCTGGTGTTTATTTTTATGCACCGGTTGATGGTCGTTTTTACCCTGCGCCAGCTTATGTTTGTCAGCCTGCTGCTGGCAGCATTACGTTGGCTGTTAACCGCCCTGTACATCGATAGCCTGCCGGTGCTGTTATTTGCCCAGTGTTTGCACGCCGCTTCTTTTGGCAGTTTCCATGTTTTTGCCATAGAGGTGATCCGGCGCTGGTTTCAAGGCGGGGCCCAGGGACAGGGGATGGCCCTGTACAGCGGGCTCTGTTTTGGCGGCGGCGGGGCCGTAGGTGCGGTGTTGAGTGGCTGGTTGTGGGAGTTCAGTCCACAGTTAACCTTTTTGCTGGCCTCGCTGTGCTGTGTCGTGGCTTTGCTGGCTGCCAGGCTCATTGATCGCCGCTTGCTTGTTTGAAATACCAATATAGCCTGATGGGCGGAGCAGTGAATCCGGGCGATGATGGCTGCCCTTTTAATTAGCCGTTTAAAACTGCATGATACTTATCGTGGAAGTTTTTATTTAACAATTTATACTGCTTATTGTATTTAATGTTTCAGGTGGGATGCTGTGAGTGATTTAACACATATCAACGAGTCGGGACAGGCACAAATGGTTGATGTCACTGATAAAAAAGTGACCCAAAGGGCAGCAACTGCCCAGGCTTTTGTGCAAATGTTACCGGCAACACTGAAAATGATAATTAGTGGGCAACATCACAAGGGTGATGTTTTTGCTGTGGCCAGAATCGCCGGCGTGCAAGCGGCAAAGAAATGTTCCGAACTAATCCCGCTGTGCCATCCATTAATGCTGACTTCGATTAAGGTTGAGCTGGAGGCGGATGAAGGCAACGCTCGAGTGTTGATTCGCAGTACCTGCAAATTGGCTGGACAGACCGGAGTCGAGATGGAGGCCCTGACCGCCGCCTCGGTTGCAGCACTGACGATTTATGATATGTGTAAAGCGGTTGATAAGGGAATGGTGATCAGTGCTGTGCGTTTGTTGGAAAAAACCGGCGGTAAGTCAGGCACCTGGCTGGCGGACACGAGTGATGATTAAAGTATTGTTTTTTGCCCGTATCAGGGAGCAATTAGCCACTACAGAGCTGGAGATCGATTTTCTGGCGCAAACGCAGAGTATCGCTTTACTGAGGCAGCAGTTGGTCGCAGACAGGGGTGAATCATGGGCGCAGGTGCTCGGTGCGGAAAACGTGATTGTGGCGGTTAACCAGACTGTGGTCAGTGATAGTCATTCCTTGAGCGATGGGGATGAGGTGGCTTTTTTTCCTCCAGTGACAGGTGGGTAATGAACCATATTCGGGTGCAGCAAGAGGACTTTGATGTCAGCGCAGAGTTGGCGCAAATGCGTTTGTGCAGCAAAGAGATCGGTGCTATCGCCTGTTTTGTCGGTGTAGTACGGGATTTCAACGAGGGCACGGCGGTCGCTACCATGGAGCTTGAGCATTATCCGGGTATGACGGAAAACAGTATCCGCTTGATTGTCGATGAGGCAATGCAGCGCTGGCAGTTACTGGGTGCCAGGGTGATCCATCGTATTGGTCGTTTATCACCCAGTGACCAGATTGTTTTTGTTGCGACCAGTAGCCTGCACCGCGGTGATGCCTTTGCTAGCTGTGAATTTATTATGGACTACCTGAAGACCCGTGCGCCGTTCTGGAAAAAGGAATTAAGCCCGCAAGGGGAGCGTTGGGTTGATAGTCGCAGTGACGATGTGCTGGCCGCGCAGCGTTGGCGGGATTAGTGTTGTCGTTTCTTTTCTTTGATGCTGTGCTGGGCTTTCATCAAGTGTATAATGCCGCGCCAATGACCCATCAATCATGTTAAGGATATTCCATGAGTTTTGATAGCCGTGAATTTCGCGATGCCCTGGGCAGTTTTGCCACCGGTGTTTGTGTTATTACCGCCAACCCTGAAGGCTATCAGCCCTTTGGTATGACGGTGAACTCTTTTGCCTCGGTATCACTGGACCCCGCGCTGATTCTGTGGAGTTTGCAGAATAACTCGGAATGCATGCCGGCCTTTGACAAGGCTGATCGCTTTGCCGTTAATGTGTTGACCACAGAGCAGCAGGATTTATCCAATCTGTATGCAAAAAAAGGTGATCACCAACTGGCGGCTGAGCACTTTCGGCTGGGTAAAACCGGTAGCCCGGTATTAAGGGGCGCTTTAACCACTTTCGAGTGTAAAATATGGGCGCGTCACCCGGGGGGCGATCACCTGATTCTGGTCGGTGAAGTTGAAGAGATGTCGACCAATCCCAATGGCAAGCCACTGTTATTTCATTCTGGTAGCTATGGCGAATTACGTTAACTTGTTATTGCTTGAGCGGATACGACTGCGATGAAATTTTGTAGTGATTGTGGCCAGGGGTTGGTACGCGAGATTCCAGAGGGTGATGATCGTCTCAGATATGTTTGTACCGCTTGCCAGGCCATTCATTACCAAAATCCAAAAATTATCGTCGGAACCTTGCCTGTTTATGGCGAACAAGTGCTATTGTGTCGCCGTGCCATTGAACCGAGGAAGGGGTTTTGGACCCTGCCCGCAGGCTTTATGGAAAATGGCGAGACCACATTGGCGGGTGCCCAGCGTGAAACCCGCGAAGAAGCGCAAGCCTGTATTATCAATGAGACGCTGTATCGCCTGTTTGACCTGCCTTATATTAGTCAGGTTTATATGTTTTATCGCGGAGATTTACTCGATGGTGAATACGGTATCGGCCCCGAAAGCCTTGAGGTTGAGCTATTCACTGAAGAGCAAATTCCCTGGGATGAAATTGCCTTCCCGGTGGTCGTAGAAACCTTGCAAGAATTTTTTGAAGATAGAAAAAAAGGTGAATTCCCGGTCAGGGTTTCCGCTATAGACCCTGTTTGGCATAAACAGCAAAAAAAATAAACATCGGCCCGATACCGCCAGACCTTCCCCATCCGGGGGCTTTTTGATCTCCGCTTTCTCGATGGCTGTTGTTGCCGATGATCAAGTGTGTCCTAAATTGACGATTACTTGAGGCAGGGTGTTTTTTACAGACCTTAGCAGCCTATAATAGTCGGTTGGTGTAGTTCAACACGACCATAGTTTCTGGAGTCACGATTTTGGATCAACTGAGTATAAATCTGGATCAAACGGCATTGCTGTGGTTGCTGGCAGGAAGTGTATTGGGCGTTGTCTTGAGCAGCTTATTGGCCAGGAACTTGTATCTTAAATACGTAGTACAAAGCGATCATCAGCGCGCCTCTCTTGAACATGAAGTTGAGACCGGGCACACCGAGCAGGAGCGCCTGCGGCAGTCAATGGCCGAATTAAAGCAACAGGTAGACAGCAGCGATATACTGCTGACCCAGCGTGGAGAAGAACTGGTTGCGCTGAAGTCAGATTTGCTTCACCAGCGCCAGCATGCGGATGAGAAGATTCACTTGTTAAACGATGCCAAAAAGCAGCTGACCCAGGAATTTGAGCTGTTGGCCAATCGTATTTTTGATGAAAAAAACGAGCGTTTTACTAAAAATAGTAAAACCACCCTGGATGGTGCGATTAACCCGCTGCGTGAACAGATCAGTGAATTCAAAAAGAAGGTTGAAGACGTTTACGACAAGGACAGTAAGGAGCGGGTTTCCCTGGTGGCTGAGCTAGGTCACCTCAAGGAGCTTAACCTGAAGATTAGCGATGAGGCCAACAACCTGGCCAAGGCGCTGAAAGGGGATAATAAAACCCAGGGTAATTGGGGTGAGGTGATTCTGGAGCGAGTGCTGGAGGATTCGGGGCTGCATAAGGGGCGTGAATATGATACCCAGGTCAATCTTAAATCCAGTGGCGGTGGTCGGCGCAGTCCCGATGTTATTGTGCGCCTGCCGGAAAACAAGGATATTGTGATCGACGCCAAGGTGTCGCTGCTTGACTATGAACGCTACTGTAATCTTGAGGATGAAGAGCAGCGGCAGCAGGCCTTGAAAGCACACATTGCCTCAGTTCGCGGGCATATTAACAATCTTAGCTTTAAAGATTATGAAAACCTCGAGGGCATCCGCACGCTGGATTTTGTGTTTATTTTTATTCCGATTGAAGCGGCTTTTATGATTGCTTTTGAGCACGATCAATCGATGTATAAAGACGCTTACGAGAAAAATATTATTGTGGTGGGGCCAACCACCTTGCTGGCAACACTGCGTACAGTGCAAAGCATCTGGCGCTATGAGCGGCAGAATAAAAATGCGGAAGAAATCGCCAGGCAGGCGGGTGCAATGCACGACAAATTTGTTCGTTTTATCGATGATCTCGATGATATAGGCAATCATTTACAGCGGGCCGAAAAAGCCCATAATGAAGCCTATCGCAAGCTGAGTTCAGGGCCCGGTAACCTGATTAAAAGCACACAAAAGCTCGAAAAGCTTGGCGCCAAAGTTAAACGGCAATTGCCTGCGGCGATCGCGGATGCGAGCGATGAAACTGACTTGAGAATAGTGGATGACAATGAATCATCGTAAACGTCATCATTGTTGACCTTGTAGGAGTTAAGCATGGCATTTCCAAAAATTGGTAATATGGCTCCGGCATTTAGTTTGCTGGATCAGCATGGGGAAAAAATCAGCCTGAAAGATTTTCGTGGCAAGCAGAACGTACTGCTGTATTTTTACCCCAAGGCAATGACCCCCGGTTGCACCGTGCAGGCCTGTGCTATCCGCGATAACAAAAAGGCCTTTGCCCAGCGTGATACCGTCGTGCTCGGGGTCAGTCCTGATGCGGTTGAACGCCTGCCGCGTTTTATCGCCAAGCAAGACTTGAATTTCACGCTGTTGTCCGATGAAGATCATGCTATTGCCGATAAATACGGCTGTTGGGGTATGAAAAAATTTATGGGACGTGAATTCATGGGTCTGATCAGGACCACATTTATCATTGGAAAAAACGGCCGTTTATTGCGCGTATTGGACAAATTTAAAACCAAAACACATCATGATGATGTGCTGGCTGCGCTGGATGAATTACTTTAGCCGCCTCACAATTCCAGCACCAGCCTGAAGCCAATGGTTTTTTCGGCACTGGCCGCTGCCGTTGGCTGAAAGCTGTTGCTGCTTGTTTTACTGAGTTTGTCGGCGTGGGAGCCGCCAGCCACGAGTGCCGTTTTACAGTTTTCCCCCTGACCTTCGCTGCATTCTGACAACCATTCGGCAACATTACCTGCGGTATCATACAGGCCATAGCTATTGGCGGGATAACTGGCAACCGGGGCGGTCAATGAACTGAAAAATTTACTCCATTGGCTGTCACAGCCCGAGCGGCAATTGGCTTTTCCTTCAGCGCTTTCAATACCCCACCAGAAATTTCCTGTTGAACCGGCACGGGCAGCAAATTGCCATTCACTCTGCTTGGGTAAGCGATAAATACTCCCGGTTTCAGCGCTCAACCATGCCGCGTAATCCATCGCATCCTGATAAGTGACATTGATTACCGGTCGTTCACTCCGCCCCCAATCTTCGTCATCGGGCAGCGCACGACCGGTGGCCTGGGTGAATTTCCCGTAGTGATCGAAACTAATTTCATTAGCACTAAAGGCGAGGGGTATGTCGCTTGCTTGTTGTTTCGGTATGATTAACATCTCTGGCGCTGAGTCACCGTTGTCTAGCTTTTCAATAATAACAGTGCCCGGGGGCGATAAGCGACGGGTGGGCTCTAAAACAATCCGTTCAGAAACGGAACTGTCAGCAATATTGATCCACAGTCTTTTTGGGTGGTAATCCGTGGCACTGACTTCGACATGATAGGAGCCCGGTTCGAGCAGCATGTTCTGGCTAAATAGCGGTTTAATATTGAGTATTCGCACGGCGGATTGTGCTGGCTGGGTGTTGATGGTCAGGGTATAGCGGTTGTCTGTCTTTATGACTTCAGTTTCGCGCAGTACCTGATGCACTTCAGTGGCCGGCGGTGCGGGATGGACAGTTATGGTGGCGACAACAGGAGGCTCTTTTATGCTCGTGTCAGGAATGCCCTGTGGCCAGCTATAAAAGTAATAAACCAACGACATAGCGATAAGTATGCTGGTAGCAATGAGCCAGTACTTCATGGCTTGTGTTTTCGCTTGCTGACTTTCTCGGGTTTTTTGGGCTAGCTGCTTACTGTGGTTTTGAGCTTGTTCACTTTCTCCGTCGAGCACAAAGCTGTCAATGGCTTCCAGCTGCTGTCGGGTCAGCTGAATGGTGTTGCCGCTGAGCTTCTTTTTGTTAAGAAATAGCCGGCTAATCGACACGATTAATGCGGAGCTGAGGGTGGTAAACAGGGCGCTCAATAAGCCTATTACCTGTCCCGTTGTTGAGTTTGCTTTGGTCAAGTAGACGCTGGGTTTACTGCCCATTCTGTGTTCCAGATTGTCCAGCGCCGCGATAATGTCTTTTCCGCTTTGGTAACGGCTGGACGGCTTTTTAGCTAATAGTTTATTGATCAGCGGTTGGAACATACGCACATTCGGCGGCAATCTGGGAATTGGCGCACTCATATGTTTGACGGCAACGGCGACCGGTTCTTCACCCTGATAGGGCACCTGTCCGGTCAACATTTCAAATAACACCACGCCGAGTCCATACAAATCGGAGCGACCATCAACTTCTTTGCCCTGGGCTTGTTCAGGACTCATATAATGCGGGGTGCCTAATACCGAGCCCACGTTGGTCATCTTCATCGACGTTTTTCGTGCCTTGGCAATACCAAAATCACACAGTACCGCCGAACCATCGCTGTGAAATAAAATATTATCGGGTTTGATATCGCGATGAATGTAGCCGCGCTCATGGGCGTAATCCAGCGCGGAGGCAATTTCACGGGTGATTCTAATGGCATCCTGGCTGTCGACGCCCTGTGTCAGTTTGTCCTGCAGTGGGGCACCTGGCAGGTAGTCCATAGCGATATAGTTATAATGCTTATAGCTGCCGACATCGTAGATGGACACTATGTTTGGGTGGGATAGCTGCCCGACAATCTTGGCTTCGCGGTAGAATCGGCTGCCGAAGCTGGGGTCGCTGCTTAAGGTTGGCGACATCACTTTCAGCGCCACTTCCCGCCCGACACTTTTCTGGGTAGCAAGATAGACCGTCGACATGCCACCCTGGCGTATTTTTCGCAGTATTCTATAGCCGGGAATCGCCATCTATTTTTCCAAAATTAAGTGAGTGGCGAGGAGGGCGTCGGGGTTGAGGATTGCCTGGGCCAGCGTAGCGGGCTCCCGGGTGGCGAAAATGGGTAATTTCATGCTATCAAATCACTACCTTTATCTTTGTTTTACTATAAAAAATGCTATAGATATAAATAGCTTAGTACATCTTTCTAGTTTGAAGTGTGAACTGTTGCAAGCTTTCTATGCGCCGTTGCCCCGGAATTTGATAGAGTCGCCCCTAATGTAGCCCCAAATAGGGTGTACTTCTATTTTTTGGCTATAGTAAATAAGGCACGGAATGGATTGGCTATTTCGTTTTTTACCGGGTGAATAGAAAACCATGCTCAAACTTCAATTCAAGGAAAATCCTGCCCGTAACCTGTGGTTGGCCGCTGATAAGGTAACACTGGGCAGTGATGCCGACAATGACATCATGCTCGATGGGCTGGGTATTGATGCTTTTCATGCCAGCCTGGTTATCGACGATGGCAAGGTCATGCTCAGCAGTGTAGCGGGTAGCTGTCATGTTAATGATTTGCCTGTGGATGATGAGCATCGCTTGCACCCCGAAGATGAGTTGCGTATAGGCCAGCACCGAATACTGATTTTAACGCCACAACGGGCAGACGAGTTAAGGGCGGCGGTTCATAGTGACAATAAAGCTGCGCGGGAAACAGTGAATACTGAATGGTCTTTGCAGGCGGGGCATTCCAAGTTAAAAGATAAGCACTACCCGATTACTGAAAAGAGCATATTGGGTCGATCCAGGGATTGTGATCTTGCTGTGCCCTACAAATTATTATCTCGCCACCATGTTGAACTTACGGTCAGGGGAGGGCAGTTGTACCTGCAGGACCTGGGCTCGGCCAATGGCAGCTTTGTCAACGGCAAGCGGGTCACCCAGGCTCGATTACAAGCGGGTGATGAGTTGGTTTTTGCCAAGCTGGCCTTTACCGTCTGTGGGCCTGAGCCGGAAGAAATGCTGAATAAAACCATGATACGCCCGGCAGTAGACATAGAGAGTGAGCTGAAAAAACGTAAAAAGAACAAGGCGGCGGATAATCCCGGCGCGTCGCTTGACGTTACCCCGGAGGCTGACCGTGAAGTCACTGAGACTGGTCGGCAGGGCAGGCCTTTT
>JAUXHA010000033.1 GCA_030621845.1 Spongiibacteraceae bacterium
CGACTTGGTGGACTTGCCAGCCCCCATGGGGCCGACAAGAAACACATTGGAAGATGCTTTCATGAAAAGACTTAGTCTATGAGTGTATCGGCGAGAATTCGGGGAGTGATGAAAATCAGGGTCTCCGATTTCTCCTGCTTCACCGAGGTCGAGCGGAACAAACGACCCAGGTAAGGAATATCACCCAAAATAGGTACTTTGGTTACCGATGAAACATCCTGGGATTGAAATACACCCCCTAACACCACCGTCTCACCATTGCCGACCAATACCTGGGTGGTAAGCGACGTGGTATCAATGGTGGGAATAAAGCCACCATTGCCCGATGGCACTAACTCACCGACAGAATCCTGATTAATCTCCAGCGTCATGATAATACGATCGTCCGGCGTAATACTGGGTGTCACTACCAGCTTCAGCACCGCCTCTTTGAAGGAAACCGTAGTCTCACCGTTAGCGGACGACTCCTGGTAGGGAACCTCCTGACCAGATTTAATCGTAGCTTCCTGCTTATCGCCGGTAATCACTTTTGGCTGTGAAACAATTTCACCGCGGCCCTGGGTTTCCAGTGCGGTTAATTCCATCGCCAGCAACAGGTCATCGGTAAGGAAACCAATGGCGAAGTTACCGACCTCATCAGCCACACCGAGATCCACGTTAAGTGCATTAGGCATCAGGGTGGGATTATCACCCGCTGAAATACTATTGGCACTATCGATAATCGAACCGTAACCGCCACCGTAGAGCACATCACCTGTACCCGATTCCTTGGTACCACCAGCGCCCCACTTGATACCCAATTGCTCTTCAAACCCTGACTGAGCAATCACTATGCGCGCTTCTATCAGCACCTGACGGATAGGAATATCGAGCAATTTAACAATACGACGGAACTCTTCGAGCTTTTGCGCCGTCTCGGTAATTAACAATGAGTTAGTACGCTCATCGACAATGACATTACCGCGTGCTGATAAGATGGACGTCGCCGAGTCACCACCTGCACTGCCATCAAACAGGCCGAACAGTTCACTGGCATCGGCATAGCGAATACGCATATGCTCGGTCTGTAACGGTGCCAACTCTTCAATTTGTTTGTTGTTTTCGATTTCCTGGCGCTCGCGCTCAGCAATCTCATTAGCAGGTGCAACCATGAGTACATTGCCTATCTGGCGCTTGTCCAAACCCTTGGTTTTCAATACCAGGTCCAGCGCCTGATCCCAGGGCACATTCTGCAAGCGCAAGGTGATGCGGCCAGATACCGTATCACTGGCCACCAGGTTAAGACTGGTGAAATCAGCAATTAACTGCAGTACCGCACGCACATCAATATCCTGGAAATTCAGTGACAGCTTCTCGCCGACATAGGCAAACTCTTTATTGCGTGTTTCAATTTCTTCCGGCGTCAGCGGCTTCACACTGACCACATACTCGCTATCCGTCTGGTAGGCCAGGTAGTCATAATCGCCTGTTGCCTTTAACGTCAAGATGGCACCGGTCTGGGTTGGCCGAACATCGACCGACTGCACCGGGGTAGCAAAATCGCTGACATCAAAACGACGCTGTAAACGCTCGGGAAGGACAACCCCTTTAAAATCAATCTTGATCGCCTCGCCCTCAACAAAAACATTAATACCGGCTTTGGGATTATCCAGCTTAATCGCCAGATGACCTTCACCCAGCTCCCCACGCCTGAAGTCGATATCGACAATGCCATTGGCCGCACCACTGTTTGCGGGCTTGCGGGAAACTCCGGCAAGAACGGGATTTTCCTTAGTAGGCTTAAGGTAATTTTTGGCGCCGGCATCGCCGACATCAACAAATAAACTGTTACCTTCAATACGGGTTTGGTAGGGCGCTAATTCCACCAGGTTTAATATCATCCGGGTGCGCCCGCCCGATTCAAGAATGACTGCACTGCTGGCATTACCATAAGACAGGGTAAACTTTTTCTCTTTTAACTGACTGCTGACTCCCTCAAAATCCAACGCAATCCTGGCCGGCCGCTCAATGTTATAGCCCTTGGGCTCAGGCGGCACGCCATCGAAATCCAGCCGGACTTCAAAACGCCCGTCTGGTTGGGAGCTAAACTCCACGTTGGTTAAATTGGTACCCGCTGCAAAGCTAAGGTTGGTAACGATAACGCATACAACCGCTAGCATAATCTTTGCTGGCATCTGTAAGCACCACCTTACAAGCGGCGCGCGCGGTTGTTTATATGCAGTATTCATGGACATCTCCACTCTCATTTCTATTCTTCTACAGTCTTTAAATTGACGGTTCTGGGACGTTCTATCCAGCCATCGACACCATTTGAAACTATCTCTATAACGGAAACATAGGTTTCTGTCGTTTCTACAATACGACCATTGTTACGCCCCATATGATTGCCCTGTTTAACCCTGTGTACTGAGCCATCGTTATCTTCCATCAATATCCATAAAGTACCCGACTGCTGCAGGGTACCCACCATGGTCAGTGAATCCAGACTGAATTGCTCCAGGTATTCCTTGGTACGACTTTCGTCGGGCTGAACATTGGTTCGGGTTTGAATGAAGGTAATTTCCTTCACATCAATAGGTCGATCAAAGGGGCTACGCAAGGCTGCCGCGCCATAGGTAAAGGCCTTATATGCCTGGAAGGGCGGTATAGGTTTAATGTGCCCTGCCGGGCGCGACTTCTTTTCAGCCATAAACGCATCGATATCACTGTAACCGCCACCGCTACAGGCGGTCAGCAATACAGCGCAGGCGAGGGGGGTAAACTGGAAAAGATTTTTAATCTTCATGACTAAGCCCCCTCATCCTTATAACGGTAAGTTTTTGCAGTAATTTTCATCGTCAATGCATTGGTCTTTTTGTCGCGACTGATCAAAAATTTATGCAGCGTAACAATTCTTGGCAAGCCGGCAATACCACTGACGAATGCGCCAATATCGTGATAGCTGCCCGTCACCACAATATCAATGGGCAATTCCACATAAAATCCCTTAGTCCGCTCAGCCCCCAACACAATACTGCTGATATCCAGACCATTCTCTACGCCCTTATTGGTAATATCTTCCAATAAACCCGGCACTTCTGTTTCACTGGGTAACTGCCCAACGAGTGCGCCGAAGGACTCCTCCATCTCTTTCATTTGCTCGCGGTAGGCGTCCAGGTTGGCGGCCTGGAATGCTTTTCGCTCAAATTCTGTTCTTAGCGACCGCTCTTGCTGCGCTGCACGTTCCTGCTCGGTAATTAAATCCGCAGTATCCTGACTGTAACCCAATGCCAGTACCGCAAAAAAAACAACCGCCCATGCTATAGCTTTTATGGCAATAGGCCATGAGCCAATGTTATCCAGGTCGAGATCATTGATATCAAAACCCTGTAATTCTTTTAATGCATCCTGAATAGCCATTCTCTACTTATCCCCACTTTTTGATGGAGTACTGATCTTAACTGACAGCGAAAAGCCACTGGCCTGCTCACCGTATTTAGGCGCGGCTTTAACTGCAGATAAGTTGGGGGAGGTAAACCAGTCAGAGCTATCCAGCCTTCTCATCAAGCTGGAAATCCTATTATTTGATTCTGAAACACCCTCCAGGGCGACTTTAGCACCCGATCGCTTCAGTGTTGTATAGAAAACACCATCGGGTAATGTTCTGACCAATTCATCGAAAATACGTACGATAAGAGGACGATCCCCTTGCAAGCCCTGGATAACATTCATCCGATCCAGCAGCTCGTTACGTTTTTCCTCTAATTCCTTAATTTCCGCCACCTGCTCACTCAGCTCATCAATATGACGCTGAAGATAGGCATTGCGATGCTGCTGATCATCGATAGCGCCATTGACATACAGGTGCATCAGGATAACCAGGCCAAAACCCAGCACAGCCATGCCACCCAGCACTACCAGAAATTCGCGTTTCAGCTCCTGGCGCCGCTCTTCGCGCCATGGCAGTAAGTTGATATTCGCCATTAGCCAAAACTCCTCATCGCCAAGCCGCAGGCAATCATTAACGCCGGGGCATCATTGCTTAAAGCAGTCGTATTAACCCTGGATGCGATGGCCATGTCCGCAAAGGGGTTGGCCACTGCTGTCGGTGTACCCAGTTTTTCCTGCACCAACTCGGCCAAACCCGGCATTGATGACACGCCGCCGGCCAGTACAATTTGATCAACGTCATTGTATTGACTCGAGGAAAAGAAGAACTGTAGCGAACGAGTTACCTGCTGCACAACAGCCTCTTTAAAGGGCTCCAGCACCTCCGGCTCATAATCATCGGGTAAGCCGCCTTGCTTCTTGGCCAGCCCCGCTTCTTCAAGCGACAAACCATAGCGCCGTTGAATTTCTTCAGTCAGCTGCTTGCCGCCAAAGAGCTGCTCACGGGTGTAGACGGTTAGCCCGTCCACCAACACACTTAAGGTAGTTTGTGTAGCACCAACATCGACAATCGCCACGGCGCTGTCTTCGTCACAATCCAGTTGCGAGCGAATCAACTCATAGGCTCGCTCAATCGCATAAGCCTCAACATCAACCACCTTGGTAGTGATATCGGCCATTTCCAGCGCATCTACCCTGAGATCAACATTCTCTCGCCTACAGGCCGCCAGCAGCACTTCAACCTCGTCCGGGTTGCGCTCTGACTCGCCCTGCACCTCAAAATCAATGGCCACCTCTTCCAACGGATAAGGGATATATTGATCGGCTTCGAGGGTAATCTGGGTTTCCATATTATCGTCATTGAGCCCTGCTGGCATATCAATCAGCTTGGTGATAACCGCCGACCCCGCCACAGCAACCGCCCCGGTCTTCAACTTACCCTTGGACAGGGTATGGGCTTTGCTAATCGTCTCAGCAACGGCCTCCAGCTCTGCAATGTTCTTCTCAACCACAGAATTGGGTGGTAGAGAGGCAACCGCATAGCTCTCGACTTTGTATTTACCACCGGAGCGACTTAATTCAAGTAACTTGACCGAACTCGAACTAATGTCGACGCCCAGCACCGGTATTTGTCTTTTCTTTCCGAATAAACTGCCTAGCACAGTAATTTTCCTATCTGCTTCCGTAACTTACAGCGAACTTTTACACACTACATTAAATATCACGTCTGGCGATTGCGCAAATAATCAGTGATAAAAAATATGCTTATAATTTCACACTTTGGCTTTAACCCTTAAAGTAAAGTATCGTTACTCGTTTATCACAACCGAAAAAGTATGCCACAAATCACAAAACTCACCAGAATAAGCCTTTGGCTGTTAATAACCGGTATCTCGGGGGCAACATTATTACTTGCCGCCGCCTATTTGTATTTAAGCCCCCAGTTGCCGCCAGTGAATCTAATAAGAGATGTCCAGCTGCAAACGCCCTCGCGTATCTATTCGTCAGACCGTCAACTGATTGGTGAATTTGGCGAAAAACGTCGCAGCCCAATTACCTTTGATGAAATACCCCCTCTTTTTGTCCAGGCCATCATTGCCGCAGAGGATGACCGCTTTTTCTCTCACCACGGTGTGGACCTCACCGGGCTCCTGCGTGCTGTTTCGCAGTTAGTACTCACTGGCGAGAAACAATCCGGCGGCAGTACCATCACCATGCAAGTCGCCCGAAACTATTTCCTTTCTTTCGAACGCACTTTCTCCAGGAAATTTAATGAAATCCTGTTAGCATTACAGATTGAACGAGAGCTACCCAAGGAAGAAATCCTTGAACTTTATCTCAATAAAATTTTTCTTGGCAATCGCGCCTACGGTATAGAAGCCGCGGCTCAAGTGTATTACGGCGAATCAATCGGCCAGCTGACACTGGCGCAACTGGCGATGATCGCCGGCCTACCCAAGGCGCCTTCAACCTTTAATCCCATTGTGAACCCCAGTCGGGCGCTGCTCAGGCGCAACTGGATCCTGGGGCGCATGCATGAACTGGATTACATCGATCAGTCCCAACTGCAGCGCGCGATTGAAAGTCCCCTTGTAGCCAGTTACCACGGCTCAACGCTTAAACTCAGCGCCCCCTACGTGGCCGAAATGGCTCGCAAGGTGTTGTACGAGCGCTACGGTAACAAAGCCTATACCGCCGGCTACCAGGTCTATACCACGGTTTCTGCAAAGCTACAGGCCACGGCTCAACATGCGGTCATCAGTGGTTTGCTGGCCTATGACCGCCGCCATGGCTACCGCGGCCCCGAACAACAACTCGAATACAGCGAAGACGACATTAGCCGTGAAAACTGGTTAAGCACATTGGCCAAAACCGCAAGCTACGGTGGCCTGGCACCCGCCGTGGTCACTAGCGTCCAGCCGCAATCATTTACCGCGCTACTGGCAAGCGGTGAAGAGGTCAGCGTTGGCTGGGAAGACGGGCTGGCTGATTTCAGGCCCTATCGCAGTGTTAACAGCCGTGGCCCCGCCCCCAAACAAGCGGCCGACATTGTTGCCATCGGTGACCTGATCAGGCTTAAACCCGAAGCTGATGAACAGTGGCAATTCTCCCAACTGCCGGCAACCCAGGCAGCACTGATCTCCCTGGACAGCAACAATGGTGCCATCCTCAGCTTGGTGGGGGGCTTTGATTATGGGCGCAGCAAGTTTAACCGGGTGACCCAGGCCAACCGACAACCGGGGTCAAACTTTAAACCCTTTATTTATACCGCCGCCCTCGCCAATGGCTTTACGCCCGCCACCATCATTAACGATGCCCCTATCGTTTTTGAAGACCGGCAGCTGGAAAGTTCATGGCGCCCGGAAAATGCCAGCGGTAAGTTTTTCGGCCCCACACGTATGCGCCAGGCACTGTATTTATCCCGTAACCTGGTCTCCATCCGGATTTTACGCCGGGTGGGCATCAACACCGCGATCAACTATGTGGGGCGTTTCGGCTTTGACACCCAGCAGCTACCCAGAGACCTGTCGCTGGCGCTGGGAAGCCATTCACTGAAACCTATGGAGGTAGTGAGCGCCTACTCCGTCCTGTCCAATGGCGGCCACAAGGTATCGCCCTACCTGATCGAGCGCATAGAGTCCCTGTATGGCACGGTACTCTATGAAGCTAATCCTGCCACCGTTTGTCTTACCTGCGAAGAAGTCGCCGAAACAGCGACCGAGCCTGCCGCAATGGCCGCAGAACTGAGTATGGAAGAAATCATCGACCAGGACGACGAGCTGAGCATCGAGGAAATTCTCCAGCAAGAGGAGCAAGCCACTAAACCCGAGCCAGTAATCGCTGAACGGGTGGTGGGCAAACGCATCGCTTACATCATTGATGACATGCTGCGCGATGTGGTTAAACGGGGTACCGGGCGCAAAGCGCTGGCCCTGGGGCGCTCAGACCTGGCCGGAAAAACGGGCACCACCAACGGCCCCGCCGATGCCTGGTTTTCGGGCTATGGCGGCGGCGTTGCCACCACCACCTGGCTGGGTTTCGATAGAAATGAATTACTGGGCCGAAACGAATATGGTGGCTCGGCGGCCCTGCCGATCTGGATCGACTATATGCGTGTTGCCCTTGAAGGCCGACCCGAAACGCTGCGAAAGCGTCCGGAAGGCATCGTCAGTGTCAAAATTGACCCCAAAACCGGCCTGTTGGCCAAACCCGGCCAGCAGAACGCGATCTTCGAAATCTTCCGCCAGGAACTGGCCCCCTCAAGGGAAACCAGCGACAACCACGACCATGTGATACCGTCGGAAGAACAGGATCTATTGGACGATGATATTTTTTAACCCCGGCTAATCAATCGCTTCCAGCGCCTCCGCCAGTTTGTTGACCGCGATTACCTCCATTCCGGCGATGGGCTGCTTGGGCAAATTGCCCTTCGGCACGATCGCCCGACGAAAGCCGTGTTTGACCGCCTCCTGTATACGCTCCTGACCGCTGGGAACCGGGCGAATCTCGCCCGCCAGCCCCACCTCACCAAACACCACCAAATCCCGAGGCAATACCCGGTCACGAAAACTGGAGACGATAGCCAGCAACAGCGCCAAATCGGCACTGGTCTCCAGCACCTTAACGCCGCCAACCACATTGGCGAACACATCCTGGTCGCCCACTTGCAAACCGCCATGACGATGCAAGACCGCCAGTAACATAGCCAGCCGGTTCTGCTCCAGCCCGACAGCCACCCGACGGGGGTTACCCAGCGCTGACTCGTCGACCAGAGCCTGAATTTCAACCAGCAACGGTCGCGTCCCCTCCCACACCACCATTACCACACTGCCGGATGCGGGCTCAGTGTCACGGCTAAGGAAAATTGCCGAAGGATTTTTAACCTCCTTTAATCCCTGCTCGGTCATGGCAAATACGCCCAGCTCATTAACTGCGCCAAAGCGATTCTTTTGCCCCCGCAGGGTGCGAAAACGGCTGTCATCGGAACCCTCAAGCATGATCGAGCAGTCGATCATATGCTCCAGCACTTTCGGCCCCGCGAGGCTGCCATCTTTGGTCACGTGACCTACCAGAAATAGCACCGTCCCGGTCTGCTTGGCGAAGCGGGTCAGGTACGCGGCGCACTCGCGAACCTGCGAAACGCTACCCGGCGCCGAGCTGATCTCATCACTGTGGACGGCCTGGATGGAATCCACCACCAGCACCCGGGGGCTGAGTTGCTGCGCCTTGGCGCAAATGGCCTCAACATTGGTTTCGGATAACATTTTCAAGTCTGCGGTCGGCAGACCCAAACGCTGCGCCCTCATGGCAACTTGCTGCAAGGATTCTTCACCGGTCACATAAAGCGCACTTCGATTTTGTGCCAGATGGCACATGGTCTGTAACAGCAGGGTGCTTTTACCTGCACCGGGATTACCGCCAATAAGAATCGACGAACCTGGCACCAAACCGCCCCCCAACACCCGATCAAACTCTCCGGCCCCGCAGGAAAACCGGGGCAGCTCATCCAGGTCAATTTCACCGAGGGTTTTAATCGCCGTTGCCGCACCGCCATCATAGCTCTGGAAACGGGCCTCTTTTGCCGACTTGCCCGAGGCCAGCTTTATTTCCGACAGCGTATTCCAGGCCCCGCAATCCTTGCACTGCCCCTGCCATTTACTGTATTCCGAGCCACAATCATTGCAGACAAAAGCGGTTTTTATTTTAGCCATTAAATTTCCCAAGGTAATCAATAGGGTTACACACCGTGCATTGCACTACCGCTATGCTATCAGTGTAAAAGGGCTGGCGGCAATCTGCCTCTGAGCTTACAATGGTCACCAGCGAATAAAGGCAACAAAATGAACCGCAAGAGAAACAATTACAGCGCATCCTGGGGCGATATGGTTGAAGCGCGCGGGCTGGCGATTTCCGACAGCTGGCAGCCCTCCAGTCAATTGCTTAACCAACTCATTAGCCAGGGTATCTCCCGCTATGCACTGCTCAATGAATGGCGCGGTGCCTTCATCCAGATCATGCAAAATGAAGATCGCCGGGAGGGTCAACAGCAATGGGATACACTGTTCCAGCAATTCGTAGCGCAGCAACAGCCGGTGGTCACTCCCTCCCCCGGCACCTATCCTGGCAGGCCAGGCAGCGAACCTTCGCGCACAGCCACCATGACTAACGACTGGCAGCCCAGCCAGGAAATGTTAAAACTCATTCGCGACACCGTCTGCCCGAACGGCGACTATATTAAAGCGCAGCTAACCAGCTTTAGTAGCCACTTTTATGGCCAACACCATCCCAACTGGGATCAAAAGTTCAGGCAGTGGATTAACAACGGCTGGAATGTTTACGGCCATAAAAATAATTACAAAGAGCAGTCCGAGCAGGGATTTATTGAAAAACACACCGACCGGAGCTGGGCCGATGACCTCTGAAGTCAGCGCCAGGCCAGGCATTGATAAAGAAGCCCTGATTAACGTCATTAATCAGCTGTTCGCCGAGTTCGAACTGGTCTATCACAACCAATACAACAAGGCCTTTCCTAATGCTGAAAAAGTAAGCTACGCCAAAAAACTCTGGCTGAGCCACCTCTCGGATCACCCGCCACAAATTATTTTGAAGGCCGCTCACTGCGCCATCAGGGAATCGGAGTTCCTGCCAACCATTAGGGGCATCCTCAAATATTGTGATGATGGCTACGGCCTCCCTGATGCCCGCAGCGCTTACCTGGAAGCCTGCCGCGCCAGCAGTCCAAAAAATGAATTCAACTGGTCACATCCTGCGGTATATTATGCTGGCCGTGAATCAGACTGGTACTTTCTCGCCGGTAGTCAGGAGCAACAAGGCTTCCCGGTATTCAAACGCAATTATACGCTGATCTGCGAGCGTGTTATTGCTGGCGAAACGCTTTCCATCCCCCTGCCCAAAGCCATTCCTGAAACGATCAACACGCCCCTCAGTAATGACCAGCGCAAACAGCGCCTGCAATCCCTGCGCAAAGAACTGAAGATTTAATAACAGGCGATGACAGCGGAAGCGGCTATGGCCGAAAAATGTATCGCCACACTGAGCCACTCGAACTGAATGCCTAACACCTTAAATCCCCACGGGGCAAACTACCACAGTGCCTGCCCTGCACATAACAAAGAAGATGACACGTGAGTCGAATTATCCGCCTGGGGAAAATCATTGGCACTATTATCCATTATCGGCTGGATACCCTGTTGGATATTGATAACTCATCCGGCAAATTAGCGTGGCTGCTAACAACCGTGTCATCGCGCTTCCTTCCCAAGCCTGAGCGATCACGCGGTGAACGCTTGCGGCTGGCGTTGGAATCACTGGGTCCGATTTTTGTTAAATTTGGCCAGATGCTTTCTACCCGTCGCGACCTGATCCCCATCGACATTGCCGATGAACTGGCCAAACTACAGGATCAGGTACCACCCTTCCCACAGCAGCAAGCCATTGCCACTATCGAAGCCGCACTGGGCGAATCGGTCGATACCATTTTCGCCCGCTTTAGCGCCGAACCCATGGCCTCCGCCTCCGTCGCCCAGGTGCATGCGGCAACATTGCATAGCGGCGAACAAGTGGTGGTCAAGGTTGTGCGCCCGGGCATCAAAAAAATTATTACCCAGGACATCAAATTACTATTTACCCTTGCTCGACTGATAGAAAAATACCTGCCCGATGGCAAGCGTTTGCGCCCCGTAGAAGTGATTGCAGATTACCAGCTAACCATTCTCGACGAACTGGACTTACAACGAGAAGCGGCCAACACATCTCAACTACGCAGAAATTTTGAGCACTCTGACTCGCTGTATGTGCCCGCCGTCCATTTCGATTACACCCGCCGCAATGTTCTGGTAATGGAGCGGATAGACGGCATATCAGTCACCGACCTGCCGGCACTGACAGCACAAAATACCAACATGAAATTACTCGCTGAACGGGGAGTGGAAACCTTTTTCACCCAGGTATTTCGCGACAGTTTTTTTCACGCCGACATGCACCCTGGTAATGTCTTCATCGCCAAACAACACCCCGAATCACCACAGTACATTGTCATTGATTGCGCCATTATTGGCAGCCTCAGTGATTTCGACCAATACTACCTGGCCCGCAACCTGCTCGCTATTTTTCACCGCGATTACCGCTTGGTGGCTGAGCTTCACATCGAATGTGGCTGGGTACCACCCGATACCCGGGCCCATGAATTTGAATCGGCAATCCGCAGCGCCTGTGAGCCCATTTTCGCCAAACCGCTGAAGGAGATTTCCTTCGGCCAGATGTTGATTTATCTGTTCCAGACCGCCCGACGCTTTGATATGGAGATACAGCCGTCCCTGGTTCTATTACAAAAAACCTTATTGAACATCGAAGGCATGGGGCGCGACTTATACCCCGAGCTTAATCTCTGGGATACTGCCCAGCCGTTTCTGGAAAACTGGATTAAAGACCGCTATGGCCGCGACGGCATCTCTCGACAACTGCAGAAAAAACTGCCCGGATGGCTGGAAAAATTACCCCAGCTACCCGATGCTGTTTTTGACACGCTAAAACAGAGTGCGCAGCTACAGCAAGCCTATAATAAACAGCAACGCCAACTCGAACTGCTTGAAAAACAGCTTCGATTACAGCATATCAGCCAGTGGCTCATTCTGGGCGTGGCCCTCACTGCCCTGTACCTCTACTGGATTTAATTGCCACGCTTTCCCGACAAGGTCGCGACCACGATAACCCCTGCGGTTTCATCGGCTAAGCCGGGCAGCGTGACACGCTAGACTTTTTCAGAGGTGCCCTAGTGAGAATACACGGGGTCTATGCCATAATGTGTCATTAACGGCATAGAAATAGAATGCGACAATGAACGACAGCTATCTCGATCAAATCCAGTGGACCAGCGATGGACTGGTTCCCGCCATCGCCCAGGACCATCAAACCGGCCAGGTACTGATGGTGGCATGGATGAATCGGGAATCCCTGGCCTTGAGCATAGCGGAGCAGCGCGCCGTATACTGGTCGCGCTCTCGACAAAAACTTTGGCGCAAGGGTGAACAATCGGGCAATGCACAGCATCTCAAAGACATTCGACTGGATTGTGATGCCGATGCATTGCTTCTTTGCGTCGAGCAGGTGGGAGGCATAGCCTGTCACACTGGCAGGCAGCACTGTTTTTACCGCCGCCTGCAAGATGGCCAATGGCAAACCGTAGAGCCGGTCATCAAGGACCCTGAACAACTGTATGGAAAATCACCCTGATGAGTGATGTATTAGCTGAATTAGCCACCGTACTGGCTTCCCGCAAAGCAGAAGCCAATCCGGATTCCTCATATGTTGCCAGCTTGCATCATAAAGGCTTGAACAAAATCCTGGAAAAACTGGGCGAAGAGGCGATAGAAACCATTATCGCCGCGAAGGAGGCCCGGATCAGCGGTAACGATGACGATGTAATTTATGAAGTGGCGGATCTGTGGTTTCACAGCCTGGTCATGCTGTCCGAACTTGAACTGGATTACAACGCGGTACTGGATGAATTAAAACGGCGCTTTGACCTGTCCGGGCTGGAAGAAAAAGCCTCCCGCAACAAAGCGTAAGTGAATTAACACGATAGATCGGAGATAAACTATGGGTATTGGTGGAATTGGTATTTGGCAACTGCTGATCATATTAGCCATTGTCATTATGTTATTTGGTACCAAGCGACTTCGTAACCTGGGCGGCGACGTCGGTTCAGCGATCAAGGGATTTCGAAATTCGATGCAAGGTGACGAAGAAAATCCTGAGGACAAGACTGAGGATGAAGCCGAGAAAACTGACAATAGCAGCAAATAAGCAGTAAGGCATCATGTTTGATATCGGGTTTTTAGAGCTAATTTTCGTTGCAATTATTGCCCTGCTGGTAATGGGGCCGGAAAGGTTGCCTGGTGCCATTCGCACAGGCAGTCTGTGGCTGGCGCGTTTAAAAAACAGCTTTCAACAAATTAAAAACGATTTTGAACACGAAATCGGCGCCGACAGCATCAAGCAACAAATTCACAATGAAAGCCTGCTCGACAGCCTTACCAACTCCAAGGATGAGCTACTGGAGATTGGCGAGCAACTACGCAAGGACGCCGGCAAATTACAATATGATATTGACGATGTTATCAACAAAAAAAATGAGCCACCGGAATGAACAATGATTCCCATCAGGATGCGCTCGACCAAGATGCCGACGAAGATGACCGCACCCAGCCGCTGATTGCTCATCTCACGGAATTACGTGACCGCCTGTTACACTCTGTAGTGGCGATTCTGGTGATTTTTCTTTCGCTGTTTTATTTTGCCAATGATATTTACTATTTTGTTTCGGAGCCCCTGCGCCAGTTCCTTCCCGAAGGGACCACAATGATTGCTACGGATGTAGCCTCACCCTTCCTGACTCCGTTCAAACTAACCCTGGTGGCATCGATTGTCTTTGCCATGCCTTTTTTACTGTACCAGGCCTGGAGCTTTATCGCCCCGGGGATGTACCAGAAAGAAAAGCGCATCGCCATTCCCTTGCTGATTTCCAGTATTGTTTTGTTCTATGCCGGACTGGCCTTTGCCTACTATGTGGTGTTCCCGCTGGTGTTCGGCTTTTTTAGCAGTGTTGCCCCTGAAGGCGTTAGCTACACACCTGATATCGCCCGCTTTCTGGACATGGTACTGAAACTGTTTTTTGCCTTTGGTATTGCTTTTGAAATTCCTATCGCCACGGTATTAATGATCTGGGCAGGCATTACCACGCCCGCCGCACTGGTAGAAAAACGCCCCTATATTGTTGTCGGCTGTTTTATCTTCGGCATGCTACTGACACCACCCGATATTATCTCCCAGGCGCTGCTGGCAATCCCAATGTGGCTACTGTTTGAACTAGGAATTATTTTTGGCCGAATGATCAAGAAATAGTTTTCCAACTCACCTTATTCACCACAGATAAAATCATGACAAGCACAATCAATCATCGTCGTTACAAGATAATCCTGGTGGCGCTGGGCTGGCTTAATTTTACCGCAGTAGCACTAGCCGATGAACTACCCACGGTAAATGATCTGCTAGTTGACACGCCTTTTCGTTCAAACCACAGCAAACAGGTTCTGGCCGGGGAAATTGCCAGCACCAAGGTTGTTCCAGTATCAAAGTCCGAACTGGCTCAAGGCGTTGCCTGCCTGATTAAGGGCGACAAACTGGACCGCCTCGCCTCCGTCCAGGGTGCCACCTGGCTGGCACCCGAGCGGCAGATTATCAGCAGCGCCAGAATACCGAATCACGCATCGGTAACTGATTTTAATGCTATCCAGCTGCAGCCGAAATACAGCGATGAAATAAACGCCTACATGAAGGCCAAAGCCGGCAATCAATTAAATCTTTCCCTCACAGAAATATCGGCCTTTAATGCGCTACAAAGCAGCGAAGACCCACAATTAACACTGAACGGTGTCGACCCGCTGATACAGAAAAATTTACTGTCCCGATACCGGGAGTACCGAGAGCAGGGATTAAAAAACCTGTCGCCTTATGCTCGAACTCGAGGCAAGGAAGTCCAGCCAGGAAAACAATTAATGATTTCTCTGGAGGAATCATTAGCACTAAAGAGAATATACCCAAAAATTTATAATGCGCTTGAGCAATACCCCCAAGCCAGCAGCGATGTCGTAGCGGTAGAAGATTATTTTTCGTATATGGTGGACTTGAATGATCGCCCCGCTATCGGCTTAAGCCATCGCCTCCGCATCCACGCCGAAGGCGCAAGCTTTGTTATCGAGCGCGGTTATTACATCAGCCATACACTGGATACTGTACAGATTGTGGTGGCGTTAATTCCGGTTCAGGAAGGCATGCTACTGATCTACACCAACCGCACCTGGACAGAAAAAATTACCGGCTTGTTCAGCCTGATCAAACGAAGAATTGCCTACAACATCATGATTGCTGAAATGGAACATGTAATGAAAAATATCGATCTATGCGGCGCGTCCTGAATAGAACCATTCAACAAGGCAACGCCTGCGGCCATTAGCACTCCAGCTCAATAATCTCATAGCTATGACTGACATCGACCCCGGCAGCCTCCATCATAATGGAAGCAGAACAGTATTTTTCAGCCGACAGGCTCACCGCCCTTTTCACCTGCGCTTCCTTGAGCTTTCGCCCACTGACAATAAACTTAAGGTGTATTTTGGTAAATACCGCTGGCACCGCATCGGCACGTTCCGCCTCAACTTCCACCTTGCAGGTATCAACCTGCTGACGAGATTTCTGTAAAATACCCAGCACATCAAAAGTGGCGCAGCCACCCATGCCCAGCACCAGCATTTCCATCGGCCGAATACCCATATTTCGACCACCCAATTCCGGCGGGCCGTCCATCACTACCGCATGCCCACTCCCCGACTCACCGAGGAACATAACCCCGTCCACCCACTTCACAGTTGCTTTCATAGATACGTCTTCTTCACGGTTGTCATCAGCCGGCAAGCTTATCATAAGCCGCTTAAGGCTGCGCCCTGCACGGCCTATCGGCAGGCATACACTGATTCACGTTAAAGCTAGCGCTATCGTCAATTTGAAGCCATACTGACAGTCTGATTATTACAGCATTATGTACAGCGAGGGACAATCCGTTGGTTAGCGTAACTCTCAACCCCCACATCAAAGATGTAGAGGAATTTCTCAATCACTGTCACCGCCGCCGCTACCCGGCGAAAAGTACTATTATCTACGCCGGTGATAGCAGTGATTCCCTCTACTATATTGTCGATGGTTCCGTGACCGTCATTATCGAGAACGATGAGGGCCGCGAAATGATTGTCGCCTATCTCAACAAGGGCGACTTTTTCGGTGAAATGGGCCTGTTTGACCAGGAAGACTCGCGCAGTGCCTGGGTTCGGGCCAAGACCGAATGTGAGGTCGGTGAAATCAGCTATGCGAAATTTAACGAGCTGAGCGAAAGCAGACCTGAAATCCTCCAGACCATTGGCACACAGATGGCACACCGGTTGCGCCAGACGACTCGCAAGGTGGGCGATCTGGCATTTTTGGATGTCACCGGCCGGGTTGCCCGCACGCTGCTGGATCTCTGCAAACAACCCGATGCCATGACTCACCCCGATGGCATGCAAATCAAAATTACTCGCCAGGAAATTGGCCGCATTGTTGGCTGCTCCCGGGAAATGGTTGGCAGGGTATTAAAAACCCTGGAAGAACAGGGGCTGGTTAATGTTAAGGGTAAGACCATGGTGGTTTTTGGTACTCGATAAGCCAGCCACCGGTAATCGATCAAGGCCGCAACAACTGTTGCGGCCTTTTCATTTCAGCGTTCAGGGATTTTTATCGCCGGCCAGGTTTAACACCGCCGCTACACACTGCGTAATGCCCTTGTAGGCGTCCAATACACAGTCGGCCAGCATATAAGCCGGTGTTGTCACCAGCTTTCTCTCCTTATCAATCACCACCTTATCGACCGGACACACCCTGTGCTCGCCGCCCATGGCCTTAATCGCGGCCGCTGTTTCGCTATCATCACCAATAGTGCAGCTCACACCTTCGCCACATATTGCCGCAGCCATAGTGGGTGCGATACAGATTAAACCAATCGGTTTCCCGCCCAGATGCATGGCGCGGGCAAACTGGAGAAAGTCTGCCTGCACCGTCATCGCGTTACCGCTGACAGCAAAATCCGAGAGATTTTTTGCCGCCCCAAAACCACCGGGTACCAGCAACGCATCGAAGTCGTCCGCATCGGCCTCAGCCAACGGCTGTATATTACCTCGAGCAATCCGCGCTGCTTCAACTAGCACATTGCGTGTTTCACCCACGGCAACGTCCCCGTTAAGATGATTAATCACATGCAGTTGCTCAATATCAGGCGCAAAGCACTGGTAACGGGCTCCGGCCTGCTCCAAGGCCAACAAGCTCAATACCGCCTCATTAATTTCGGCGCCATCGTAAACACCGCATCCCGCCAATACCACCGCTACTTTCATCATTCCTCTCCCGATCAAACATAACTAGCAACAAGCGCCATCAGTCGCACCGCCGTGCAAGCTGCCTTTGGTTTCCTGTACCCCGCGCAAGGTACCGGGCGCCGCATTAAAACAACCGTTATTGACTGCGGTTGACGACGAAATACAGACAAAATCCCCCGCATAGGGGCCATCGGCAAGCAATTCAAAGGTACGTCGGGAAACCGCAATGCGCTGCCCGCGCGGATACACATTACCCAAATCATCATGCACTGACTGGTAAGGCCCCTTATAAATAACAGCATCACCACCATCAAATAACTGAGTGTGCGCCGGTTTGGTTGCGATCAGGGTCACCGAACGAAATTCAATCCCCTCAACGACCTGCCAGGCTTGCTGGTCCCACTTGTCATAGGCAACACCGATAAAGCCCGCATCCAGGAATGCCTGTAAAAACTCCTGCTCAAGAAAAGCACCGGAAATACAACCACTCCATAAGTTGGGGTCATTCTGTAAATGCTCGGGAATTTCCTCATCGGCGACAATATCCGAAATAGCCACGCGACCGCCCGGGGCTATTACCCGAAAAATTTCTTCAATCATTTGCTGGCGGTGTTTTTTTTCTACCAGGTTCAACACGCAATTAGAAATCACCAGGTTCACCGAGGCATCAGCAATGAGCGGTGACGCTTCTCTCTGCTGCTGTTTCCAGGCTTCCAGGGATTGTAAATCCGCCGCACTGCTGACCGCTTGTGTAGATAAACGCTGCTCCAGCGCATCAAGACTCAAGGCAAGATCCTGAATATATCCCTTGCGAAATTCCACCCTGTCACCACCGAGTTTTTCGGCCATGGGCTGTTGGTATTTTCTCGCCAAAGCCAGCATATCATCAGTCATATCGACACCAATAACACGGCCCTGCTCACCAACCAGTTGCGCCGCCATATAGCAAATTTTGCCACCCCCGGAACCGAGATCCAATACCACATCACCCTCGCGAACATAGCGCGAGGGGTCACCACAGCCATAGTCCTTATCGATGATTTCCTGGGGCAATAAGGCCAATAGCGATTGATCGTAATCCACTGGGCAGCACAAGGCCTCCTGTCTGGACTGCGCCCCCTCTGCGTATCGTTCCTGTACTACTGTTTCCACTGACATTGCCTTACTCCACTGCTTTCGGCGTTAAGTTAAATTGTCCGCAACACATTAGCCTAAATCCAGATGCTCACTCTTAACCTCCTGGCGAGCGGGACAGGGCATCCACTAGGCATTTCTTTTATAGCGATGAAACTTCTCAGCCAGGCGTAATAAAAATTCCGGTTTACGTTGTTTTTTCCATTCCCCCGCCACGTACTTATTAGCTTCACTAAAAGTCGGGTAAATATGAATCGTGGCGAGAATCTTATTCAAACCCAGGCCGTGCTTCATTGCTAAAATATACTCGGTTATTAATTCACTGGCATGATAACCAACAATGCTAACGCCAAGAATTCTATCACTGTTAACGGCCGTCAGGACTTTAATAAAACCCTGCGTCTCGGAATCAGCGATGGCCCGATCCAAATCATCCAGGGCAAATACCGTTAGCTCGTACTGGATACCCTGCTGCATTGCCTCCTGTTCATTCAAGCCGACACGCGCCGCTTCGGGGTCAGTAAAGGTGACCCAGGGAATCACCGAATAATCGACCTTGAATTTCCTGAAACTGCCAAACAGGCTGTTCACCGCCGCATACCAGGCTTGATGTGAGGCCACATGGGTAAACTGATAGGGACCGGCGACATCGCCACAGGCATATATGGTTGGGCAATCGGTACGCAGATTGTCATCCACCGCAACCGTACCGGTTTCGGTGCGTTCAATAC
Source organism: Spongiibacteraceae bacterium (assembly GCA_030621845.1). Classification (GTDB taxonomy): domain Bacteria; phylum Pseudomonadota; class Gammaproteobacteria; order Pseudomonadales; family Dasaniaceae; genus JAUXHA01. The sequence goes on from JAUXHA010000033.1 coordinate 19,217, forward strand.
CCACGGTTTCAAGCCCCATATTCTCGGTATTAGCCTGACGCCCTACGGCAAACAACAGTTGGTCAAACTCAATCGTCGACTCACCACCACTGTGTGACAGGGTTGCTGAATACTTGCCCCGTTTATTTTCCAGTGCCAGCAACTGGTGTCGGCACAGGACATCAATCCCCTCACGCTCAAATTGCTGTTTAATCTCGGTACTCACATCCAGATCTTCCTTCGGCAGCAACTCACTGCGTACGACCATGGTTACCCGGCTGCCCAGACGAACAAATGCCTGCGCCAACTCACAGCCAACCGGACCACCGCCGACCACCAATAAATGCCGCGGCTGTTGCGCCAACTGCCAAATCGTATCGGAGGTCAGGTAATCAATCGCGTCCAGGCCCTCGATATCAGGCACCTGTGGGCGACCCCCGCTGGCGATAATAATATTTCGCGCGCTTTGCACCTCATTGCCTATTTTCACCTCCCAGGGCGAGATGATCTTCGCCTCACCCTGTACACAATTAACCCCCAGCTCGGTATAGCGCTCAACCGAGTCATGGGGTTCAATCTGGCTGATCACCCGGTCAACCCGCCGCATCACCTCAGGAAAATTCACCACCCCATTGACGCCTTCAATACCAAATTCACTGGCGCGACTCAAATAATGATTGATACGACTGGAACGAATAAGTGCCTTGCTAGGAACACAGCCGGTGTTGAGACAGTCACCGCCCATTTTATGTTTTTCCACCAGCGTGACTTTCGCCTTGACCATGGCGGCGATATAGGCCGACACCAGCCCCGCTGAACCCGCGCCAATCACCAGCAGGTTATTATCAAAAAAATCCGGCTTGCGAAAAGGTGCCAGCCGCCGCCGATCTTTAAACCAGGCGATCATTACTTTCGCCAACCAGGGGAAAATACCCAGAGCCACAAAAGAACCAATCAGTGCCGGTGAGAAAATATCCCCGACACTGTCCAGCCGACCCAACTGGGTACCCGCATTCACATAGACCGCAGTACCCGCCAACATTCCCAGCTGGCTGACCCAGTAGAATGACCAGATCCTGATCGGCATTAAGCCCATCACCAGGTTGATGACGAAAAAGGGGAACAGCGGCACCAGTCTCAAGGTAAAAAGATAAAAGGCCCCGTCTTTTTCTATGCCCGAATTAATCGTTGACAGGTACGGCTCAAAACGCTGCTGTACCCATTGCCGAAACAGCGTGCGAGAGATAATAAACGCCAGCGTAGCCCCGATGGTCGAAGCGAAGGAGACAATTAGCAACGCCCAGCCGAAGCCAAACAGGGCACCTCCCGCCAGGGTTAGCACTGCGGCACCGGGCAGGGACAGAGCCGTCACCACAATATAAAGCCCCGCGTAGAGTAGCGCCGCCAGTAACGGTTGCCCTTCACGCCAGGCCTCCAGCGCCTGGCGTTGAGCGGCAAAGTAATCAAGACTCAGGTATTGTCCTGCATCAAAGTAAAAGAATGCCGCGACCGCCAAAACCAGTAGCACAAACAAAGCCAATTTATACATATACATCATCCGTTGAAGAGAGCCACCGCAATAGCCAACAAACTATCCGGCCGCCGCCAGCTACTGACCGGGCAATTAAATTCAAAGCCCACCTTGAATTATCTGCTAGCAGCCCCATATTGAGCGAATAACAGCAGGCGGGATTTAATTTACTGTTGGCAATGTTATGATGACGACATTGTACATTTCCAACAACCGGCTGACAGCCTCATTATTGATTCTGGAGAGAAAACCATGAGCGGCAATATCGTTCACACAAGCGATGCAAGTTTTGAAACAGATGTACTGGCTTCCGAGCTACCCGTATTAGTCGATTTTTGGGCTGAATGGTGTGGCCCCTGCAAGGCTATTGCTCCGCGCCTGGCCGAAATTGCCGATGAATATGCCGGTAAAATCAAGGTTTGCAAAGTCGATGTTGACGCCAACCCCGACACCGCGCCTAAATATGGCATTCGCGGTATTCCCACCCTGATCATTTTTAAAGGCGGCAACGCAGAAGCGACCAAGGTCGGCGCCCTGACCAAAACACAGCTGATTGAATTTGTCGACGCCGCACTATAACGTCCATTCCCCCCTGGTGGGCCGCTAAATCGATGAGAAAGGGCTGGACGATTACCCCTTTCAGTGCTAAATTGTTTGCAACTGCTGTTTCGGCAGGTGTCACTTGTACCCTATTTTGAATAAATGCACCAATAAACGTATACGTTGCTGCCTAAAAACGTAGCAACCTCAAGCCGATCAAGCTTCATAACAACTTTCGAGTTAATGACACTGTACATTCCCTGGCGCATTCGCGCTGACCATTTCATTCTTTCACTAAGCCCATCTGAATCCTATGAATCTAACTGACTTAAAAACCAAACCAACCCCCGAATTACTGGAAATCGCCAAGGAGATCGGCCTCGATAACGTTGCCCGGGCTCGCAAACAAGATATTATCTTCTCGATACTCAAACGCCACGCTAAAAGCGGCGAAGATATCTCCGGTGATGGCGTACTGGAAATTCTCCAGGACGGTTTTGGTTTCTTGCGCTCTGCCGATTGCTCCTATTTAGCCGGCCCCGACGACATTTATGTGTCGCCCAGCCAGATCCGACGTTTTAATTTACGTACGGGTGACACCATATCAGGCAAGATTCGCCCCCCCAAAGATGGCGAGCGCTATTTTGCCCTGTTGAAGATCAATGAGGTCAACTACACCAAACCCGAGCAATCGCGCAACAAGGTACTGTTTGAAAACCTGACACCCCTGTTCCCCACCGAGCGCATGACGCTGGAAGCCGGTAACGGCTCGACCGAAGATATCACCGGCCGTATTATCGACCTGGTATCGCCCATCGGCAAAGGCCAGCGCGGCTTGATTGTTGCCCCGCCAAAGGCCGGTAAAACGCTGATGCTACAGCACATTGCCCAGAGCGTCGTGCGCAACAATCCCGAATGTTACATTATCGTACTACTGATTGATGAGCGCCCTGAGGAAGTCACTGAAATGCAGCGCTCAGTGCGTGCGGAAGTGGTCGCATCCACCTTTGATGAACCCCCTTCGCGTCACGTCCAGGTGGCAGAAATGGTGATTGAAAAAGCCAAGCGACTGGTCGAGCACAAGAAAGATGTGGTAATCCTGCTGGACTCAATCACCCGACTTGCTCGCGCTTACAACACCATCGTACCCTCCTCCGGCAAAGTATTAACCGGTGGTGTAGACGCCCACGCACTGGAACGCCCCAAGCGTTTCTTTGGCGCCGCGCGGAATATAGAAGAGGGTGGCAGCCTCTCTATCATCGCCACCGCCCTGATCGATACCGGCTCTAAAATGGATGAAGTTATTTACGAAGAATTTAAAGGCACGGGTAACATGGAGTTACACCTGGACCGAAAAATTGCCGAAAAACGAGTTTACCCCGCGATCAATATTCGTCGCTCCGGCACCCGCCGTGAGGAACGCATTACCGGTGAAGAAGAGCTGCAACGCATGTGGATTTTACGGAAATTACTCCACGGCATGGAAGACACTCCTGCCGCAGAATTCTTAATCGACAAACTCAAAGATACTAAAACCAATGAAGATTTCTTTAACTCGATGAAAAGGAAGTAGCGGCCGCACCAAGCGCCTACCCGCTTTAAAAAACCCGGGCGAACTTACCGAACGTTAGCCCGGGAATTAGCTTCGCAGCTGTTCAGCTCCCGCGAATAAGGCAAAGTCATTGCCGTCAGCACAGCCATAAAGCCAGGCGGATGATCGCTGGAACTTACCAGGACCGGATTAATGCCACTGCCACCACTCAGTCTTTACATCCACATTCCCTGGTGTATCAAAAAATGTCCCTACTGCGACTTTAATTCCCACGCCGTTAAACAGCCAATTCCTGAAACCGATTATGTTAAGGCATTGCTCCATGACCTCGACCAGCAGCGAGGTAGTGCCCAGGGTAGAAAATTGCAATCAATCTTCTTCGGTGGCGGCACGCCAAGTTTATTTTCGGCCAGGGCCATTGCCACTTTACTCAAAAAGATCGAACAGACCACAGGCTTTACCGAGGGTATAGAAATCACCCTGGAAGCTAATCCTGGCACCACCGAGCAGGAAAAATTCAATGGCTATTTCAATGCCGGGGTTAATCGACTCTCGATAGGCGTGCAAAGCTTTAACAACCATCACTTACAACAGCTTGGTCGGATTCATAACTCAGGGGAGACCATCAGCGCCATCGCTACGGCCAAACAAGCTGGCTTTGAAAACGTTAATCTCGACCTGATGCACGGTTTACCCGCACAATCTCCCGCCGATGCATTGCTCGACTTACAACAAGCGATCGATCTTCAAGCCCAACACATTTCCTGGTATCAGCTCACTATAGAAAACAATACCCAGTTTTATAACACCCCGCCCCCACTCCCCGATGACGACGCACTGGCGGATATTCAGGATCAGGGCGAGCAATTACTTGCCGCCAATGGTTTGGTAAATTATGAAGTTTCCGCCTTTAGTCGAGCCGGAAGACAGTCACGACACAATCTCAACTACTGGCAATTTGGTGATTATATCGGTATCGGTGCGGGCGCACACAGCAAGATCACTTCCTCGCAGGGGGTCATTACACGCCATTGGAAAACCCGCCAACCCAGGGATTATCTCAACAATGAAAAGCCTTATACCAGCGGTAGCAGAATCTTAAGCCGCGAAGAATTACCGCTGGAATTTGTCATCAATGCCCTGCGCCTGAATCAAGGCTTTAGCAAACAATTATTTACCGAACGCACCGGTCTGGAATATGTTCAACTGCAAAAGACCGTTAGTGAGCTGATTGAGCAAGGCTTATTAACAGAAAGCCGGCAGCACATTATGACTTCAAAAACAGGCCGCCGATTCCTCAATGACGTGCTTGCCGCCTTTTAATTATTATCAGGCAAAAAAATAGTCGCTAAAAAGCGACTATTTTTGCTGATAACTCGGCTAACTCTTCCGGCGTATGGTCAACAAACCAATCAAGCCAAGTGCTAACAACGCTATTGAACTCGGCTCCGGAACTTCAGCAACAACAATATTACCGTCGATGGCATCATTACCACAGGACATCGTCCAATGGGCATCAAAGTTATCCAGTGAGGCAAAACCCAAGGCAGCAAGGTCAAAGGAGACCTGGCGGTAATAACTATCACCACTGACACCAGCCATATTCGCGGACAGGGCATTAGCACTGGAATAAGTCGACATGGCAAAGGGGTTAGACACTGTATGGCCACTGTAGACATCGTTATTCCAGCTACTCACCTGATAGACACCCTCCGCCGCATTTAAGCCCTGCTCATTATTATCACCGCAATCGGCGTTGTTTCGCTGGCTCCAACCACACTGTTCCAAACCAAAATCAACGGCATATTCGTAGGAGCCGGCATCACCCAGCGTCGCACCATCAAATGACAGCGCAAGATCGCCGGCCCAATAATTTTTACCACTGTAAAGCTGGTGACCATCGATAATATCAAAACCGGTTTGCAAACCAATTGATAAGGTAGTGCCATCCAGCTTGTACAACAGGTATTCAGCATCGAACTGCTGGCCGCCATAACCGGGATCGACATAATTGAAATTGCCTTCCTGGTCCTCAGCGGCAAACTCTGTCCAACCAGCCCATGTACCATCATTGATCAAGCCTGCATTGACCGCAGAAGAAAATAATACCAAGCCTAAACCAACAGAAAGAATTCCCTTTGTATAACGCATTGCCATCTACTCCGATATAACTTCATCCACACGTACAAATCATTATGTACGTCATCCTAACAGGTTTAATGCATAGCTCGTGCCAACATGGTATTTTCCTTTATTATCAACTGCTTATTGGCGCGCACTGCCTTTCAAGCTGGCCCCGTGTAAGTTTTATCGACAAGCTATCCCGGTAATACTTTACAGTTATAAAAAGCAACGGCTTAAACACGGGATTTGCATTCCTCACCGCCCCTTCAAAAGGTGTAAAAAAAAACGACACATGGCCCGCCAGCCTCCTGTTTCCGTGCCTACAGCAGCAAATCTCGCACGCTCTATGCTATCCTTAGCGCCCCGGATTAACTGGCCCAGAGATCACATCATGCCCCGATACCGCTCCAAAACATCCACTGCAGGTCGTAACATGGCTGGCGCCCGCGCCCTGTGGCGAGCCACGGGAATGAAAGACGACGACTTCCAGAAACCCATCATTGCTATTTCCAATTCCTTCACCCAATTTGTTCCTGGCCATGTCCACCTCAAGGATCTGGGTCAACTGGTCGCAAGGGAAATAGAACGCGCCGGTGGTGTCGCCAAGGAATTCAACACCATCGCAGTCGATGACGGCATTGCGATGGGACATGATGGCATGT
>JAUXHA010000164.1 GCA_030621845.1 Spongiibacteraceae bacterium
TGTGACGACCTGTTTTTTGACCTCTCCAGTCGCGCCACCAGCAACAACGAGCAGAACCTCTACTTCGAGTCCATGCGCGAAGTTCGGCTCAAGAAAAACGGCGTCATTGCCGCCTTCAAGCAAGAATTTGAAACCGGCTTTTACCAACTACCCGACAGCCACCCTCAACAACACCGCACCCAGGCGGCAGAAAACACCAGTAATGGCACACTAAGCCTAGTTCAAAACGATACCCTGGAGCAGGATGTCGCCATCTCCAGCATGATTAGCAAGGCCAGAGTCAACTGTCAGGAAAGCCTCTACCACCTCAACCTCAGATTTGATTACCTGATCGCAAACACCACAATAAGCGAACAAAACAACCCCATTGATCCCCAGCAGATTTGCCACTATTTTGCCACTGCCTGCGAGTTTTTTGACTTAAGCATCAAAGCCCGCATCATTATTTTCAAACAATTTGACCGCTTTGTTTCCAGCAAGCTGGCCACTGTATACTCCGCCGCCAACCACCTCCTTATTGAAGCGGGGGTGCTACCGAAAATCTCTTACACCGCCAGAACCGCAAGCTCCGATACAGACACAAACGCCAACCCGCTGCCGACAGCCGCTTTGAACAGCAAGCACTCAACAGAACTCAACCTGAACGAACTCAACGACCTGCTGGCGGCTGCCCGCACACAAAATATCGCCTCCCTACCCAACTATGTGAGTTACTCAAGCAATACCGGGCCAGCACTAGCCAACACTGATCTGATTAATTTATTAACCGGCACCCAACAAAACCTGCCTCCAGCAACTGACGAGGCACAGCTCACATATAAACTACACAACATCATCACCAACATCCTCTCCACTCAAGGCGACAACACCCAGCGATCCCTTCAACAGCCAGAAGAAGACGTTATCAATCTGGTCGCCATGTTCTTCGATTTTATTTTAGATGACCACAACCTACCCATCTCCGCACAGGCGCTAATCAGCCGCTTGCAGATCCCAGTATTGAAGATAGCGCTTCGGGACCAAACGTTTTTCAATCACAGCTCCCACCCTGCCAGAAGACTTATTAACGTCATTGCGGAAGTAAGCATTGGCTGGGATGAATCCACCCAGTCACAGAAAGACCGCCTGCACGATAAAGCATCCAGCATTGTTCGAGAAATTAACGAGCAATACGAGGAAAATGACCATATTTTTTCCTCTAAACTGACGGAGCTACAGCTCTTTATTGATCAGGCCCAACACAAATCCTCACGGGTAGAAAAACGCACCGCTCAAGCGGCCGAAGGACAAGCGCAAAACAAACTGGCCAGGCAAAACGCTCAGGGAATCATGTTCGAAAAGCTTGAGTCCCTGTCCTTGCCCGAAACCATCAGTGCGTTTCTCACCCAACAATGGCTGAACCTCCTCATTATTACGCACCTCAAATACGGCGAGGATAGCCAAGAGTGGATAGGGTCAATTCAGGTAATCGACGACCTAACCTGGATCAGCCAACTCCCTAGCGATACAAAATCCCAGCAACGCTTTGAAAAAATCAAACCCGATCTGCTTAATCGTATAACTCAAGGCCTACAAAAAATCTCAAATACGAGCGAAGCCGTATCGGCAAGCGTTGCAGCTATCGACCTCACACTGGATCAATTGCGCAATAAGCCCTCCGGCATTCTATTCCGCCCCATCAGCTCTTCTCAGGCTCAACAGCTCGGCCACACGCCCGGCGGCGGCAGTAAATCATGGAAAAATATGACAGGAGTCGAACGCCAGCAAGCCAGATACAAGCAACTCACCTACGAGTATATTCGCAAGGCAGAGCAACTACCCCTTAACACTTGGGTCTCATACACGGACAATCACTCCGGGAAAACACTACGCTGTAAACTGGCATCCAAAACCGAGCAGTCCGACAGCTATGTTTTTGTCAATCGCTTTGGCTTCAAAGCACTACAGAAGCAACGCAAAGATTTTGCCTGTGACATACAAGCTGGCCGAGTCACCGTACTGGAAAGCGGCCATCTTTTTGACCGCGCCATGAACAGCGTACTAGGCAGCATCAAACTCAGCGCCGGCCAAACCGCTAGCTAAGCTGGCACTTGTAATAAAATACCGATAACTATTCGAGGTTCCGTACTATACTAAACCGGACCGAACAAGCCACAGCCCTGGCCCAAAGCCAGCAAGGCGCATCGCTTTAATCACAATAAACAGAATAAACCCCCGCTATGGAACATAACTATATCGCCTATATGAGCTACTTGGGCGGTGGCGCAATTTTCGCAGCACTAACGCTCACCTTTATTTACTTGTGGAGACAAAAACTCTGCCACTTCTCCCTGATTATTGCCGGTGCCGTATCCATCATTTGGCAGCTGACCATCGCCGGAAATTATCAGCACTACTCTCTCGATCGAGAATATTTACTCCTGCTGGAAACCCTCCGCTACGGCGCCTGGATTAACGCACTATTAGCGTCCCTGCAATTTAGCACCGATCAACAACTACCGATAAAATTTCGGCGGATCATTTACGGAATATGGCTGACCTCACTTGCCGTCATCATCAGCCTGATTGCGACTGACCATAGCCTAATTCAAAACAGCAACCTGCTAATTTGGAACAACCTAATTCTCTCTATTGCCTGCCTAGTATCTGTCGAACAACTCTATCGCAACACCCATGAAAACCGCCTGATGAAGCTGTTCAGCCTCAGCATTGGCGCCCTGGCTGCCTACGACATCTACCTTTTCTCATACAGCCTGATTTTTGACCAAATTGACCTAGGACTCTGGCAGTCACGAGGGGCCGTCAACGGTGCAGCGGCACTTTTCCTGACTATCGGAACCCTTGCACTATCCAATCAATCCCCACAAAAAACATCTATTTCAGTCTCCAGACCCGTGGCTTTTTACACCACCAGCATGACCGCAGCAGGCGGCTTTCTAGCACTGATGGCCATTGGCGGCTACTACGTTCAGCTCTACGGGGGTGAGTGGGGAAGAATCATTCAGGTACTGGTTTTATTTAGCGCCCTGCTATTCATTTCTACCGTATTCGTTTCACAGCGGGTTCGCTCTCTCCTCACCGTCTGGATTAACAAACATTTTTTCCAGCATAAATACGACTATCGCCATGAGTGGCTTGGCCTCATACAGTCACTCTCTCAACCAACGGGACAGCAAGACTTTCAGCAGCGAGCCATCGAAGCGGTTGCCTCTATATTTAAAAGTGATAGCGGCTGCCTATGGCTGGAAAATAATGGCCAATTTATACCCTGCCAGAGCTACAATATGGCACTGCCAAGCTCGGACATGAGCGAATGTAGCGATACGCCATTTTGCAAAGCCATGCAGGAGCAGGAATGGGTATTTTCCCCCCACGCCACAGGTAACAACAACCTGAACGAAGCCAACCATCTTCTGCCCGACTGGATTTATAAAATTCCCGATCTCTGGTTGGCCCTCCCCCTACTCACCGAGCAACACTTGCTAGGTTTCATGATCCTGACCAAACCCAAGCATGACAACCCGCTCACCTGGGAAGACCTAGATCTACTAAAAGCTGTAGGCCGCCAAATCGCCAGCTACCTTGACCGACAGGAGGCCGCCGAGCAACTCGCCCAGGCCAGGCAGTTCGACGCGTTTAACAAACTGACCGCCTTTATCATGCACGACCTCAAAAACCTGATCGCTCAACAGGCGCTGGTGGTTGCAAATGCAGCCAAACATAAAGAAAACCCCGCCTTCATCGAAGACGCCATCAACACCATTGACAACTCTGTTAACAGGATGAGCAACCTGCTAAGAAAACTGCAGCAACAGGAGCCGAGTGAAGTTCGATGCCTTAACCTCAACAAAATGCTAATAGAAGCCGCCAAAAAGTGCGTCGACATCAAACCGACTCCCTCCCTTCGTCTCAGCGCTGAGGACATGAACATCGACGCAGATCGCGACTACCTGATCATGAGCCTGGCCAATATCATCAAAAATGCTCAAGAAGCAACCAGCAGCACTAAGTCGGAGGCCAAGCG
>JAUXHA010000105.1 GCA_030621845.1 Spongiibacteraceae bacterium
ACTCAATGCGGCCATAGCCTTTAGTGTCTGCCAGTTCTTTATCCTTGTTGTTGGATACGCCGTCAAACTTGAGCAGCCAATAGGTGTAGCCACTACCGGCATCGATTTGGCCGGAGCGAACATTATTGGTGGTTTCGTTCCAGGCAATGATGGCTTTAGCGCGAGCACCTCCTGCTGATGTACCGACTGCCATAATTTTACTTAAGCCGTCCACGTTTTCATGGGTGGCATTGGGGTTGAGTTCAAATTGCTGTTCTTCCTTCAGAGTTAGAACCTTTGATGATAGCTCAACCAATTCTTTAATATTCAGGGAGATGGTCTCGGTATCGGTCTTTTCAAATGCCGGGTGAAATTCAAGTGCTCCCATGCCTCGCGTACCGACATAGGTTAGCCGCTCAACGGGGTTGAAGGATTTTGGTGTGCGGCCGGTTTCTGCCAGCCATTGATCAATCAAGGCGTTACCAAATTTGTCGGGCAGGGCGTCGGCCAACATGCCGGGCAGGCCCTTATAGGTATCCACGTTCAGTGCAGGGAATGCGAAGATCTCATCACCTAGTGGCATCTGCACGGGTGCCAATTGGATGCCGGTCTGTTTAAAATCCGGATCGTATTCGAACACGCCGCATTCGCGATCAGCATCCCAGATGACGTAGCCAACGGTGGCCCCCCACAGCTTGACCTCAGCGGCTGTCATGTCTGGTCTTCTGGCCATACGATTTTACCTGGAGTATTGAGCGCAACGACAGTTCTCTTCACGACTTTACCTTGTTTTGCGTTGCTATTTTTTTTGGCTCTTGCACGTGCTCGCGGTAGATTTGGTTCTGTCACCTCATCGATAAACTGACCTGTACTCAGGGCGCGTTTTAGGGCTCTGCCTTTGGTGGGCATGTTGACCAGTTCATAGGGTGAAAGGCTAGGGGTGTCGATGGCGCTTAGCATATCCTCGAGCCTGCCGAGATAGGTAATGATCCGAAGCAAACCATCGGATTTAACGACATTTCCGGCTTCAATGCGCTGTAGCGTCCGCTCAGAAATGCCGGCCTCATAGGCCAGGTCCGATTGCTTGAGGTTTTTAGCAAGGCGTAAGCGGGTGATTTTATTACCAAGTCTTTGAAGATCATTTTCAATCATAATTGGCGTCACTTAAGTCGTGTAAAGATTTTTAGACCAATAATACGTCAGTTATGGCGTATTATGGTCTATAAAGAAATATATTACAAGAATCTGATGCTTAACCCGTCAGATGGAACGTATTTTGTCATTAAAATGAATTTATACGCGATAAGTAGCGGATTATGTTGGGATATTATAAGAGGATTTAGCCGTCAGGTGTTTTATACGTTGGTTTGGTCTAAGCCAGTCGCAGCATTAGTCGTGAAGCTGGGTATTTCAGATACGATGATCAAAAAGTATTGTAGAAAACACAATATCCCAAGGCTAGGGCTCGGTTACTGGACGAAGCCCCCGAGGGGGGGGGGTACCAAATCGGAGTGAATAATGGAGCTGTCTGTCATGGATTTGCGCCGTAGGCTAGTCAGTGTTCTCGAACTCTTTACTCTTCCGCTGGTTGAATCGCTGTGTTACCGCGCTTTACTGGAGGATAGTTTAAACCGAGAAACAGTAAAGCTTACCGCTATGCGGCGCGTTATTATCAAAAGATTCATGTGTTAGATGGAATAATTTCTGGTTATCAGGAGTATATGAATATCGAGGAATATATCGCGGGGTATTCGAGAGCAGCATGGTCGTAAACGTCCTTTTTAATATGTGCAGTTAGCTTGCTGCCGAAACCCGCCAGGCGCACAGCAATAAATCCCACAACATACACTCAAGACATACCTGCAATAAAAACAATGCATTAGTGTTATGTGCCAGGCTCGCCTATTATTTCTATCAAGCGCGGTAACAAGGTCAACAGAAACAACCCTGATGACTGGCTTACCCAGATTGTTTGAATACCATCGAGGTCTCCATGCCCACCCCCCTGGGCAACTCTGGCGGCAATGTCTCCCCCGACTTGCCGCCTTTTTTTACCTCGCTGTTAGCTGAAACCGGTTTTTTGAAGGAGTAAAAAAATGCGATTGATAAAACGTGTGATGACAACTTTGCTTGCTTTGGTGTTGGGGCTGTTCTTATTGCCAATGCTGTTAATTCTGTTTTTGGTATCCACCTGGCGGATGGCAGGCTTGATGGAGAAATTGAGGGAGCGAATGCCTGTTGAGGGTGAGTTTCATCGCGAGCGTGTTGTTATGGTGCCGATTCCTGTTGATAGAAATAAATAGGCGTTTCGCTGCTCCGGTCGCTCGGTTTTTCCCGAGCGGTCGCGAGCCGTGGTCATCATCTACGTTACCTGCTCAGCTTCCAGTGCAGTCGCCAGCCCTGCAGTGCCGCCGCAACACTTAAACCGCAAACCAGCCCTACCCACATTCCCTTAGCCCCTATCGCTTCAATATCGCCGATGCCGTGAGTCAGGCTCCAGCCTAGCGGCAGGCTAACCATCCAATAGGCGAATAGCATGATCAGCATCGGTACACGGGTGTCCAGAAAGCCGCGCAGGGCGGAGGAGGCGCAGACCTGGATGGCATCGGGGATTTGAAATACCCCGGCAAACAGTAGCAGCGACATGGCAATGCGCTGGATCTCGGGGTCATTGGTATAGATACCGCTGATGTACTCCCGCGCAGTGATCAGCAAGGTCATCGATAGCAGTGCAATCAGTATGCCGCCCAATACGCCCATTCGGCAGACATAGCGAGCAGCGTCAGTTTGTTTGGCGCCGAGGTATTGGCCGCTCTGGATGGTCATGGCAATGCCCAGGCTCAGCGGCATCATAAAGGTTATCCCGGAAATGCTCAGGGCAATTTGATGACCCGCCACCACGTTGGCGCCGAGGTGGGCGAGGATCAGTGCCACCGCAGAAAACAAGGCGACTTCAGCCATTACCGATAAAGCGACCGGCAATCCCAGATTAAGCAGTGAGCGAATCAGCGGCCATTGCGGTGCCTGCCACTGGCTGAAAACCCTAATGCTTTTCAGCAGTGGCAGGCGCGTAACGACCAGCAATACAGCGAGTAGCTGCACCCACATGACGATGGCGCTGGCCAATCCGCAGCCGACAGCTCCCATCGCCGGCATGCCTGCCTTGCCATAGATGAAGATATAATTCAGCGGAATGTTCACCAGCAGCCCCAGCAGGTTAACCAGCATAATCGGCCGGGTAGCCCCCATTCCTTCACTAAAGCTTCGCAGTGCCAGATAACAGGCAATGGCAGGAAAACCCATTGCCAGGTAAGCCAGGTAGTGTCCGCTGATGTTACTAACCGAGGCGTCAATCCCCATAGCGGAAAATGCCAGATCGCCTTGCAAGACAGCAAAAATCCCCAGCGGCAGTAAGCCGGTCAACAGCCACATGGTCTGCTGTACGGTATGTTTGATGCCGCTTTGATTGTTGGCACCGGTATGATGCGCCACCAGCGTGGTACAGGCCGTGGACAGGCCGAGGAAAAACATAAAAATTGGCAGCCAGATGCTCTGGCCTATGGCGATGGCGGCCAGGTCCTGGGCACTGTAGCGACCGGCCATAATGGTATCTGTGACGCCGAGACCAATCTGCGCTAATTGCCCGACAAGAATGGGTGTGGCCAGTTTGAGTAGCTTGGGGGCTTCCTGGCGCCAATGAGGAGGAGAGGTAATCATGGGGCTACTTTAGCAAATAGCGCTAATCCATAAAGGAAAAATTGCTGTCTCTTTCGATTAGAAGAACAATCCCAGAGTGGGGTAGTCAACATTGGCGTAATCCATGATGACGGTACGGTGGGCGATCTTATAGTCGCCATCCACTTTTAGCAGTGTGTCGCGACGCTGGCCGCTATAGAGAAAATTGCCGCTGCCCGGCCGGGAATAATGTAAATGGAAGTTACTAACAATGCGCAGCGTATCGCCGTCATCGGCGGTTATTTCGATATTGCCGACGATACGGCGGGTGCGTGCCGGTGGGTTTTCTGACCAGGAATTCATTTTGTAAGCGCGCTCTACGCGCATCATCATCTGCAGATAGCCCTCTTCGCGAATGGGACAGCCATCGGAGTCTTCACCTTCAAGCTCACGCTCAATACTGATCATATCTTCATTGCCGCGCTCGCGGTTATCCACCAGCGGGTTGGTGCGCGAAGGCATGATGTAGCGCATATCCTCGCATAGCAGGGCAAACCATTGCTGGTATTGACGGCCATCCAGCATCCGCGCTTCACGGTAATAAAACTGTTCGACGGCCAGTTGTAACTCAGGGGTCAATGTCACCTTGCTCATATTATTCCTCCACCGCTTGCAGTGCTTTACGCCAGCGCATAAAAAAGGCTCGCGCGTAATGTTCGTTGGCAGTAATGTCTACCATACCGGGCAATTCGGGGTGGGGTTTTTCCTCGCCGAGGCCGAGGCCGTAGTAATAGGGTCTGTCATCAGCAAAATCAAAATTACTGCCCTTGAATTGTTGTGACCACACTTCGGAATCTTCTTGCTCCAGAATGCCACCGGGGCCGAATAAAGAGCTGTAGTTGGTGCGCAGCACTTTTTTTACGTCAGCAGGTGCGTCGGCAGGGACTACCGACCACGACCAGTACTCGACTTTGCCTGGGCCCCTGGGATGCGGCACCTTGAACGAGGCGTTAGACCAGAGGAAAGAGAGATTGGGATAAATGCCGTAGGTTAAGCCTTTCATTCGTGCACGAATATCGCCAACGCGCTGTTTCGCCTTGGCCTGGGTTTCACGCAAATAGTCACCGACTTCAGGCCCGGCCAGTATCGCGCCAGGTGCTTCCATGCCCCATGCCACACTGTCAACGGGCGCATCTTCAGGCATGAGCCGGAAGGTTGCGCCATGGCCGGGTGTGGTGACCGCGCTCAGGCCATAGTCGAGAATTTCCTGGTTAGCTTTGGGGGGAATTACGGCGGCGTGCAGGAAGGGACCATGGTTAACATCGCCCAGCTGGTTTTCCATTGGCAGCTTCCAGTTGGCATCAATTACCCAGCGGTGGGGGGCGCCGACAAATTCAATGCCGCCGTCGAAACGCTCTAGAAAAGCGTCCAGATAAAAGCGCATATCACCCAGGTAGTCTTCCAGGGGTTCGATGTTTTCATCGAAACTGCCAAAATAAAATCCGCGCCAGCTCTCCAGCCGAGGTACTTGCTTGAGCCCCAGCTGGCTTTTATCCGGTTTACATTTTACTTCCCGCTCCTGTGGAATCGTTACCAGCTCGCCTTCAACGGTGTATGACCAGTTATGGTAAGGGCAAACGAAGCGTTTAGTGTTGCCGTGATCGGCCCTGCATACGGGCAGGCCGCGATGAGTGCAGCTATTGATGATGGCGTGGACGGCATTATCGCTGCCCCGGGAAAGGATAATCGGCGTTTCGCACATATAGGCTTGTACGAAGTCGCCGGGTTTTTTAATCTGGCTTTGATGGCCGAGGAATAGCCAGGCTTTACCGAAGATACCTTTTTTTTCCAGCTCATAAACATGCTGGTCGGTCCAGCAGCGGCGGCTAATCAGGCTGGCATCATCGTTGACCAGGTCGCGGACTTTAATAGGCACTGGCAAATCCTCCTCGGGAAACAGGGTTGAGATGTAGCGGTATTTCGCGGAATAAAAATTATCACTCATTAATTTAAATTGCAAGTATTTTGGCCGAATAATCGTATTTAGGCGTTATATCTGCTATTTTCCGACCATTAAATTAATACTTAGTAATTTTTAAAGCCCTAATGAAAACAAAAAACAAAAAATCAAAAGGCGAGCTTACCGCCGAGCGTATATTGGATGCCGCCGAAGACTTGTTTGCCGCACAGGGATATCAGGGCACCTCGTTGCGGGAAATTGCCCAGATAGCGAAGATCAGGGAGCCTGGTCTCTACAATCATTTTCAAGGTAAGCAGGATTTATACAGCGCTGTACTGGACCGGGCATTAAGCCCGATGGCGCAGGCGATGGAAGTGCATCTTAACAATGCGTCCAGCTACAAAGAGTATGCAGATCTGCCGATGGTGATGACTGACTTGTTGATCGAGCACCCGGCCATGGCTTCGCTGTTTCAACAGGCGTTGCAGGGGGACAAAAGCGCCGTTGATAATCGGCTGGTTAACCAGTGGCTGGGGCGTTTATTCACCCAGGGCAAACAAACCCTTGAAGCCCTGGGCAATAGTGACGAGCTTGCAGTTGAAGACGTTGCTGTCCACATCATTGCCATGTTCAATCTGATCACCGGTTATTTTCTCTCCCAGCGCGTGTTCGAAACGCTGGCAGAAGGCGATATAAAATCGCCAGAAAATATTGCCCGGCAGAAGCGGTTACTGAGTCGGGTGATTCGGACCATGCTGGTGAGCTAGACGTTGTTTACACGGGCGGCTGGTTTACAGGTGTCCCACCTTCACCCAGATCAAGGTCTCCTCATCAACATAGGGAAGGTGTTCACTCAGGTGCGGGCTACGTAGCCAACTGCCTGCGGGGTAACTGCCGTATTCATCCTTGAACTCACCGTGGAGGACATAAATTTCTTCGCCACCCAAATGACGATGTAACTGAAACCGCTCGCCGGCAGGCCAGCGCACTAACGCCACCTGCTCACTGCCATATTGATGCAATGGCAGAACGTGCAGCTGGCCAATACCGGGCTCAAACACGGCGTTGCTGGTATCAATGACCACGTGTTCGGTATCGCCAGCCTGAAACTGGTGCAACTTGACTAACAGCACGCAGCCTTGCTCGCTGAACGGCGCATGCCTGAATCCTTCGGGGTTGCGAAAATAAGTGCCGGCGCAATAGTCGCCGGTCTGGTCAGAAAATACACCTTCCAACACTAAAATTTCTTCACCAAGAGGGTGATCATGGGCGCGAAATTTTGCCCCGGCCTCATAGCGAACAATACTGGTGGCATGGCCGCGTTCGGCGCCTTCCCGTGCCAGTGGTTTACGCCAAACCCCGGGCATGGGGCTGGCGATCCAGTGTTGTTGTTGGGTGTCGATGACGACGCGCTGGTTGAAATCCATGTTGAGCATTACAAGCGGCCTGTGTTTTTATGCTGGGTGAGTTTTCTTTATACCATTCACGGGTGGCTGGGGCATCTGGTTTATTGAGCTGCCATCGTTGCTGGCTGTGATTCTATTTACAACAGTGATCATTTGGTATATCTTCGTCGTTTGTCGCTAAATATTGCATGGAGCAAACACATGGCCAGGATGGCTGCCCCAGATTTTTTTCCCTTCTTTTTTTGTTTTCTTTTTGCCGCTGTGTTGTTGGCTAAATGCCTGCGCTGGGTTGCCCTGATGATTTCTGTAAAAAGAGGGGGCATGACTCTGCCGGTGCTTATGTGGAATGCTTGGCGCTGGATTGTTTCGTGCATAGCTAGTCGATGTTATGTAAGCATATTAAAGTATAAAGTTATTAATACTAAGGATAGTAGACCGCTAATCGAATATACAAGGATCGTATTTCATGAAATCAAATCATTCTGCTCGCTCGATTTTTTTTGTAAAAAACAAAGCGTATATTATTTTGACAGCTCTATTTTCGTGTCTGTTTTCTGTTCATGTGGTTGGTGGTAGTTGTTGCACTGTGAGTGCTAGTGATGGTTACTCTAACTGCGCTGAAAGAATAGCTAAAAATTGTATTTATGAGACCGATAATCCTGTGCTGGATCCGCCAAACCCAGGTGATTGCCCTGCTGATTTTAATAATGGCACCACATGGTGGGTTATAAATTATTTTACATGCAATGGCTCTTGTCCTGCTGGGCAGGTAACCGGCCCCGATTTTAGGTGTGTTGATAACCAACAAAATGAAGGCGGGTCTAGTAGTAGCCCTGATCCCGCTCCAGGTGAAGATCCAACTAATCCTTGCGATGAAAAGGCAATCGATGCAGCTAAAGGTAACCCGATAAATGTTGCTACAGGCAACAAGTATCAGGAGGAAATAGATTTTCTCTCAATAATCGGAACAGAGCCTTTGCTCATTAAACGTGTTTACAATAGTAGTACTGAATATGTCGGACTTTTTGGTAACAACTGGTCGAGTAATTTAGATGTGAGGGCTACCTTCTATAAGAGTTCTGAATTGGCAAGGGTTCCGGTATCGGTAAAGATTCGTCTGGAGGATGGCAAGCAATTTTCTTTCAGCTTTGATGGATATGACTGGGTAGCTATCGATAATATAAATTCCCAGTTGTCGCCATTTATTTATGGTGGATACATTCTGACCAGGGCTGATCGAAGCTTCTATATTTTTGATGATGAGGGGCGATTGATCATCAAGCAAAACCCTTTAGGCCAGCAATTGGCCTATGCCTATAATGCAGAAGGTGAGCTTGAGACGGTAACTGACCAGTTTGCTAATGTCATGACGTTGACTTACAACGCTGTTAATGGCTTTGTAGAAACGGTCTCAGTTATGGGGCAGTCTTTTGCATATTCCTATGATGAAAGCGGGGCAGGTGGCGATGGCAATCTGCTAGCGGTTGATTATCCCGCTGATGCTGGTGTTGTAACAAAAACATACCATTATGAGAATCTTGCTTTTCCCCGTGCGCTTACAGGCATTACCGATGAGACCGGTGTGCGCTATGCGACATGGGGCTACGATGCATCGGGTCTCGCAAACCTGAGTCAGCATGCTGGAGGGGCAGAGCAGATCACTATCGATTATACCCATCTGGATGATGCGGTTGATCCCAGGGCAGTAGTGACAAATGCAGCGGAGCATCAGTGGGTTTACCATATTGAAGATGATGGCTATGGCTTCAAGCGGGTGAAGTCCATTGATGGTCAGGGTTCGGTTAACTGTTCAGCAGCGTCAAGCCACAACACCTATTACCCCAATGGTCTTGTCAAGACGGTCACGCACGGCTTGGGAAGTGCCAGCGGGGGCTATGTTACCAAGCGCTGGTACAATGGTGATGGCTATGTCACTAAAAAAATCGCTGGCTACAAGTGGAGTGGCAACACGGTAACGGATGATGATAATGACCTTGTTGAAACCCCTGAAATGCAAAAATCAGTATTCACCTGGCATTCGACCTTGCCTTATAAAGATCTAACCGTGTTTTCTGGTAAAAACTTAGCCGGTAGCCTGGTTGAGTATCGTGAAGTTGACCCTGTGTATCTGGATAATGGCAAGCTGGATTCTCTTACTGTCACTGATAAGACTACATATACATTGCCTTATAGTTCCTATGGGCAGACGCGTGTATGGCTTTATTCTTACACTTATCATGATGTCGCTGAGAAAATACTTGCTACGAAAACCATTGATGGACCACTCGCTGGCGCTGTTGATACAAGCGTTTCCTATTTCGATATTAATGGGCGACTGACGAAAAAAGTCAATGCATTAGGTCATGAGACTCGTTATGGCTTTCATATGCCTGCAGGCTTGCCTGGAGTAATATCAGATCAAAATGGGGTGGTTTATGTGGTTCTCTATGATGCGCTAAATCGAGTTCAACAGATAACTTCTGCCTACGGTACAGTCAATGAAGTGACGGAGAAAATCGA
>JAUXHA010000017.1 GCA_030621845.1 Spongiibacteraceae bacterium
TATGGTTTTTACCCGGATACGAGTGGGTAAAGCAATGGGGTATTAGCAAGTCTGTGGCAATGACTTGTTGAAATTACTGGCATCAATAGCTTTTCATCGGGTCAGCTTTTATAATGTCCGGCTCAGTAATGTTCTATCGCCAACGCCAGGGGCTTTATGGCAACGCCGGAATCACACACTAATGGAAGTAATCACTTGACGGAGAATGATGCCCTTGAGTCTGCTGTGCTGTCGGCGATCAAAAAGCAAAAGGTAGCAGAAGAATATATACCGGAACCCCCTTTGCCGGCGTCAGCATCCACCCCGCTGGTATCGCCTGGCTACAATCGGAGTAACAAATCCTGGTTATATGGTGCGGGTTTGTTATTGCTGGTCGCGGCAGTATTGTTTTCCTATCAGCGCGTTTTTTTCCAGCAAGCACCTGTGCCGCTTACTCAAATCACCGGGGCTGCTGACCTGTCGCAGCAGTTGAACCTGGCCAGGGATATGGCCGCTGAATTAATCGATGAGCCGGAACGCCTGGGTGAGGTGGTAGCGGTTTATCAACATATCCTCGACAGCTCCCCAGCCCAGCCGGAAGCCCTGTCAGGTCTGGAAAAATTGCGCCGGCAATGTCTGGTGCTGACCGCGTTTTTTATTTCCAGCGGACAGCAGGATATGGCCCGTGGACTGATTGATGACGCATTAGAATATTTTCCTGAGCTGGTTGATGATCCTCATTGGCAGAGTCTGGTCAATAAGACGCTGCAGCCGGCAGCGCTTGTCGAGCCTGCCAGGGCGGTAGAAGTAGCGGCAGCGCCGCTACCAATAGTCAAGGAGGTTGCCGCGGTATCGGAGCCGGTTATAACGGATAATCAATCCGCCCCTGAAGCAGAGGCTGTTGTTGCCGATGCAGCGATTACCCAGCAGCAAATTATCAAGCAACTGTTACTGCAGGCAGAGGATTTTAACCAGCGCGGAATACAATTTACGCAGCGGGAAAATGCGGTTAGCCGCTATCGGGATGTGTTGTCTCTGGAACCTGGCCAGGCTGATGCTGTTGCCGGCTTGCAGGGGCTTTTGGATACCCGCATTGCCTATGTCAAAAGATTGTTGTCAGAGGGGAGCCTGGATAGTGCCCGAACCATGCTGGAATCAGCACTGAACCTTTTCCCCGATAACCTGCAGTTGCAGGAATTAGCACAGCAATTGCAGCAGCGTGGAGGCAATATCAGTGCGCTAACGCTGAGCTTTTTACCGGACAATGAAATAGATCCAACGAGGGCAACAATGGGCGGACAAACCCTGTTGATCAGTTTCAGTTATAAATATTTTCCGAGTACGACCACGGTGTTGACTGCACATCTCTATAAGTTGCCGAATTTGGAGCCTATTGCGGATGTAGCGATTATTATGCAGGATCAGCGAGGCAGTAAAACCTTCCACATGAGTACCCTGAGTCGGCAGATTGAGGAGGGTCGCTATCAATTAATCCTTTCTGTAGAGGATAAGCAACTCATTGAGTATGACTTTTCTGTCAACAACGGTGTCATTATTAGCAGCGCTGTTGAGCCCGCTTCTTAATTATGAGCTTTCACTATGACAAAACCGAGCAGGATTAAACCGCCGCTGGGGCATGATAATGGCTGGTGGTGGCAGCAAGCCGCAGCAGGAAAATTAGTTATCCAGCGCTGCAGCGCTTGCCAGGCGCTGCGCCATCCACCACGGCCCATGTGCGGTGAATGCCGTTCCATGGCATGGGATTTTATTGAGTCCAGTGGTCGCGGTACGGTCAATAGTTACACTGTATTACACCATCCGCAGTTCCCCGGTTATGACTATCCATTGACTATTATCCTTGTTGACCTGGAAGAGGGTACCCGGCTGACCTCACAACTGGTCGACTGTGATCGCGAAGATGTCAGTTTTGGTATGGCGGTGGAAATGTTTATCCAGGAAGATGAAGACGGGTTTAAAATTCCTGTTTTTCGTCCTGCTGTTAAGGAGCTGAATTAATGCCTGTTAGTTTAAAAAATGAAGCGGCTATTGCAGGGATAGGTCAAACGGCTTACACGAAACATTCCGGTGTCTCCGAATTAGCATTAACCTGCGAAGCGGTCAGCAACTGTATTGATGATGCGGGTATTGATCCGGCTGAAATTGATGGTCTGGTGACTTACACCCTGGATTCCAGTGATGAGGTTGAGGTGGCACGGTCAGTGGGCCTGGGTGATTTAACCATGTATGCGAAGATTAATTACGGCGGTGGCGCGGCGGTGGGGCTGATTCAGCAGGCAGCCATGGCGGTAGCTACGGGCGCGGCGAAAAATGTTGTGGTCTACCGCGGCATGAACGGTCGCTCGGGACAGCGTATGGGGCGGGGCGTGTCGGGGGATATTATCTCCAGTGATTTGATTCACTGGTCCTGGTATATGGCTTACGGTATGTTGACACCGGTGTCCTGGGTCACGCTGATTGCCAACAAATACATGCATGAATACGGTGCAACTTCCGAGGACCTGGCGGTGGTAGCGATGACCCAGCGCCAGCATGCCTTGAACAATCCGGCGGCGGCGGGCTATGGTAAGCCGATGACGCTGGATGACTATATGAATTCCCGGTTGATTTCTGAACCTCTGCGTTTATTTGATTGCTGTCAGGAAACCGATGGCGCTTGTGCGCTATTGATTACCAGTACCGAGCGCGCCAGGGAATTGAAACAAAAACCTGCGGTGATCCGCGCGGTTACCCAGGCATCGACCCAGGGTCAGGAGCAGATGACCAGCTTCTATCGTGACGATTTATTATCCCTGCCTGAAATGGAATTAGCGGCCCGGCGAGTCTATGAAATGAGTGGTTTGGGTCCCGATGACATCGATGCGGCTTGTTTATATGATGCTTTTACCCCGGAAGTCATTATGCAGTTGGAGTCTTTTGGTTTTTGTGGCCGCGGTGAAGCGAAGGATTTTATTAAGGATGGCAACCTGACCCTTGGCGGGCGACTGCCCAACAATACCCACGGAGGGCTATTATCTGAAGCTTATATCCATGGTGTTAATAATATTGCCGAGGGCGTACGATTGATTCGTGGCCAGTCATGCAACCAGCCACAAGGTGTCGAACACGTGTTGATTTCCAGTGGCGTGGGTGTACCTACAGGCGCCATGATACTAGGGAGTTCCTGAATAAGTTCCTGAGTAAATAGGCGGGAGATGTGAATGAGGCAATATTTTTTCCTATGGCTGATATGGATCAGTCCCTCGCTGTCCGCACAGGAGTTGCCCTGCGCCCAGGCTGCCAGCGCCTATCAATACGGTGCCCGTGTGGGAGAAGATATTGTTCCGGTTAAGCTCAATAAAAACCAGTATCAACAAATCCATCGCCTGTTTAATACCCTAGCCAGAAAACCCTACCGAAAAGCAACGCTGGAAGATTTTTATTGTAAACAAGGTGAGCGCCACCCCGAGCATTATACGGTTAAAAGCTGGCTGGAATATGATTATGAGGGGCTACTGTTTATCCGTGGTGAATCCCTTTCTTCCGGACAGAGTGTCAAGCAGTTTGAACTGTTGCGATTGAAGTTGTTAGCAGACACTTTATTGCTGTGGGGAATAGTGGGTGGCACTGGGGTAGAGTTAATCGAGAGTAGCAATGACAAATTGGTATACCGCGAGGTCAGGCGCACTCGTAAGCCGACAGGGGGATTTACTGAGAGAGACGTGGTGACGGAGATAAGATTAAAAGCCAGGGGTTTTACCATTGAGGAGCGTTTTTATATCAAGGGTGCTTTGTACAGTTGGCGGTTTTGGCGTTATTGAATCGTATTGATTCGAGCGGGATAGAGGGGCAGGCGTTGTTAAAAAAGAAATAAGTAATTTTGCCGCGATTATTTTTCTCGGTGATCATTGATTGAATTTTTTACTCTTTTCATTTCAATAAGCGCTCGCGGCTAGCCTTTATTGTTTTGTGGTTTGAGTGTTTCAAGTACGTGTTCTGCGAAACCGGCGCCAGCTTCTGCATAAAAATTAAAGGCGATCACGCCCAGTTGTTGTAACGCTAATACCTCGTCATCATAGTGCGCGACAGCGGCAATTTGGCCGTCGAATCCGGTTTTGTGCAGTAGTTCGATCACCGCCAGAGTTTCTCGCTGGTTGCTTAAGGCCAGGATGACGAGCTCCACATGACGCTCACAAATTCTTTCCCACAGTTCGCGATCACTGGCGTCTCCGACGACGACATTTTTACCGTTTTTGAGTAAACGTGCGGCCCGGGTGGGTTTTTGCTCAATGCCGATGATGGCGCCGCCATAATTTTCACAGAGTTCTTCGTAGGCACCCGTGCCCACCCGGCCCATGCCCAGTACCAGCACTTTGGCGTTGCCTATGTCAATCGGGCGTTGTTCTGGTAAGCGATTATCGCGTTGCAGTTTCAATAGTGTGGGCCTCAGTCGGGAAAACCAGGCGGAGTCATAATTACTGATCAGGGTGGCGACGATGAAACTTATTGACAATGACAATGCCATAATCACCAGCCATTCAGCAGGAAGTGAGCCTGCACTGACGGCGCCGGCCATTACAATCAAGCCAAACTCGCTGTAGTTGTTCAGTGTCAAAGCGGTTAACCAGGCGGTGCGAATACGCAGTTTAAAGCCTGATAGCAGAGCCATGTACAGCAGTGGTTTTA
Source organism: Spongiibacteraceae bacterium (assembly GCA_030621845.1). GTDB lineage: Bacteria > Pseudomonadota > Gammaproteobacteria > Pseudomonadales > Dasaniaceae > JAUXHA01. Next base: position 4,663 of record JAUXHA010000017.1, read on the forward strand.
TCAATAATACCAGGGTGAACAACAGCGCTAATACCCAGGCGTCGCCGGATGGTATGCCGTGTTGGCCGATGCTGAGGAAAAACCCCACCAATAGAATATCCTTGAAATGCAGCAGTATCTTGGCCAGCTCATGGGATTTTTTGAAGTTGGCTATCAGCGCGCCAATGCAGATGGCGCCGAGATCACCTTTCAGGTTAACCAGTTCAAACAATACTGAGCCGAGGAGTGCCAGTCCAAAACCGGCTAGGATTAATAATTCACCGTGGCCACAGCGTTTTAGCACGTAGTTGAAAAGCGGTCGGGCGGGGATTAGTAGCAGTAATAACAGCGCGTAAATTGTCGGCGTCTTGCCGCTGCTGGCGCCAAGATAGGTGACCGCGATAATGTCTTGCATTACCAGTATACCAATGGCGATACGGCCGTGAAGTGAGGCGGCCTCACCGCGATCTTCTAATAACTTGACGGCGAATACGGTAGAGGAAAAACTCAGGGCAAAGCCAATAATTAATAACTGCTTAGTGTCCAGTTCAGCTAAAAACAACCATCCGGAGGTTTTTACTATCACCATGAGCGCGGCCATCAACAGTATCGTTGCTGACATATGCAGAGTGGTGACGCCCCAGACATGGCCGCGAAAAAGTGTTCTTGGATCCAGTTTTAAGCCAATGGTAAACAGTAGCAGGGTGACGCCAATGTCTGCCAGTGGCTGAAAATTGACATCTGCCAGTGCCGGCACTTCGGCGATGGCAAAGCCAGCGACTAAAAACCCTACCAGTGGTGGCAGGGCTATTCGTTGGGCGAGTAGACCGACTGCCAGCGCGATAATAATGATCAGTGCCTGGCTCATAATTAGTCTCTGTGTAAATCGTCGGGATTGATTTTGACATGCAACGGGCTGTTACTGTCGATATGCAGGTCACGCTGCTGGAAGGCGATTTTAATACCTGCCTGCTTGAACTTGTTGTTTACTGTCTGGTAAATACTGCTGGTGGCATCGAGCCGGTCATCAAAGGAGCCAACGTAGCAGCGCATATTAAGTTCCAGCGCATTATCACTAAAGCCATCCATGGTGACGAAGGCTTTGGGGTCTTTGAGGATTTTAGCGTGTTCGCTGGAGGCTTCAAGCATCAGTGCCATCGCCTGCTTGATATTGGTGCCGTGAACGACCTCCGCTTTGATCACGATTCTTGAGGTTTGGTCTGACAGCGTCCAGTTCAATAGGCGACTGGTAATAAATTCCTTATTGGGTACCAGTAGTTCCTGCCTGTCCCAGGTTTGGATGGTGGTGGCACGGATACGAATTTTGGTGACCACACCCATGGTGTCGCCAACGGTTACTTTGTCACCTACGCGAATAGGTCGCTCGAACAGAATAATTAAGCCGCTAATAAAGTTGGCGACAATTTCCTGCAATCCAAAACCGATACCTACGGTGAGACCGGCGGCAAGCCACTGGATTTGGTCCCAGCGGGCGCCGATGATATTCATGGTCCAGAAAAAACCGCCGGCGACGATGATGTAGCGCAGCAAGGTCAAGGTGGTGTAGCGGTCGCCGGAGGGCATCCGGATTAACTGGATCAGGATGATTTCCAGCAGTGCGGGCAAGCTACGCGTGGCGATGATGGTAATGGTTGCCACCAGTATCGCCAGGCCGAGGTCGGCCAGGGTCACTGGAACTTTCGTTAATTGCTGGTCAACCAGTTCGGAGTAACTCCACAGGGTTAGTTTATCCAGTATGCTCAGTGCAGGGAGTACCTCTGACCAGATTAACCACAGCCCAACAATGGCAGAAACGCCGACCATGGTGTTGATCAGGGTGCGGCTATTGTTGGTTAATAGTTCAATATCAACGGTATCCATATTGCTTGATTGCTCGGAGGCCTGACCGCGTTCAGTGATGGCGATTTTATCCAGCATAGAAGGCAGTTTATTCTGTACCAGACCGAGCCAGCGCATAAATATCTGGTGTAGCACAGTGACCACTAACACCATCAAGAAGCTATTAATCAATCGTCCCAGCAGAAAGCCGGCGGTGTAGGCATAACCGACAAAGGCCAGGTAGAAAATCAACGAGGGCACGATCAGGGCGAGTAGGAACCACAGGTATTGGCGTCTGACCAGTTTACTGTCGGGATTCAAATGGGGCAGGATGGAACTTTTGGGGCCAAATAAACGCAGGAAAAAAACCGTCACGGAGGCCATCAGGGTGATCAGGCCAACGCGCCCCAGCGTCCCCGACATCCCTATGGGGGGGTAGAGTAATAACAGCACAGCGATAAAACCAACCGGTATCAGTATCAGCGCGAGCTGGCGCAAGGCTTTATTCATTTCAAAGACCAGCGGTTCTGGCCAGTGAAAGTGTACCGCGGCCAGTCCCTGTGGGCGGCAGATCATACGAAAAGCGGTGAGATAGAACAGCGGTATGGCGGCCCAGCGGCAGGCATCAGACAGTGCCCGCGTGAGTAGATGGCCCTCCGACTGTTGTTCTAGCCTGAAGCTTATCACCAAAAATAACAGTGGCCAGGGGGCGGCTCGCAGGATTACATAGGCCAGCGCTTTCAGGGTCTGGGATATGTTGGTGTTTTTATTCGTGGCGACAGTGCTGTTGATGGCATCAACACGCGCTTTCAACCACTTGTTGCGCCATAGCAACAGGCCCACGGTAAAAATTCCGGCGACGTAAGAAAGCGATGTGGCCAGGCCGCTGACAAGGACTTCCCAGCTGTAAATCCAGCCTGTATTGATAAAGAATTTTTTCAATTCCTGGGGAATGACGGTGAGGGTGTCGAGGCTGGGGGTGGATGCCGTACGTATCCACAGTAAGCGCTGATCGAGGTATTCGCGGAAGTTGATAATCAAACTCACCAGTTTGCGCTGGACAAATTCCAGTTCTCCCAGTGCGCGAATATAATCCTCTTCCAGTCGAATACTGGTGTCGAGTAACTGCGCTTGCTGCTCAAACAGCCCCATCAGGTCCGGGTAAATATCAGTGAAAATTAGCAGGTCCAGGCCAGCCCCCAGCTCTTTCGCATAGCCATCGCTGTCCCGAAATCGGACGCGTTGTTCCTGTTGGTTGAGTAGTTTGAGCCCAGCACCGGCAATCAGTCGTTCGCGCTGTTTGGTAGCTGCCTGGTAGCTGTTAACTTCGGGCAGTAATCGCCGCTGTTCGTGTAATACCTGCCCTAAGGCCTGGCTTAATCCTGCTATATCCAGTTTCAGCTGGGTATTTTTGAATTCCTCCCGTAAGCCTTTGATGGCAAGATTAGCCTGGGATTGATCAGCTTTTACCTGCTCAAGCTCGGCGGTTACCTGCTGTAACTGATTACTGATGATGTCATTTTCTTCGGCCAGTTGTTGCAGCAAGGGGTGTTTGCCCGAGGTTTCAATTTTGGCTGCCTCCGCTTTCGCTTTGGCGATGTCCGCTTCCTGTTGTCGCTGTTCGTTATTGATCAACTCCAGGGCGGCAATGGTGCTGCCGATACGACCAGCACTGCGGCTGCTGCGGTCGCGCTCGGCTTTTAGCAAGGTGATACGGACCTCGCGACTCAGCAGCTCCTGATTGAGCATTTTAACTTCTTCTTGCAGTGCCAGGTTTTCTGATTCCAGACTCCATTGACTGGCTTCAGACAGGCGAGGATCTTCCTGTTCAGGCGCGCTGGTGCGCAGGGCGGTGGCTATGCTATTGATCCGTGTTGAGGCACTGGTGAGGCGCTCCCTGGCCTCAGTGGGGCGATTTTTTTCAGTTTTTAGTTGCTCTTCAGTGATTCCCAATTTGGCTTGTACGGCGGCCAGGTTGGCTTTTTCCCTGACCAATAGCGCCTCGGTTTCAGCTTTGGGCATGTCGGTGTTGAGGGTGTCAGCGGCTTCGGGTTTATCTTTGACCGACTCAAGAAAGGCACGGATTTCAGCTGTATGGGCCGGTGATTCTTCCAATTGTCGAGCAAAACTGTCCGCTGCTTCAGCGTTGGCGCTAGCGGCTTCCAGATGACTCTGTGAGCGCCGATAGGATTCCACCAGTGTGATTTGCAAGGTTTCATCAATCTCGGTGGTGGCCTCGACTTCTTTGATTTTTGCGCTGAGCAGTTGATCGCTCACAGCGTGGTAGATAGGCGCTGGAGCAGAAGTTTGCGACCATCCGGCTTCGATCCCGCCCAGGCTGAGAGCGATGATCAGGGCAACACGAAAAAATAATGGCGATAGGGACATGGCACTTATTCTCTTTATATCAACAGGCCTGGCTATTGTAGGTAACAAAGCTGTCTATGGCTATGAATTACAAGGTATTCATGTTTGTCTGGGGATGTGCGCCAGAGGGTAAATTTACAGTGATTTTCTGTTAGAATAGCGCGCTTGAAGGGTATATGAGTTGATAGCTAAGACAGTTTTGAGGTTATGTTAATGGTTCAGGCAGTGCAACAACAAGTTAAGGATCATCTGGATCATATTGCCAAACAAGAGACCCTGTCCAGCGATCGACAGCAAGCGCTAAAACAACGCATTAAAGCTTTGTTGAAAGAGCGCAATGCAGTGATGATTGCCCATTACTATACTGACCCGCTGATTCAGGCGCTGGCGGAAGAAACCGGTGGCTGTGTATCCGATTCGCTGGAGATGGCTCGCTTTGGTCATCGTCATCAAGCCACTACCCTGGTGGTGGCCGGGGTGAAATTTATGGGTGAGACAGCAAAAATCCTGGCCCCTGAAAAACGCGTGCTAATGCCCACTCTGGAGGCGACCTGTTCCCTCGATATCGGCTGCCCGGCAGATGAGTTTTCGGCTTTCTGTGACCAGCATCCCGATCGCACTGTGGTGGTCTATGCCAATACCTCAGCGGCGGTGAAGGCTAGGGCCGATTGGGTAGTAACCTCCAGTATTGCCGTGCAAGTGGTACAGCATCTGGATGAGCTGGGAGAAAAAATTCTCTGGGCTCCCGACAAGCATCTGGGTGATTATGTACAAAAACAGACTGGGGCTGATGTTTTAGCCTGGGACGGTGCCTGTATAGTGCATGAAGAATTCAAAGCCCGTGGCCTGATTGATTTAAAACAGGTTTACCCGCAGGCGGCGATACTGGTTCACCCGGAGTCCCCGGCGCCGGTCATTGAGCTGGCAGATTTTGTTGGCTCCACCTCGCAAATAATTCACGCCGCTAAAACCCTGCCCAATCCGCAATTCATTGTTGCCACCGATCAGGGTATTTTTTATAAATTACAGCAGCAGGTGCCGAATAAGGAATTTATCATTGCGCCTACGGCGGGCAGTGGTGCGACTTGTCGCAGCTGTGCTAACTGTCCCTGGATGGCAATGAATGGCTTGCAGAATCTTGAGCAGGTGCTGGTACAGATGGATAACGAAGTGCATGTTGATGCGGAGCTGGCGCAGCGCGCTATGTTGCCGTTGACACGAATGCTGAATTTTGTTGCGGGGGACTAGCTTCGTCGGGCAATCCCTGGAATATGAAACAGGACTTCGGGAGTGGCTCTGCTCAGGTGAGCGAATTACATATTCTTCAAAGCAGTTTTCATGCTACCTATTTGTTTAATTCTTTCCTTGATCTGGATGGTGGTCAGGTTGTCTCCCTTCACCAGCGGCAGTGCATAGTTTAGCTGCGTCTGGGCTCGGCTGAGCTGGCCGTTGAGCAGAAAATATTCAGCCCGTGACTGGTGGACGCCAACGATATTGCCGGCCAGTCCGTGTGTTTCTGCCAGCACATACCAGACATAAGGATCCTTGGGGTGCTGCTTGACGTGTTCCTGTAGCAGGGCTTCGGCCCGGTGTGGCTGTTTGGCTTTAAGATAGGCATCCGCCAGGGTCATGGTCAGGGGGTGGCTGCCGGGGCTGATGGCGAGTGCTTTATTGAGCAGGGTGATCGCTTTTTCGGGTCTACCTGCTGCGATGTCGATGTCGGCCTGGGCAGTGATATAGGCGGCCTGGTTTGGTGATGACTGGATTAACGGTTTTAGTAGATTGTTCGCGCGCTGATATTCACCCATCTCGGTCAGGGCCAGTACCAGGCCGTATTGGTCGGCTACGGGAAATGGGCTTTTGCCATACAGTCGCGCCTGAAAGAATTTTGCGGCTTCAGCACCGCCACCTTTCAGCTCGACCTCAACCCGGGCGCGCATTAACTGATAAACAATATTTTCGGTGTACATTTTACGGGAATACTGGCGCGCCCGGTTGGCTGCATCGCTAATACGACTTTCTGTGACCGGGTGTGACATCAGGAATTCGGGGGGGCGATTACCGGCATAGCGGCTAGCGGCCATCATGTTCTCGAACATGGCGGAGGCTGCGTTGGGGTCCATGTCAGCTTTTACCAGGGTTTGCATGCCAATGCGGTCGGCCTCCTGCTCGTTTTGTCGGCTAAAGCGTAATTGATTTTGCAGGCTGGCAGCCTGGGTGGCAGTAATTGCAGCTAAACCAGCATCGCCGCCCACGGTGGCGGCCAATACAATCCCGGCTAATAAGCCGGCCATATTGGGTATGGCGTTACGCTGTTGTTCTTCAACGCTGCGGGCAAAATGCCGTTGACTGACGTGGGCCAATTCGTGGGTCAACACCGATGACATTTGTCCCTCAGTATCGGCATATAAAAATAAGCCGGTATTAATGCCGATAACCCCACCGGGAACGGCAAAGGCGTTCATGCTGGGGTTGTCTACAATGACCAAATCAAGGCGACGATCTTTCAACTGGCTGTGCGTGGCCAGACTGTAAATCAGGCCCTCCAGATAATCCTGTAACAGTGGGTCATAAATGGTCGGTACCTGGCTGCGAAATGACATCAGCCAGGCCCTGCCCAGCACGTATTCTTGATCCAGGGAAATTAGGCTGGAGCTGCTGTCTCCCAGCTCCGGTAAGTGGATTTCCTTGAATTCATCGAGAGTGCCATTGCTCGTTGGCGGCAAGCTGGGGGGCGTTAAAATAAGCTCGTCGTCCTCCTCGGCTACAGTCGTGAGACTGAGCAGTAGTATGCAAAACGAAAAAAAAGCGAGTGCTGAACGAAGTGGTTTCACTGAAACTGTTATATCCGCAATAGAGTAAAGCTTACTGTAACGATTTATCATCGGTCCTGAAAGTGTGGCCGGGAATTTTATCGCTTAAGGTCGGGCGTGAACAGGCTTGAGATGTCTCGCGCGGGGGAATTAATTGAGTTTCACCAAGCATATCGTTATACAATGCCGCACTGTTAATAGCTTGAAAGTATTGATATGCCCACCGATAGAATTGAAGTTGATGCCAGGGGTTTACGCTGCCCCATGCCTTTGCTCAAGGCGAAGCAGGCCCTGAATACAATGCAAAGCGGGGAGCGGCTTAAAGTCGTGGCAACGGATGCCGGCTCACAGCGTGATTTTCAGGTGTTTTGTCAGCAAAGCGGTAATAGCCTGTTAGAGAGTAAAGAAGACGCTGGTGTCTTTACCTATATTCTTGGCAAGAAGTAACTGCCGCCAAATTTTCCGAAAGAGACGATAATGATTAATGTGTTTAAAAAGTGGATGGATGAGCTCTTTTCCGAAGAAGAGGCAATCATCCTGCTGCTGATTATTTTTGGCAGTTTGTTACTGGTATTGACCATGGGCAACGTACTGGCTCCGGTGATTACCAGTGCTATTTTGGCGTTTCTTATGTACGGTATGACGGCGCAGTTAATGACGAGGAATGTGCCCAGTTGGCTGGCACTCAGCCTGGCGTTTCTGGTTTTTGTTGGCAGTTTTTTTGGTATATTGTTAATTCTATTGCCACTGGTCTGGAAACAGATGGCGGCACTGTTCAATGAGTTGCCGACCATGCTGGCTCAATGGCAACACAGTTTGTCGCTGTTGCCAGCACAGTATCCTGAGCTGGTGACCGATGAGCAGATCAGGGAGCTGATTCTGGTTATCCAGTCGGAACTCGGTTCCATGGGGCAAACAGTGCTCACCTTTTCTATTTCAAAAATTCCCAATGTGCTGGGCTTGCTGATCTATCTGGTGTTGGTGCCTATTCTGGTTTTTTTCTTCCTCAAGGACAGGGAGATCATCCTGGCCTGGTTGGCAAACTTTCTACCGAAAAAGAAGCCCATACTCGCCAAGGTATGGAAAGAAATGAATGGGCAGGTGGCCAATTATGTCCGTGGTAAGGTGATTGAGATTATTGTTGTGGGTGTGATCAGCTATCTTGCTTTTGTTATCCTGGATTTAAATTACGCAGCATTGCTGGGTTTGTTAGTAGGCTTGTCGGTGTTAATTCCCTATATCGGTGCGGCGGTAGTCACGGTTCCTGTGCTAATGATTGGCTATTTTCAGTGGGGGATGGGCGCTGAATTTTATACTCTGTTCATTGTTTACGGTGTTATTCAAACGCTCGATGGCAATGTATTGGTACCGCTGTTATTTTCCGAGGCGGTTAATCTTCATCCGGTTGCAATCATTTTGGCGGTGCTGGTGTTTGGCGGCTTATGGGGTTTGTGGGGGGTGTTTTTCGCCATTCCCCTGGCGACGTTAATTAAGGCGGTATTAAATGCCTGGCCCACTCGCCAATTGCTTGATGAGGAAGTTACCAATGCATAAATCCCTTCGTTCAGGTTTCTTTTTATCCCTGTTGATTTTCGCTGCCTGTGCGTTAGTGAGCGATAATAATGTTGAGCTGATTCAAAGCCCCAGTGACACGCGCGATTATCAATATATTGAATTGTCCAACCAGTTAAAGGTGTTGCTGATTTCCGATCCGGCAGCAGATAAGGCGGCGGCTTCGCTGGATGTTTATGTGGGGAGTCGCCAGGACCCTGATGATTACCTCGGTTTGGCTCATTTTCTGGAACACATGTTGTTTTTAGGGACACAAGCCTATCCCGATTCCGGTGAGTACCAGCAATTTATTAGCACCCATAACGGTGCTCACAATGCCTATACTTCTTTTGAACACACCAATTATTTTTTCGATATCGACCCCGACTATCTCGATGAAGCGCTGTCGAGGTTTTCACAATTTTTTGTAGCGCCATTGTTCACCGAAGATTATGTGGACAGAGAAAAAAATGCCGTTCACTCCGAGTTTATGGCCAAGCTAAAGGATGATCCAAGGAGAGCCCTGGATGTATTTAAAACCACGATTAATCCACAGCATCCGTTTTCAAAGTTTTCGGTGGGTAATCTGGATACCCTGAACAATGATCAGGGTTCACTGCGCCGGCAACTGGTGGCGTTTTACCAAAAAAATTACTCGGCCAATATCATGTCGCTGGTGGTGATGGGGCGAGAGCCTTTGCATGAGTTAAGAAATATGGTGGTGCCCAAATTCAGTGAGGTTGCCGATAGGCATAAGTCACTGGACCCTATTGATGAGCCTTTGTATGAGCCAGGCGTGCTACCGATAAAAATAGCGATAAAACCTGAGCGGGAGCAGCGCTTATTATCGATAGGCTTTACCACGGCGGCTACTGACCCCTATTACCAGCAAAAGCCCTTGCAATATATTGGCAATATTATTGGCCATGAAGGTGAGGGTAGCCTGCTCTCCTATTTGAAAGCGAAGGGCTGGGCCGAAGGTTTGGGTGCCGGTACCGGGCTGAGTTATCAAGGCGGTGCCAGTTTTCAGGTCAGCATACAATTAACCGAGCAGGGTGTTTCTCACAGCGATGAGATAACCCTGGCGCTGTTCCAGACCATAGCAAGAATCCGTACAGAAGGTATAAAAAGCTGGATGTTCGATGAGCAAAAAGCCATTGGGGAGCAGCATTTTCGCTATCAGGAGAAAACGACACCGATAGCTTATGTGAGTATGCTTTCCAATATGATGCATTATTATCCGGCGGCTGAAATACTCTATGCGCCTTATGAAATGAAGGATTATGATCCGGCCTTGCTGGCCTATTTCCTGGATTTTCTACGCCCTGAAAAAGCCTTTATAACCCTTAACGCCCCCGAGGCAAAAACAGATAAACGCACGGCACTTTATGATGCACCGTACAGTGTCAGCGCTATAGACCAGAAGACCGTGGCGAGCTGGCAGGCCGCCACGGTTAATCCACAAATTACTCTGCCGGTAATGAATGAATTTATTGCCGATGATTTGACACTTAAGGCTGTGGATCAAAGCTCCACGGCGTTGCCGGTGGTGGAAATCGACCGTCCCGGACTTAAGCTCTGGTACCAGCGCGACGAGCAGTTTTCCCTGCCTAAGGGCAATCTGATTTTTTCCTTGTACTCACCGATGGCAAAGGATACGCCAGAACACGCTGCGCTGTTGGTACTCTATACCCGCATGATAAGCGAGCAGCTGAACGAGTTTTCATACCCGGCTTATCTGGCAGGGCTTAACTATTCGCTGTCGGTGGGAGAAACCGGCCTGATGGTTAAAATCGGTGGCTTTACCGATAAGCAGGAATTGTTACTGGATAAGGTGCTCGATGCCCTGCTTAATCCGCAATGGAATGTTCAGCGTTTTGAGCGATTGAAAACAGAATTGGTGCGTCAGGCAGAGAATGCGGACAAACAGCAACCCTACCGCCGGCTGATGGCCGTACTGCCTGAATTCCTCTATAAAAATTACTGGTCAGAGCAACAGCGCCTGGCGGCCTATCGGGGCATGACGCTGGAGCAGTTTAAGCATTTTCATCAACAATTTATTACCTCTGTTCAGGTACAGGGTCTGGTTTACGGTAATTATAGCCGCGCCGATGCTGCTTTGTTGGGCGGTAAAATGCAGCTAACTGAGCAACAGCATAACCCGGATATTGAGGTGTTGAAGCTGTCTGTTGATCAATGGGCTTATCATCTGGACAGTGATTATACGGATGCGGTCATTGCGTTTTACCTGCAGGCATCGAACATCGACAAGTCTGCCCGGGCGGCGATGGGGGTAACCGCGCAGGTTTTACGTGCGGATTTCTTTAACGATTTGCGCACAGAGAAGCAATTGGGTTATGTGGTGGCTTCGGGGGCCTACCCTGTGCGTGAGGTGCCGGGGCTGTTTTTCCTGGTGCAGTCGCCGGTTATGGGGCCGACAGCATTGCAAAATGAGATAAAGGAATTTATCCGCCGGCGAACCGCCAGTCTCGAGCAGCTGTCGCTGGATGATTATGAGCGGCATCGCGGGGTATTGATCCAAAAACTCGCCGAGCAACCCCGCAATTTGGGTGAGCAGACTGGGCGCTATTGGTCCGACCTGACCCAGGGTTATACGCAATTTGATTCCCGGGAGCAATTGATTACAGCGTTGCAGGCATTGAGCTTTGAGCAGTGGAAGGTCTTTTTTAAGACTGAAGTTGCCGCCAGTGACAGCAGGGGCTTATGGCTGTATTCCCGGGGAAAATTTGTCGATGAGCCCCCTATAGAGGCTGCGATCATTGAGAATGCCGAGCGATTTAAGCAGAAACAGCGCTATTATCAATTCCAGTAGTAACTAAGATTTATTATATAAGCTGTTGTTTATATTGAATTTTATCTTTTGTTGTGGCATCATCGCGATACTTTTTTTACCGGTTCACATGCTCGCTGCCGCTAGCATTTACACGGTATGGCTATTCCTTGCTCTCGGAGAATTAAATGCAGGAAGATAAGGATCCTCTTGAAACCGCCGAATGGCTGGCCGCATTAGACGATGTGCTTAAACATGGCGGGCGCGGACGCACTGCTTTCCTGCTTCGGGCCATGACCGAGCGCGCCGCCCGCGCCGGGACTAAAATGCCGGCGGCGGTTACCACGCCTTTTTGCAACACCATTGACCCCGTTAACGAAAAACGTATGCCTGGCGATCTGTTTATGGAGCGTCGGATTCGCTCGCTGATTCGCTGGAATGCACTGGCCATGGTGATGCGGGCCAATGACAATGATGAGGGCCTGGGTGGGCATATATCTTCATTTTCCTCAGCGGCAACGCTTTACGATATTGGCTTTAATTATTTTTTCCGCGGTAACGATGAGCGTCCCGGTGACCTGATTTACTATCAGGGGCACAGTGCGCCTGGCATGTATGCGCGCTCCTACCTCGAAGGACGTTTTTCGGAGCAGCAGCTGGATAATTTCCGCCGTGAAGTGGATGGTGACGGCCTGTCATCTTATCCCCACCCCTGGTTAATGCCCGATTACTGGCAATTTCCTACGGTTTCAATGGGGCTGGGGCCCATTCAGGCCATTTACCAGGCTCATGTGATGAAATATCAACAGAGCCGGGAGCTTGTGGACCACGGTGATCGGCGTGTTTGGGCTTTTCTTGGCGATGGCGAATGTGATGAACCCGAATCGCTGGGTGCAATCTCCCTGGCCGGTCGGGAGCGATTGGATAATCTCAACTTTGTAGTCAATTGTAATTTACAGCGACTCGATGGCCCGGTGCGCGGTAATGGCAAAATCATCCAGGAACTGGAAGGGGTTTTCCGCGGTGCTGGCTGGAATGTCATCAAGGTGATCTGGGGCAGGCACTGGGATTCACTGCTGGAAAAAGATAAAACTGGTCTGTTACAAGAGCGTATGAACGAAGTTTGCGATGGCGAGTTGCAGAACTACAAGGCCAATGGCGGCGCTTATACCCGTGAACATTTCTTTGGTAAATACCCTGAATTACTGGAGTTGGTCAGCGATCTTTCCGATGACGATATTATGTATCTCAATCGCGGTGGTCATGACCCTTATAAGGTTTATGCCGCCTATGCCGAGGCCGTAGCACACAAGGGGCAGCCGACGGTTATTCTGGCAATGACGGTAAAAGGTTATGGTATGGGAGCGTCCGGTGAGGCGCAGAATGAAACCCACTCGCTGAAAAAACTTGATATTGACAGTCTGAAAAAATTCCGCGATCGTTTTGCGATTCCTATTTCGGATACTGAGCTGGAAGGCGTACCCTATTACAAGCCTGCGGCGGACAGCCCGGAAATGGTTTATATGCGCAAATCGCGTGAGGCACTGGGTGGACAAATTCCCGCCAGGAAAGCTGATTTTAACGCCTTGGCCATGCCGACGCTGGATGAGTTCAAAGGGCAATTAAAAAGCAGTGGCAAACGCGAAGTATCAACTACGATGTCATTTGTACGCAGCTTGTCGACACTGACCAAGCACAAGGGGATAGGCAGTCGTATCGTGCCCATTGTTCCCGATGAGGCGCGTACCTTTGGTATGGAGGGTATGTTCCGCCAGCTCGGTATTTACTCTTCCCAGGGACAGCGTTATACCCCCCATGATGCCGACCAGATTATGTATTACAAGGAAGACAAAAAGGGTCAGATTCTTGAGGAGGGCATTAATGAAGCGGGCGCTTTCTCGGCCTGGTTGGCGGTGGCAACGTCGTACAGCAATCATGCTTACCCGATGATTCCGTTTTACATTTTTTATTCCATGTTTGGTTTTCAGCGCATCATGGATCTGGCCTGGGCGGCGGGCGATACCCAGGCACGTGGTTTTTTGATTGGTGCCACGGCAGGACGTACCACCCTCAACGGTGAAGGTTTACAGCACCAGGATGGCCACAGCTTGTTGATGGCCAATATGATTCCAAATTGTCGATCCTATGACCCTACCTACGGTTATGAACTAACTGTGATCTTGCAAGATGGCCTCAGACGGATGTATGAGGACAAGGAGAACTGTTTCTATTACATCACGGTGATGAATGAAAACTATCAAAATCCGGAGCTGCCCGCGGGTAGTGAAGACGGCATTATCAAGGGCATGTACAGGCTTGATAAGACCAGCAAGCCCTCGGTGCAATTACTGGGTGGCGGTACGATTTTACGAGAAGTTCGCGAAGCGGCAGCTATACTGAAGTCGGAGTTCAGGATTGAAGCGGATGTGTGGAGCCTGACCAGTATTAACCTGCTGCGTCGCGATGGTCTGGAGTGTGAGCGAATTAATCTGTTACGCCCTGAAGATGCACCATGCAAGCCCTATGTGACAGCCCAGCTGGAGGGAAGCAAGGGGCCGGTTATCTGTGCAACGGATTATATGAAGTCCTATGCCGAACAGATTCGCCCCTATATTGAGCAGCCCTATACGGTGCTGGGAACCGATGGTTTTGGTCGTTCGGATACCCGTAGCCAGTTGCGTAAACACTTTGAAGTTGATCGCTATTATGTGGTGATTGCCACCTTGAAAGCCCTGCTTGATGAGGGTAGCCTCGATGCAGCCGTGGTGACCGGGGCAATGAAAAAATACGGTATCAGTGCGGATAAACCCGACCCTATGTACAGCTAGCTAGCGCACCGCGAAGGAAGCAGAGTGAGTATTGAAACAATTAAAGTCCCTGATATCGGTGGCGCCGAGGGTGTAGACGTCATTGAGCTGTGTGTTGCTGTGGGTGACCAGGTCAATGTGGAAGACTCGCTGGTGGTGCTGGAGTCCGATAAGGCGTTGATGGAAGTGCCTTCACCGCTGGCAGGTAAAGTGATTTCAGTCAGTTTATCGGAAGGGGGTACGGTTTCAGAGGGGGATGTGATACTGGAATTGGAGGTGGTGGCAGAATCCGCCGACACCCCGACCCCGACCCCGGTGGCCGATGAGCCAGTGCTTGCAGCCAGTAATGAAGCACCGGCCGCGGCGCAAACCAGCCTGGAAGCGCCAGCGGAAAATAACAATGAAACCATAACGGTGCCTGATATCGGTGGTGCAGAAGGGGTTGATGTCATCGAACTGTGTGTTGCCGTGGGCGACACTGTATCGGAAGGTGATTCCCTGATTGTACTGGAGACCGATAAGGCCTCAATGGAAATCCCCTCGCCTTATAGCGGTGAGGTACTGGCTATTAGTCTTGCTGAGGGTGACCAGGTTGCTGAGGGCGATACTATTTTGCAGTTGGCACTGGCTGCCGGTGTGGCGGTAGTAGCAGAAAAACCAGTCGCAAGCGAAGCGTCAGCGGCGGTTAAAAAAACTTCAGCGGTGACCGCGACAGCACCAACACCGCCTCGTTCTACAAAAGTGACTCAAGCAGTTGTCGACAAAAGTAAGTCAGCCTCTTTTTATGCTGGCCCTGCGGTGCGTAAACTGGCGAGAGAGCTGGGTGTTGATCTGGACAAGGTCGCCGGCAGTGGTCCCAGGGGCCGGATCATTAAAGAAGATGTCCAGAGTTTTGTGAAGTCTG
This sequence comes from Spongiibacteraceae bacterium, assembly GCA_030621845.1. Classification (GTDB taxonomy): domain Bacteria; phylum Pseudomonadota; class Gammaproteobacteria; order Pseudomonadales; family Dasaniaceae; genus JAUXHA01. The sequence continues at coordinate 19,714 of JAUXHA010000017.1, forward strand.
CGCTGGCGAGCGATGAAAAAACCGCCGGGGGTTCAGGTATTCCTGCGGTGCCGGCGATTGATTTTTCGAAGTTTGGTGAAGTCGCGATCGAGCCGTTAAGCAAGATGCATAAGCTCACTATCGTGAATATGCAGCGGAGCTGGCTCAATGTTCCCCACGTCACCCAGTTTGATGAAGCCGATATCAGTGATCTGGAAGCGTTTCGCAGTGAGTTGAAAAAAGAGGCCGAGAGCCGGGGTGTCAAGCTGACACCGCTGCCATTCCTGTTAAAAATCTGCGCTATGGCTTTGAGGGAACACCCAAAATTTAATGCCTCATTGCATGCAGATGGCGAGCACATGGTGTTTAAAAATTATATCCACATCGGCATGGCCGTGGATACCCCGGCCGGTCTGGTGGTTCCGGTTATTCGCGATGTTGATAAAAAATCACTGTGGGAATTAGGTGCAGAAATTGCCGAGCTGGGTAACAAGGCAAAAAAGAGAAAATTGATGCCGGCCGATATGCAGGGTGCGTGTTTTACTATTTCCAGTTTGGGTAATATCGGCGGCAGCGGTTTTACCCCTATCGTCAATGCGCCTGAAGTGGCGATCCTCGGTGTTTCAAAAATGGCGGTGCAGCCGGTATGGGATGGCTCAGAATTTTTACCCAGAAAGATGTTGCCACTATCACTCTCTTACGATCACCGCGCGGTGAACGGTGCCGATGCCGGGCGTTTCTTTACCTTTTTGATCAGCCTGCTCTCTGATGTTAGGCGTTTGATTCTCTAAGCAGGCACCGGGTATTTTTCCCCACTGCTAAGCGTTTAATCGCTGCGCTGCAGGACACCCGGCCGTTAGCTCAGGAAATAGTCCCTGTTACCCGAACCCGCTTGGAACCTGCTATGGCCTGTGGCTGGAGGGCGTCCTGGCGATCTTTGATGTGTTTATCAATGATGTTTTTCAACGCGATGATAAAACCGGTAAAAATAAAAGCACCGGGAGGAAGGATGGCCAGCAGGAAACTGGTGTAATTATCCACCAGGACAATTTTCCAGGCTTTAGCACCTTCGCCAAATAACAGTTCCATATTATTGAATATTATGCCGGTGCCAATGATTTCACGCAGGGCGCCTAGCAGAACCAGTATCAGGGTAAAACCCGCGCCCATAATAAAGCCATCATACAGTGAGGGCAGCAGGGCATTTTTACTGGCAAAGGCATCGGCGCGGCCGAGGATAACGCAGTTGGTGGTGATCAGCGGCAAGAAGATACCGAGTATTTGGTACAACTCATAGGTGAAGGCCTGCATCAATAATTCAATACAGGTGACGGCGGCGGCAATAATCATCACAAACACCGGCAGGCGAACGGCATCGGAAACAATGCCCCGGATCATCGACACCAGGGTGTTGGAGGTGACAAGTACCACGGTGGTTGCCAGTCCCATGCCAATGGCATTGATGACGGAGCCGGTTACCGCCAACAGTGGGCATAAACCCAATAGCTGAACAATGGCGGGGTTGTTTTTCCACAGGCCATTCAGTGACAGTTCTTTATAGTTTGCTTCAGCCATTGTCTTTTTCCTCGGTACGCTCGGTGGGGAGGATATGTGTACGCTGATCCTGAAAATATTCCAACGCTTGTTTCACTGCTTTGGTCACCGCGCGGGGTGTGATGGTGGCACCGGTGAATTGATCAAAGACACCACCGTCGCGTTTTACTCGCCACTGTTCAGCCTTGGGTTCATGTAATGATTTTCCAGTAAAACCATCCACCCATTGACTCTTTTTATAATCGACCTTATCGCCCAGGCCCGGTGTTTCACGGTGCGATAATACCCGCACGCCTGCTACGCTACCGTCAACATTGATGCCGATGATTAAATCGATATCACCGGTATAACCGTCGCGGGCAGTGGCGGGAATAATAACCGCGACGACCTGGTTATCTTGCCTGGCGATATAGAGTTTCTTTTCTTTACGCAGGCCCAGTAGCTGCTCATCATCGACGACTAAAAAGTCATCCAGCATCGAGTTGTTGTGTCTATCCCCGGGTACTATTTCCAGCAGAGCCTGTTTCTCAGCGTTGCGAATGTTTTCTTCAATGGCGGATTGCGTGTTGAGGAATGTAGCTGCGATAATCGCGGTGGTGACAATGGCGAATGCGCCCAGCAAAATGCTGTTGCGAGTGATGGATTCGGCTAGCATGTTATTTCCCGTCCCCTTCGTTGCGTGCTTTCTTTTGGTGGCCATAGGTGCGTGGCTGGGTGTAATAATCAAGCAGTGGTGCGGCAAAATTCATTAACAGCACTGAGAAGGCGATAGCGTCGGGATAATTACCCCAGCTTCGAATCAGATAAAGCAGAACGCCAATGCTGGCACCGTAAATAATCCGACCTTTGTTGGACACCGCTGAGGTGACGGGGTCGGTGACAATAAAAAATGCACCGAACATGGTGGCACCGGATAACAGGTGGAACAGTGGCGAGCCCCCCGAGGCCGAACTGCCGTTGTCGTAAAAAAACAGCGACATGATGGTCAGGCTGATCAACATACTGATCGGGGCATGCCAGGTAAATACTCGCTGGCTGAGCAGAAACAGTCCGCCTGCCAAAAAGGCCAGGTTGGCCCATTCCCAGCCCAGTCCGGCCCAGCGGCCGAATTGCGGATTTTGCAGCCACAGGTCATCGATCAACAGGCTGTTATTTTGCTTGAGGAGATCCAGTGGCGTGGCCATAGTGACGGCATCTACCGACTCGTGGCCGAACAGCAGGGCAGAAAAAGCATCGATAAGGCCGGGGGTTGAGCCCTCAAAGCTGCCCAGTGGTGCTGCCCAGTGGGTCATCTCCAGGGGATAGGAAATCAGCAGTACCACATAGCCAACCATGGCTGGGTTAAAGGGGTTGTAACCCATGCCACCATAGATGTGTTTGGCGATCAGGATGGCAAAGCCAACGCCCACCATGATTAGCCACCAGGGCGAACCGGGGGGCATGGCGATGCCTAGCAATATCGCGGTAACCAGTGCACTGCAATCGCCGAGGTAAAACTGCAGGGGTTTTTTGCGCAGTATAAGTACCAGACTCTCGGCTAACAGAGCAACGATGCAGGCGAAAATAATATTGCTGATGACACCCAGGCCGAAGAAATAGCTGAGGGTAATGACCCCGGGAACGGTTGCCAGCATTACCAGTTGCATTACCCGGGCGGTACTCATCGGTCCGTGGGCATGGGGTGAGGTAATTTTTAATAATGCCATGAATTAAGCCTTATTCGCCCGTTGATTGTTGGCATCTGCCAGCTTGCCTTCCAGTTTAGTTACCGCATCGGCCATGATGGAAGCGTTATCATCACCAGCCGCTTCCGCGGTGGTTAATTTATCCCTGGCCTTGAGCAGGCGCTTTTCCAGTGAGGCGATAGTTTGCTCCAGTTTGTCCCCTTCGCTGAGGTTTTCCTGTGTCTGGCGGTTCGCCATGGCCCGGGCTATCGCCGCCTGGGCGGGATCGCTGTCAGTGTTGGTGACAGGGGCTTCGACAAACCCAGTCAGTGCTGTTTTTGCCTGCTCCAGTTTGGCGGTCATCTTATCGACGGCAACGCGGAAAGCGGCGGCGGTGTCTGCGCCTTCCTGCTCTGCGCTGGCGAGTTTTTCACTGGCGCTGGCCAGTCGTTTTTCTGCACTGGCGACGGCCTGTTCCAGGCTGGCTTTATCCCTGGGTGCCGTTGCTTCGGTACCGGAGCGCCTGGCCATGGCCTTTTCAATTGCTGCCTGGGCCGGGTCGCTAAGCTGGCCTTCTTTTTTGGCCCTGGCGCGTTCAATGGCGGCCTGCACTGCATCGACTTTGCCGCTGCCATCATTGCTGGCGGCATGGGCTTTTTCCCGACGCGCTTTGCGTTTGGCTTCTTTCTCTATCGCCTCCCGTTCCAGTCGTTGCTGTCGGGCTTCAAAGCGCAGCTTGGACTGATCGGATTTGATGTTGTCCTGTTTCTGTTGGCGGATGTCTGCCTTGGAGGCACGATAATACTGTACCAGTGGAATATTGCTGGGGCAGGAGAATGAACAGGCACCGCATTCGATGCAGTCCATCAGGTTGTGGGCTTCCAGTTTTTCGTATTCCTTACCGCGGGCAAACCAGTACAGTTGTTGTGGTAGCAGGGAAACCGGGCAGGCTTCGGCGCACATGCCGCAGCGAATACAGGCCTGGGCGGGGGGCGGTGGTGGAAACTCCTCCCGCGTGGGTGCCAGCAGGCAGTTGGTGGTTTTGACCACGGGAACATCAGAGTTTTCCAGGGTAAAGCCCATCATTGGGCCGCCCATAATCAGTCGGGTACAATCCTCCTGGCTGAAACCGCATTGATCCAGCAAGAAACTGACCGGGCTGCCCAGTAATACCTCAAAGTTGCGTTGTTCCTTACAGGCATATCCGGTGACTGTGGTAATCCGTGAAATTAATGGCTCGCCAAATTTCACGGCACGATAGATCGCCACGGTGGTGCCGATATTCTGGCAGACAATACCAACATCCGCGGGCAGGCCACCGCAGGGCACCTCTTTACCGGTTAAAATTTCAATCAGTTGTTTTTCGCCACCGGAGGGGTATTTGGTCGGGAAGGGAACGATGTCGATGCCGGAGCCTTCGGCGGCCTGTTGCAGGGCGGCAATGGCTTCGGGCTTGTTGTCTTCAACACCGATCAGGACTTCTTTTGCCGGATTGATCAGGTGGCGGAGAATTTTGCTGCCCTCGATAATTTCATCAGCACGTTCACGCATTAACAGGTCGTCAGCGGTGATGTAGGGCTCGCATTCGGTGCCGTTGATAATCAGGGTTTCGATGTTGTGATCATCACGGGTAGACAGCTTGACTGCTGAGGGAAAACCGGCACCGCCCATCCCGGCAATACCGGAGTCACCAATGCGCTTGAGTAAGACGGATTTTTCGACCGTGGTGAAATCACCGATGCCGCTGAGGGTTATCCACTCATCGCGACCATCGGGTTTTACAATAATACAGGGTGCTGTCATGCCCGAAGGGTGGGGTATAACACGCTGTTCAATAGCGATGACCTCGCCGGAAGTGGATGCATGCACCGGCACACTGACAAAGCCCTTGGCCGCGGCCAGGGTTTGCCCCTTTAACACCCGCTGGCCCACTTCAACAATGGGTGCTGCCGGCGCGCCGATATGCTGTGATAAGGGGAAGATCAATTGATCGGGAATTCCCGCGGAGACAATAGCGTGCTGGTTGGACTGTGATTTGTTCTGTTGCGGATGTATTCCACCGTGGATATCCCAGACCTTTCTCATGCGGCCACTCCCGTGCCAGCATCGGTGGCGATAATATCTTCAACGGGTTTCGGCAAGTTCCAGCTCCAGCTCTGTGCGGTGGTTTCAATCGGCAGCATATCGATACAGTCTACCGGGCAGGGTTCGACGCAAAGATCGCAGCCAGTACACTCGCTACCGATAACGGTATGCATTTGCTTGGCGGCGCCGAGGATGGCATCGACCGGGCAGGCCTGAATACACTTGGTGCAACCGATGCATTCTGCTTCACGGATAAAGGCCACTGTCTTAACACTTTCCTCGCCGTGTTCGGCATCCAGTGGCAGCGCTTCTACATCGAGTAAATCAGCCAGCGCATTGATGGTGGTTTCGCCACCGGGAGGGCATTTGTTAATGGCTTCGCCATTGGCGATCGCTTCGGCATAGGGACGGCAGCCGGGGTAACTGCATTGACCGCACTGGGTTTGTGGCAGTAATTCCTCGATCTGGTCAGCAATGGGGTCGCCTTCAGTCTTGAATTTAATTGCGGCAAAACCCAGCAGGGCACCAAAGGGGAAGCCCAGTATCAGCAGGGCGATAATGGCGGACCAGAACGGATGTTGGTTAATTAACTCGATCATCCCTGTTATACCAGCCCGGCAAAGCCCATAAAGGCCAGCGACATTAATCCAGCAGTGATCATGCCGATAGCCGCGCCTTTAAAGGGAAGGGGTACATCGGCCACGGCCAGTCGTTCACGCATTGCCGCAAACAGTACCAGTACCAGTGAGAAGCCGAGGGCGGCACCAAAGCCATACAGCGCCGATTCCAGAAAGTTGTGTTGCTTGTTGATATTGAGCAGGGCAACCCCGAGTACCGCACAGTTGGTGGTAATCAGCGGCAGGAAAACGCCCAGTACTTTGTACAGCATAGGACTGGTTTTACGCACGACCATTTCGGTGAACTGAACCACCACGGCGATAACCAGGATAAAGGAAATGGTTCGCAGGTACTCCAGCCCCAGCGGTACGAGTAGCCATTCATAGGTCAGCCAGCTACAGATCGAGGCGAGGGTTAATACAAAGGTGGTGGCACTGGACATGCCGATAGCGGTTTCCAGCTTGTTGGATACACCCATAAACGGGCACAGCCCCAGGAACTGTACCAGCACGAAGTTATTGACCAGAATGGCGCCAATTAAAAGCAGTGAATAATCTGCCATTGTTCGTTTTTAACCCTTGTTTAATAGACTTATCGTGTGTGGCGCCCAGTTTACTCTATTTCAAGCGCGGAGATAATGCCTGATATGCATAATTAAACGATGGTAATCCTTACGGTTATTTTACCACCATACCAGCCTGGGCACCCTGATCAGGCTCCAGCAGCCAGATATCCTTACCGCCGGGTCCCGCGGCTAATACCATGCCTTCGGAAACGCCAAATTTCATTTTCCGGGGCTTCAGGTTGGCGACCATAACGGTCAGTTTACCAAGCAGTTGCTCGGGTTGATACGCGCTTTTAATCCCCGCCATTACCTGTCGCTGGCCATCTTCACCGAGGCTGAGCGTGAGTTTGAGAAGTTTGTCGGCGCCGTCAATGACTTCGGCGTTGACGATCTCGGCGATGCGCAGGTCGATTTTGGCAAAATCCTCGAATTCAATTTCATTGCTGCTGGATTGGGATTGGGCTTGTTTGGCCGGTGTGGCGGCCTGGGCCTGGCTTTGCTGGCTCGCTGCTACCATGGCCTCAACCTTGTCGGTATCTACCCGTGTCATAAGTGGTTTAAATTTGTTGATCTTGTGGCTCAACAGCGGCTGCAGTTCGACGCTCCAGTCCAGGCTGTCATTGAGGAAGGCTTCGGCTTTTGCCGCGGTCTCGGGCAGTACCGGTTTCAGGTACAGCATGATTAAACGGAACAGGTTGATACACTGCGAGCTGACCGCCAGTACCTGCTGCTCCTTGCCGGCTTCTTTTGCCAGTTTCCAGGGTTGCTGGCTGTCGAAGTATTCATTGGTGGCGTCGGCCAGCGCCATGATCTCGCGAATGGCTTTGCTGTATTCGCGCTGTTCATAAAAACCGGCAATCTCTTTACTCTTCTCGACTGCCTGTTGCCAGAGTGTTTCATTGTCCAGTTGTGCGGACAGCACGCCATCATGGCCCTTGGTAATAAACTTGGCACTGCGCGAAGCAATATTGATGACTTTGCCGACCAGGTCTGAATTTACCCGCTGGGTAAAGTCTTCCAGATTGAGGTCGATATCATCGACGGCACTGGATAACTTGGCACAGAAATAGTAGCGCAGGTACTCAGCATCCAGGTATTCGAGATAGGTTTGCGCCTTGATAAAAGTGCCCCGGGATTTGGACATCTTTTTGCCGTTGACGGTCAAAAAGCCGTGAGCATAGATGGCGCTGGGTTTGCGATAGCCGGCTGACTCGAGCATCGCGGGCCAGAATAAACCGTGAAAATTAATGATGTCCTTGCCGATGAAATGATAGAGCTCGGCACTGGAATCTTCGGCCCAGTAGTCATTAAAGTTAACGCCACTGCGGTTACAGTAATGCTGGAAGCTGGCCATATAGCCAATCGGGGCATCCAGCCAGACGTAAAAATATTTACCCGGCGCATCAGGTATTTCAAAACCGAAGTAAGGTGCATCGCGGGAGATATCCCACTCCTGCAAACCCATCTCCAGCCATTCCCCCAGTTTGTTGGCGACCTGGTCTTGCAGGCGGCCACTGCGGGTCCACTCTTTTAGCATTTTTTCGAAGGCTGGCAAGGTGAAGAAATAGTGGGTGGAGCTTTTTTCTATTGGCGTGGCGCCGGAAATTGTCGAGCGGGGGTTAATCAGTTCGGTGGGGCTGTAGGTGGCACCACAGACTTCACAGTTGTCGCCATACTGGTCATCGGTTTTACACTTGGGACAGCTGCCTTTGATGTAGCGGTCTGCAAGGAATAGCTGTTTTTCCGGGTCGAATAACTGGGTGATTTCACGGCTGGCAATGTGGCCGTTTTCCCTGAGTTTCAGGTAGATTTCCTCGGCAAAGACTTTGTTTTCTTCCGAGTGAGTCGAGTAGAAGTTGTCGAAGTTAATCAGGAAACCCTGGTAGTCTTGCTCATGCTCGGCTTGCATGTTGGCAATTTGCTGTTCCGGGGTGATGCCCAGTGTTTCAGCGGTGAGCATAATTGCGGTGCCGTGAGCGTCATCGGCGCAGACGTAAATACAGTGGTTGCCACGCAGGTTCTGGAATCGCACCCAGATATCGGTTTGAATGGTTTCCAGTAAATGTCCCAGATGCAGGGAACCATTAGCATAGGGGAGAGCACTGGTGACCAGTATGTTGCGTTGCTGTGTCATGGTTGCCTTGTTTGGGGTATATAAAAGCTCGCTACTATAGCGGTTTTGCGTGTTTATTTCATCAGGCTATAAAATTTTACCCACAGTTTTGTACCTGTTGCACGTACAAAGGTATACTGCGCGCCCTGCGCAATGAACCCGATTGTTTTCTCGCCACCGTTTTGGAGTGTCCATGACAAGTTTATCCAGTAGCCAGATTGAACAGGCTTTAACAGATTACATCGATCCGCATTTGGGTAAAAACCTGCTTGAAATTAATGCGATTAGCAATATAGCGATTAAGGGCGAGCAGGTGGTGATTGATGTTGAGCTGGGTTACCCCTGTGCCAGCGTTAAAGAGTCGATGCAGGTAGCGATCGCCAGCGTGGTTGAGCGATTGCAGGAGGTGATGTCGGTGCAGGTAAACATCAGCCATAACATTATCGCCAATAAGACCCAGCATAATCTTAAGAGCATGGAAAATGTTAAAAATATTATTGCCGTGGCTTCGGGCAAGGGCGGCGTGGGCAAATCAACAACGTCGGTTAACCTGGCGCTGGCGCTGGTACAGGAGGGAGCCAGGGTGGGCTTGCTGGATGCTGATATCTACGGCCCCAGCCAGCAAATTATGCTCGGCGTGGAGGAGGGTAAAAGGCCGCAGCAGCATGGCCAGCAATTCCTGTTACCTATTGATGCCCACGGTCTGCAAACCATGTCGATGGGCTATCTGGTGACGGAAAAAACCCCCATGGTGTGGCGGGGCCCGATGGTCAGTGGTGCCCTGCAGCAGATGTTAAACCAGACGCGCTGGGATGCGCTGGATTACCTGATCATCGATCTTCCACCGGGTACCGGTGATATTCAGTTGACGCTATCCCAGCAAGTGCCGGTTGCAGGGTCGATCATTGTGACTACGCCGCAGGATATTGCGTTGCTCGATGCACAAAAAGGCATCGAAATGTTTCGCAAGGTGGAAATACCGGTACTGGGTGTGGTTGAAAACATGGCGATTCACATCTGCAGTGAGTGTGGTCATAAGGAGCATTTATTTGGCAGCGGTGGCGGCGAGCGTATCGCCAGGGATTACAATGTGCCGCTGCTGGGTTCATTGCCACTGTCACTGCAAATTCGCGAACAGGTGGATGCGGGTTGTCCGACAGTTATTGCCGAGCCCGAGGGTGAAATTTCGGCGATGTATCGCAATATTGCCCGCAATATGACCGCGCAACTTTCCCTGCGGGGTAAAAATTATGCCAATGTGTTTCCCGACATAGTCATTAAGAATGATTGAACGGCAGCAAGGATAAAATTGGCAAGTAGTGGGGGAGTCGGTATGATGGCCGCCGCTTTTACATTCGAATAATGGGTAGCATGTTATGAGTATTAAATCGGATCACTGGATTCGCCGGATGGCGGAAAACGAAGGCATGATCGAACCCTTTGAAGCAGGCCAGGTGCGTGAAAACGAGCAGGGCAAGATTATCTCTTACGGTACGTCCAGTTATGGCTACGATGTGCGCTGTTCTAATGAATTCAAGATTTTTACCAATGTGCATTCAGCGACGGTCGACCCGAAAAATTTTTCGGAAGACAGCTTTGTCGACATTGTTGCCGATGAATGTATTATCCCGCCAAACTCCTTTGCCCTGGCGCGCACGGTTGAGTTTTTCCGTATTCCCCGTAGCGTATTAACCATATGCCTGGGGAAATCCACCTATGCCCGCTGCGGCATTATCGTCAATGTTACACCGCTGGAGCCTGAGTGGGAGGGACATGTTACCCTGGAATTTTCCAATACCACCACATTGCCCGCGAAAATTTACGCCCATGAAGGCGTGGCGCAGATGTTGTTTTTCGAGTCCGACGAAGTCTGTGATGTGAGTTATAAGGACCGGGGTGGTAAGTACCAGGGACAGCGAGGTGTTACCTTGCCGAAAGCCTGAGTAGGCTGTGGCTGTAGACTTCATAGAGCAGGGTGTTTATTCTTGCTGTGCTCGTTTTGATTTCCTGTAAATAAGTCGGAGAACCCATGAATAAATTAACCCCCTTACTCGCCTGCTATGCTCTGGCTGTTTCTTCTTTTGCCCTGGCGGAGTGTAATCCCCCCTCGGTGCCTGCACTGGCGGATGGTGCAACAGCCGATATGTCGGCGATGGCAAAGAGTCAACAGGATGTGAAATCCTTTCAGGCCGATGCCGCAGCGTTTTATCAGTGTATTAATCAAGAGGGCGAGAAAGACGCTGAAGATGGCGAGGTACTGGACGAGGCGAATGTTGCCAGGGACGATGCCTACAACAGTGTGTTGGCGGAAGAAACTGCGCTGGCAGAAAGCTGGAATACTGAAATAGGTAAATACAAGAGTCGGCAGGTCAAGTAAGCCCGCGCTTATTCCTAGGTAAAGGCAAAGCCACCGGGCGGTAATACCTCGCCGTCCAGGTAGGCCTGGTTACCCGCTAGCCGCAGTCGTCCCTCGGCAAACCAGTGCGCTGCCAGAGGGTAAATCCGGTGTTCCTGTGGCAGAATTTTTGTTGCCAGGCTATCGGCATCATCCCCCTTAACAATGGGTACGGCAACCTGTAGCGCTGCGGGCCCACCATCAAGTTGTTCTGTGACAAAGTGTACGGTGGCGCCGGCTTCACGGTCACCGGCATCGATCGCGCGCTGATGAGTGTGCAAGCCCGGATATTTCGGTAGCAGGGACGGGTGGATGTTGAGCAGGCGACCGAGGTAGTGCTTAACAAAGCCCGGGGTGAGGATGCGCATAAACCCCGCCAGGATGACCAGGTCGGGCTGGTAGTTATCAATAAGCTGCATTAATTGCTGGTCGAAACTTTCCCGGCTGTCAAACGTGGTGTGGTCAATGACCGCGGTGGCAATATTGGCTTTACTGGCACGCTCCAGTCCATAGGCATTGGGTCGGTTACTGATCACGGCGCAAATACGGGCGGGCAGTTCATTACTCTGGCACTGGTCAATAAAGGACTGCAGGTTTGAACCGCTACCGGAAATAAGGATGACCATCTTACACGATGTGTTAGACACTTATAGGCCCTTTAACTCTACCTGTTCTTCACCGTCGCTCGCCGCTTCAATGCTACCCAGCAGCCAGGCCGATTCACCGGCTGCAGTCAGTAGCGACAGCACTTTGTCGACATCATTGTGGTCAATCACGATGACCATGCCGACACCGCAGTTAAAGGTGCGGTACATTTCGGTGTTAGTAACATTGCCATTTTCCTGCAGCCAGGAAAAAACGGCGGGTAATTGCCAGCTGTTACAATCAATCACCGCCCGGGCATTTTCTGGCAGTACCCTGGGCAGGTTCTCCAACAGGCCGCCGCCGGTGATATGGCACAGGGAGTGTAATGAGCACTGTTTGATCAGTGATAGCAGGGATTTAACATAGATGCTGGTCGGGGTTATCAAGGCCTGGGCGAGGGTGGTATCCCCGACCGGGGTTTGCAGGTCGGCATTGCTGACCTCAAGAATTTTACGGATCAGCGAATAGCCGTTGGAATGCGGGCCCGATGAGGCCAACCCGATAAGGGCATCGCCGGTTTTTACCGCGCTGCCATCAATAATGGCGGATTTTTCGACAACGCCGACACAGAACCCGGCGAGGTCGTAATCATCGCCTTCATACATACCGGGCATCTCGGCGGTTTCGCCACCTACCAGGGAACAGCCCGACAGTTCGCAGCCCTTGCCAATGCCCTCAACCACGGCGGCGGCAGTGTCGACATTTAATTTGCCGGTGGCGTAGTAATCGAGAAAAAACAGCGGCTCGGCTCCGGCAACAATCAGGTCGTTGACACACATGGCCACCAAATCAATGCCGATGGTGTCGTGAATGCCCAGATCCATTGCCAGTCGCAGCTTGGTGCCGACGCCATCGGTGCCGGAAACCAGCACCGGTTGTTTATAGCCTGAAGGTAGTTCGCAGAGTGCACCAAAGCCACCCAGTCCGGCCATCACTTCGGGGCGGCGGGTTCGTTTGGCAACATGCTTGATACGATCGACCAGGGCATTACCGGCATCGATATCAACACCGGCATCTTTGTAGCTGAGAGAAACTTTACTGGGGTCTTGATTGCTCATGTTATGGGCTCTGGTATAGGTTCAAAAAAACGGCGCTATTTTAGCCCGTATGACAGCGTGATGCACTCCAAACTTTCAAGCTATGCCGGCGTGCGTTGTTGGGGCGAGTCTTGTTACAATAGCGCCACGATAAAAATGTGGATCATAATCTCCTTGATGAAATTGTTTTCAAAGTATTGCCTGTTGCTGCTGTGCGCTGTTTTTATGATGGCGGCGAAGGCCGGGCAGCCCGGTGGCCTTTACGCTGTGGTGGTGCCGGTAGCCAGCCAGTCGAGTGGAGACTTGCGCAAGGCAACGGCAAGTGGTTTGAAAACGGCCTTTATCAGGGTGTCGGGCCGGGCAGATGTCGCGCAATACAAGGAAATCCAGGCTGCCCTGGGCAGTGCGCAGGTTTATTTAAAGCAGTACAGTTATCAGCGCGACCGCGATGCTGCCCTGGGTACTGAGCAACTGCAATTACTGTTGGAATTTGAGCGCGCACAGGTCGATAAACAGCTGCGGGTGGCCGGATTGCCGCATTGGTCGAGTAAGCGGCCCTCTGTTTTACTGTGGCTTGTGGTTGAGGATGGCAAGGGGCGTCGTATTGTCGGTACTGAGTTGAGCCCGGAGATTGTCATGGCTATCCAGCGCCACGCCACGCGCCGGGGATTGCCGGTGGAGTTGCCGTTATTGGACCTGGAAGATAATGCGGCGGTTTCAACAGAGGCGTTGTGGCAGCTGGATCGCCAGCAAGCTGAGCAGGTCTCCCGTCGATACCAGCCCGATACGCTCTTGATCGGCAGGGCCAGCCAGTTGTCCAATGGGCAGTGGCTGGGTCGTTGGCGATTTATCGATGAGGGCCAGGTCCGCGAGTTTGAGCTGCAAGCGGCCGATGTTAACGACTATGTTGGTCAGGCTATCGATACCGTGACGGCAATATTATCAGCACAGTATGCGATCGCGCCGGTCAGTATTGCCGAGGAGGGCGTGTTGATGCGCTTAAGCGGTATTAAAAGCTTTTCCGACTATGCCCGGGCGATTCGTTACCTGGAAGGATTGACCGCTATTCGCGACGCCAATGTCATCAATATTGATGGCGAGGTGATTATTATTCGCCTGTTTGCCGAGGGGCAATTGCAACAACTGGAACTGGTTCTGGCCAGGGACAAAAAATTACTACCGATTTCGGCACTGGTACTACCTGAGTACACCATCGCATTGAATTACCAGTGGCCTGATCCGGTGGATTCGGAGCTACCATGACACTAAATCAGCGTTGGTTCCTGTTGACGATATTATTGGTATTCGCGCTGCTGGTCTATGTCCTGCAACCGATATTAATGCCTTTCCTGATAGGTGCCTTGCTTGGCTATCTGGGTGACCCAGTGACGGATCGGCTGGAAGCGTTGGGTTTAAACCGTACCTTGTCCGTTTGTGTGGTGTTCCTTGGTTTTACCCTGTTGCTCGTCATCACGCTGTTGGTGACGGTGCCAATGATAGGCGCGCAAATCGATATTCTGTTCAGTAAACTCCCCGAATGGCTAGCGGTAATCCAGCATAGCTTGTTGCCATGGTTGCAGTCCCAGCTGGGTTTGTCAGAAGAAGCCATAGACTTCAGGGGGTTATTGAGCCAGAACTGGTTCAGTGCCGGGCAGATACTGAGTCGGTTTTCACAGCATCTCGCCGGCTCCAGCATGGCCTTGCTGGCCGCCGTCGCCAATCTGTTACTGATTCCTGTCGTCACCTTTTATTTACTGCGTGATTGGGATGTACTGATGGCACGCTTGCGGGATTTATTGCCCCGGGACTGGGAGCCGATGGTGGTATCCCTGGCTGTAGAGTGCGATGAAATCCTCGGCGCTTTTATTCGCGGACAATTGTTGGTGATGTTGGCTCTGGCGCTGGTCTACAGTACTGGTTTATGGATGATTGGACTGGAGTTGGCCCTGTTGCTGGGCCTGATCGCCGGTCTGGCCAGTATCGTGCCGTATCTGGGGTTTATTGTCGGTATTACCGCTGCATCGATTGCCGCGTATTTCCAGCTCCATGAGTTGTCGGCCTTGTTTTGGGTGGCAGCGGTATTTGGGGTCGGGCAATTACTGGAGAGTACGGTGTTTACACCGATCCTGGTCGGTGACCGTATTGGTTTGCACCCGGTTGCTGTCATTTTTGCGATTATGGCTGGCGGCCAGTTGGCCGGTTTTACCGGGGTATTACTGGCGCTGCCGGTGGCGGCGGTGATTATGGTATGGCTGCGCCATTTGCATCAACGCTATAAAAACAGTGAACTGTATCAGGCATGAGTTTTTCATTTGAACAATTACCCCTCGCGGTTCAGCTTCGCGACGATGCCACCTTTGACAATTTTTATAGTGAGTCAAATACCCTGCTGTTGAATCAATTACAGCAACAGTTGGCGGGGGGGGAACGCTATATTTATCTATTCGGCAGTAATGGCAGTGGTCGCAGTCATTTATTACAGGCGGCCTGCCATCGGGCATCGGCGCTGGACCGGACGTCAGTGTATTTACCCCTGGCCGAGTTGCGCGACTATGCACCGGAGGCGCTGTTTGAAGGGCTGGAGCAATTGTCGTTGGTGTGTCTGGATGATTTGCATTGTGTGATCGGGCAGGTAAATTGGGAAGAGCAATTATTCCATTTGTTTAATCGTCTCGCCGATAAAGGGGTTGCCTTACTGGTAGCGGCGGACAGGGCGGTGCGAGTATTAGACACGACGCTGGATGACCTGTCGTCACGGTTAAATTGGGGGTCGGTGTATCAGTTGGTCACTCCCGATGACAGCCAGCGACTATCGATCTTCCAGTTCAGGGCGAGAGAAAGAGGCTTAAATGTCAGCGATGAGGTGGGCCGGTTTATTTATCACCGCTGTCAACGTGATATGAATGCCTTGTTAGCAGCACTGGATCGGTTGGATAAAGCATCGATCACCCAGCAACGACGCTTAACGATTCCCTTTGTAAAAACCATCATGGACTGGTGATTGGGCTGGGAGGATCAACGGATTCGATAGCCACATTAGTCGATAAAATCATGGTGATAATAGTATGAACGACAATAACTATGCCAGGCCTTTATACGCAAACTATGTGCTGGCGGTACTGCTGATTGCCTATATTCTC
>JAUXHA010000144.1 GCA_030621845.1 Spongiibacteraceae bacterium
TACGATCCGACTTATTCGAACCAACGACCTTCGGGTTATGAGCCCGACGAGCTACCAGACTGCTCCACCCCGCATCAATGCCGTAAAACCCAGCTTACTATAAAGCCGGTTTCGGCTATGCCCCTAGGCATATCTACTCTCCAAATCCACAATGCTATAGAACACGATGAAATAAGGATTGCGGATTATAGGGACATGACCATGGCGGGTCAACATCAACCACCACTTTATTCAACATCCCTGGCAAATACTTTATCGCGCAGAAAAACTCAACTCGATAAATCATCCACCACCGCTTTAATCATCGTGACTCATCCGTCAAACAGCGGTCATAAAAAAAGCATCCGTTTTCGCGGATACTTTTTCACAGTTGGTGCCGAAGGCGGGACTTGAACCCGCACGAGCATAGCTCACCACCCCCTCAAGATGGCGTGTCTACCAATTCCACCACTTCGGCTTATTCTGTCAGGCTTCGGGAATATCAGAGGCCGGGACTTCGTCTTCCCGGGCTTCCATTGCCGCGGGTATTTCTACCGGCGTATCATTCATACCCATAGGCACCTCACGACTCTCAACCGCCGTCGGTAACTGCAAATCGACATCACCCGATAGATTGGCTTTGTTTTTAGCCACAACAGCCAAACCAAAACTGGTGGCAAAAAACAGTGCCGCCAACAACGCCGTACCCTTGGTCAGTACATTGCCACCGCCGCCACTTCCAAATAAAGTCTGCGAGCCACCCGCACCAAAGGAGGCACCCATATCAGCACCCTTGCCCTGCTGCAACAAAATTAGCGCAACAATTCCCAGCGCTGCCAATACATGAATGATTAATATTACTTGTTCCATAGCTTACCCACCCGCCTTACATATAGCGGTAAATTCATCTGATTTTAAAGATGCACCGCCCACCAGCGCACCATCGATATCCAAACTGGCAAACAGTTCCAATGCATTCCCGGCATTCACACTGCCACCGTATAAAATTTGTATCTGCTCTGCCACCGCCGCATCAGCACAGCTCAGTACCTGGCGAATATGGGCGTGTACTTGCTGAGCCTGTTCCGGTGTCGCGGTTTTACCCGTACCAATAGCCCAAACCGGTTCGTAGGCCACGACAGCCCGATTAAAGGCCTCGATACCCGCCATCGCAATAACAGCAGTTAATTGGCGCTGGACTATATCCAGCGCCTGTCCCTCCTCACGTTGCTGCAGGTTTTCACCTACACACAAGATGGGTATCAAACCAGACGCTTGCGCGGCCATGAATTTTGCCGCCACCCGGGAATCGTCCTCGGCATAGAGACTACGCCGCTCGGAATGCCCCACAATCACATACCGGCAGCCAAGGTCAGCCAGCATCGCCGCGGATATTTCCCCGGTAAAAGCACCTTTTTCATGCTCATCCAGCGTCTGCGCGCCCCAGGCAATGCCCGAATCGGCCAACGCCGCGGCAACGGCGGAAATAAAAACAAAGGGCGGGCAAACCGCTACCTCTGCGTGGCTATCAAAGGAAATTTCATTCTTGAGAGCAGCAACCAGAGCAGTAACTGCAGACACAGAGCCATGCATTTTCCAGTTACCCACCACCAAACAGCGACGCATTATCTTCCCTTAGCTAAAAAAGGCGGCCAATCTTACCCAAACTGCTATCAACATACAAGAACTAAGCCACTGCGCGCTCTACCACCGCGGCAATGTCACCGGCCAACTGATTGACCAACTGCTCGTCCTCACCCTCAACCATTACCCTGACTACCGGCTCGGTGCCCGAGGGACGTAGCAACACTCGGCCACGACCCGCCAACTTGCCCTCGGCAGCGCTAACGGCCCGATCAATATCACCGTTACCCTCCAGTGCCGCTCGATTTTGAATCGGCACATTGATCATGATCTGGGGGAATTTTTGCATATTGGTTTTTAATTGATCCAGCGAGACGCCGCCATCAACAATCGCATGCAAGACCTTCAAGGCGGCGACCAAACCATCACCCGTGGTAGTCACATCAGCACAGATAATATGCCCCGAGTTTTCACCGCCTAACTGCCAGCCCCTGGACTGCATCAATTCATTGACGTAACGATCGCCCACTTTAGCCCGGACAAAGGGAACTTCGATTTCCTCCAGTGCCAACTCGAAGCCTAAATTCGACATCAAGGTGCCGACTACCCCACTGCAAGCGCCCGTAGTACGTATTTTATCCTGGGCAATAACATAGAGCAGTTCATCGCCATCAAGCACCTCACCGTTAATATCGACAAACACCAGGCGATCACCATCGCCATCAAAAGCAATACCCAAATCAGCCTGCTCAGCCAACACCCGCTCCTGCAAGGCGCCGGGCTGGGTAGAACCCACCCCCTCATTGATGTTCAAGCCGTCGGGGCTAACCCCCATCGCAATCACTTCCGCACCTAACTCATCCAACACCGATGGCGCAACGTGATAAGTCGCCCCATGGGCGCAATCCACGACAATCTTCAGCCCCCGCAAGTTAAAGCCCGATGGCAGAGTGCCTTTGCAAAATTCAATATAACGACCCGCCGCATCATCAATTCGAATCACTTTCCCCAACTCGGATGATTTGACCGTCGTCATTGGCAGGTCCAGTTGTCGCTCGATTTCCAACTCAATATCATCAGCCAGTTTGCTACCCAGGCTGGAGAAAAATTTAATCCCGTTGTCGTGATAAGGGTTGTGCGAGGCACTGATGACAATCCCTGCCTGGGCGTGAAAAGTACGGGTCAGATAGGCAATAGCCGGTGTCGGCATGGGGCCCAGCATGCCGACATCAACGCCTGCCGCGACCAGCCCGGCCTCCAGCGCAGATTCAAACATATAGCCCGAGATACGGGTATCCTTGCCAATAATCAATTTACTGCGGCCCGACTTGGCGAACACCTTGCCCGCCGCCCAGCCCAGCTTTAGCACAAACTCGGGATTAATGACCCCCGAACCCACCTGCCCACGAATACCGTCTGTGCCAAAATACCTTCTTGTCATACTAGTGATTCCCTTGTTACCGCCTGATAGACCCTGATCATATCGGCTGTTTCTGCCACATCATGGGCCCTGATAATAGAAGCGCCTGCACTCACCGCCAGGCTCGCCAATGCCAAACTACCCACCAGCCGCTGATCAAGCTCGCGATTGAGCAGCTTGCCAATTAGCGACTTACGCGACAATCCCACCAATACGGGATAGCCTCGATCAACTAATAACGCCAGGCGGTTCAATAAGATTAGGTTATGCTCAGGTGTTTTTCCAAAACCAAAACCAGGGTCCAGAATTATTTGGCCAGGCAATACCCCCTTTTCAATACACTGCTGAGCCCGCCCCAGCAAATAATCGCCGACCTCTTCAAGCACATTGCGGTACTGAATGGACTCCTGCATGGTGCCGGGCTCGCCGCGCATATGCATCAGGCATACCGCTAGCCCGGTACTGACTGCAGCCTCCTCGGCTCCCTCCCGGCTCAGGGCCCGAACATCGTTGAGCAAACCCGCTCCGGCGGTGGCAGCCGCGCGCATGACTTCGGGACGACTGGTATCTACGGAAACAATCACATCGAGTGACTGCCCGATTGCCTCAATCACCGGCATAACACGATCCAGTTCCTGTTGCAGCGAGACCGATGCAGCCCCCGGCCGGGTAGATTCCCCGCCTATATCGATAATAGACGCCCCCTCCGCTAGCATTTTTTCAGCGCGCAACAAGGCTTTATCGATAGCGGGACGGCCAGCCACATGCAAAGCACCACCATCGGAAAAAGAGTCAGGCGTAATATTTAACACCCCCATAACCCGGGGACTGGAAAGGTCTAAAAGACGACCGCCGCAATCAAGTTGCGGCGGACTATGGCGGGGGAGAGTCGACATTAGCGGAATGCAGTGCCCACCGGAAAACTTAGTGCTGCCCGGCGGGGCCACCTATGGAGTCATCAGCGGGCTTATCATCACTGGCCTCGGATGCCGTTGCATCACCACCACTGGGCTTATCATCGCTCCAACCTGCAGGCTCGCGGACTTTGCGACCCGCCATAATATCGTCGATTTGCTCGACACCAATCGTCTCATAGAGCATCAGGGCTTCAGCCATTTGCTTAAGTTTGTCACGATTTTCTTCAAGCAGTTGTTTCGCTGTCGCATAACTTTCGTCAATGATACGGCGAACTTCTTCGTCTATTTCCCTGGCCGTAACACCAGACTGACTCTTGGCATTGGCACCCGCCGAACGACCCAGGAAGACTTCCTCCTGCGCTTCATCGTACATCAGCGGACCCATCTTTTCAGATAAGCCCCACTTGGTCACCATATTCCGGGCAATCTCTGAAGCGCGTTGAATATCATTGGAGGCACCCGTGGTCACACCATCAACACCCAGCGTCATCTCTTCGGCAATACGACCACCGTAAAGCGAGCAAATCTGGCTGATAATATGTCGACGACTCAAACTGTAGCGGTCTTCCTCCGGCAGGAACATAGTCACACCCAGCGCGCGACCACGAGGAATAATGGACACCTTGTAAACCGGGTCATGTTCGGGCATCAACCGCCCAACAATGGCATGCCCCGCTTCATGGTAGGCGGTATTGAGCTTCTCGCTCTCGGACATCACCATGGACTTGCGCTCGGCACCCATCATGATTTTGTCCTTGGCCAACTCAAACTGCTCCATCCCCACCGTACGGCAACTGGCTCGGGCAGCGAACAGTGCCGCTTCATTGACTAAATTAGCCAAATCCGCACCAGAAAACCCGGGGGTACCGCGAGCAATCACCGAGGGATCAACCGTTTCACCCAACGGCACCTTGCGCATATGGACTTTGAGGATTTGTTCACGACCGCGAATATCGGGCAGGCTCACTACCACCTGGCGATCAAAGCGTCCCGGGCGTAATAGCGCCGGATCCAGCACATCGGGACGGTTGGTAGCAGCAATCACAATAACACCATCATTGGCTTCAAAACCGTCCATCTCTACCAGTAATTGGTTCAGGGTCTGTTCACGCTCATCGTGACCACCGCCCAAACCCGCACCACGATGGCGACCTACGGCGTCAATTTCATCAATAAAGATAATACAGGGCGCCTGTTTTTTCGCCTGCTCGAACATATCACGCACACGAGACCCACCAACACCCACAAACATTTCTACAAAGACCGAACTCGAAATGGAGAAGAACGGCACTTTAGCTTCACCGGCAATGGCTTTTGCCAGCAAGGTTTTTCCCGTTCGCGGTTGGCCGACCATCAGGATACCACG
>JAUXHA010000123.1 GCA_030621845.1 Spongiibacteraceae bacterium
AAGTCATTATTCTCGCGGCGGGGCAGGGTACACGAATGCGCTCCCGCCTGCCGAAAGTGTTACACCCGCTTGCCGGCAAGCCCATGCTTGCTCATGTTACGGCCGCGGCGAAACAACTTGGCGTAGAAAAAATTCATGTGGTGGTTGGTCACGGCGCTGAAGATGTGAAGGCAGCCTTTGCTGATGAAAACTTGCACTGGGCATTACAGCAGCAGCAATTGGGTACCGGGCATGCGGTGGCACAGGCGATGCCGGCTGTTGCTGACGATAGCCTGGTATTGATTGCCTACGGCGATGTACCACTGGTCAAGCCAGAAACCTTTGCCCGTCTGCTAAATGCCTGTAATACCGAGACGTTGGCGTTACTGACGGTTGAACTGGACGATCCCACAGGCTATGGCCGCATTGTTCGAGACGCTGAAAACGCGATCAGTGCCATTGTTGAGCAAAAAGATGCCGATGCTAATCAACTGACAATAAACGAAGTCAACACCGGCATTCTTGCTGCGCCGGCGAGTAAACTTAAACAGTGGCTGCCTAAGCTATCATCCGAGAATGCCCAGGGAGAATATTACCTGACGGATATTATCCATATGGCCGTGGCCGATGATATGGCGGTGGTAGCCCTGAACCCGGAAACAGCGTGGGAGGTGCAGGGGGCCAATGACCGCGCCCAACTCAGTGAGCTCGAACGTCATTACCAACGGGATCAGGCGAATGCGTTAATGAAGGCGGGTGCCAGCCTGGCTGACCCGGCACGTGTGGATATTCGCGGTACGCTGAGTGTGGGTGAAGATGTATTTATCGATGTTAATTGTGTTTTTATTGGTGCGGTGACTTTGGGCTGTGGTGTTAGAGTTCAGCCTAATTGTGTGATAGAAAATTCCTCTGTCGATGAGGGCAGCTTGATCAAGGCGAATAGCGTACTGGAGCAGGCAGCGGTAGGGAAAAACTGTGAAGTTGGACCTTTTGCCCGGTTGCGACCGGGGGCAAAGCTGGGCGATAAAGTAAAAATTGGAAATTTTGTTGAGGTAAAAAACAGTACATTCGGTGTAGGCAGTAAAGCGAATCACCTGGCTTATGTTGGTGATGCTGAGGTGGGTAGTGGTAGCAATATTGGCGCTGGAACCATTACTTGCAATTACGATGGCGTAAATAAATATAAAACGGTATTAGGGAAAAACGTTTTCATTGGCTCTAACAGCACACTGATTGCACCAATAGAAGTTTCTGATGATGGTTTTGTTGCTGCAGGCTCGACCATAACAAAAAACATACCCGGTAAAAATCTGGCGGTTGCCCGGGGCAAGCAAAAAAATATTGAGGGCTGGGAACGGCCCGGGAAAAAAGACAGGGATAAATAACGACTATGTGTGGAATTGTAGGTGCGACAGCGCGAAGAGAAGTAACGGAAATATTAATCGAGGGCTTACGCCGGCTTGAGTACCGGGGTTATGACTCAGCGGGAATAGCGGTAATTGATAGTCATGGAGATTTAAACTGTCTAAAGCGCCTGGGTAAAGTGGCGGTTTTATCGGATAGCCAACAACAGGAAGGTCTATCCGGGCAGACGGGTATAGCACACACCCGCTGGGCAACCCATGGCCAACCGTCGGAAGAAAATGCGCACCCCCATTTGTCCAGTGATCGAATCGCACTGGTTCACAATGGCATTATTGAAAACCATGAAGCCTTACGAGAAGAGCTTAGTGCTAAGGGTTATCAGTTTTTATCACAAACCGACACAGAAACCATTGTTCATTTAATTCATGCTGAACTTGCTTCAACTAAAGATTTATCGGCAGCGGTTAAAGCGGCGGTAAAAAAACTGGAGGGCGCTTTTGGTCTCGCGGTAATTGATAAACAGCAACCGGATAAAATATTTTGTGCACGCAGTGGCAGTCCATTGGTGATTGGCCTGGGTATAGGTGAAAATTTTATTGCCTCCGATCAACTGGCATTACGCCAGGTAACAGACCGTTTCGTTTACCTGGACGAAGGGGATTTTGCTGAAATTACACCGGATAGTTTTTCTGTATGGAACCGGCAAGGAGAGCCTGTAAGCCGTGAAACATTACATTTAACTGATAAAACATCGACTGTTGAAAAGGGGCAATACCGACACTTTATGCTCAAGGAAATATATGAGCAGCCATCAGTGATTAAAGAGGTATTGCAGGGAAGAATAGGGAAAAAGAAAATTCTCGAACAGGTTTTTGGTGCTGAGGCTAAAAAAATCCTCGACACTACACGAAGAATTCAAATCGTTGCCTGTGGAACCAGCTACCATGCGGGGATGATAGCCCAATACTGGCTGGAAGGTATCGCCGGTGTTCCCTGTCGGGTAGAGGTGGCCAGTGAGTTTCGTTATCGAAAATTTGTCGTGCAAAAAGATACGTTGTTAGTAACCATTTCGCAATCAGGTGAAACAGCAGATAGTTTGGCGGCGTTGCGATTGGCTAAGACGCTGGGCTACGCATCGACCATGACCATCTGTAATGTTGCGCAGAGCTCATTAGTCAGGGAGTCCGACCTGGCATTAATGACCGAGGCTGGGCCGGAAATCGGCGTGGCATCCACCAAGGCATTTACTACACAGTTGGTAGCTTTACTGTTATTGACCGTTGCCCTGGGTAGGCGCCACGGCTTAAGTGCTGAAGAAGAAGAAAAAATTGTCGTCGGTCTTAACAGCCTGCCAGAGTTGCTCGAAGAAACGCTGGCACTGGATAAAGCCATTTATAAAATGTCAGAGGCCTTTGTCGAAAAAAATCATGCTTTGTTTTTGGGTCGTGGTGTACAGTGGCCGGTAGCGATGGAGGGCGCATTAAAGTTAAAAGAAATATCTTATATTCATGCAGAGAGTTATCCTGCGGGTGAATTGAAACACGGGCCGCTGGCGTTAGTGGACGATGATATGCCGATAGTAGCCGTAGCACCCGGCGACAAATTGCTGGAAAAATTAAAATCTAACCTGGAAGAAGTGCAGGCTCGCGGCGGACAACTTTTTGTATTTGCCAATAAAGCAGCGGGTTTTAAAAGTGACAAAGGTGTTCATGTCATTAATGTCCCGGATGTTCCGGATGTGATAGCCCCGATTATCTATACCATTCCCCTGCAGTTATTGTCCTATCATGTTGCGGTATTAAAAGGGACAGATGTGGATCAACCAAGAAATCTGGCGAAATCCGTAACGGTTGAATAATAGTTTTTAAGTAGACGATTAATTACCTTAGCCACAATTGCAGAGCAAGCGGGTGCCCTGGCTTATAGTTTGGGTTTGTTCTGCTGCTCTTTCTGTTGAGTAAACCAAAGATCCGCATAACAGCCCTTTTGTTCCAGCAGTTGCTGGTGGCTTCCCTGCTCGATAATTCTGCCATGATCCATCACTACGATTTTATCGGCATCAATTACTGTCGAGAGTCGATGGGCGATAACTAAACTGGTATGGCCCTCGGCAACTTCTTTTAAGGCCTTTAAAATGGCCTGTTCCGATTTACTATCGAGTGAGGACGTCGCCTCATCAAAGACCAGTATGGGAGAGCGCTTGAGAATGGTGCGGGCTATGGCAACACGTTGTTTTTCACCGCCGGATAACTTTAAACCGCGCTCACCAACCCGGGTTCTATGGCCTTCGGGAAGTTGGATGATAAAGGCTTCCAGGTGGGCGAGGCGTATGGCATTGGAGACTTCGGCATCGCTGGCCTCGGGGCGACCGTAACGAACATTCTCGAAAATACTGTCATTAAACAGCACCGTATCCTGCGGGACAATGCCAATGGCCCGGCGTAGAGATTGCTTGCTAAACTCGCGTATATCGATACCGCCGATGGTAATTTGGCCTTCATTGAGGTCATAAAAACGAAATAATAATTTTACCAGGGTGGATTTACCGGCACCGCTGGCGCCGACTACGGCCACTTTCTGCCCCGGCGCGATAGTAAATGAAACATCATCTAAAATAGTTCGGTTAGGGCGATAGGAGAAAGAAACCTGTTTAAATTCGATGATACCGGTATTGAGATCCAGGGATTTAGCACGGTATTTATCGTTTACCGTGGGGGAAATTTCCAAAAGCTGTAGCATTTTTTCGATATTGGCCATCGAGCCTTTAATTTCCCGGTAAACAAAACCGAGGAAATTAAGCGGCATGAACAGTTGAATCATAAAAGCATTAATGAGTACAAAATCACCCAGTGTCATGGTGCCGGCAGTGACACGATAGGAGGCAAGCCACATCATACTGGTCATGGCGGTGGCGATAATAATGGCCTGGCCGCCATTGAGGGAAAACAGCGACAGGCGATTTTTACGACGCGCGTGTTCCCATTTCCCCAATTCATAATCGTAGCGCTGAGCTTCAAATTCTTCGTTAGTAAAATACTTTACGGTTTCAAAATTAAGTAAGCTATCAACGGCGCGTGTATTGCTGGCAGAATCTGCGATATTGGCTTCGCGGACATATTTGGTGCGCCACTCGGTGGCGACAACAGAAAAGGCAACATAGCTAATGACGGCCACCAGGGTAATCAGGGCAAAACCCCAGCCATAATTAAATAATAAAATACCGACCACCATAAAAATCTCGATAAATGTCGGTACAATGTTAAAAACAAAAAAGCGCATTAAAAAACTGATGCCGGTAGTACCGCGCTCAATATCACGGGACAGTCCACCGGTACGGCGATTGAGGTGAAAGTCCAGATCAAGACTGTGCAAGTGGCGAAATACCTTGAGGCCAATTTTGCGCATGGCCCGTTCGGTGACACGGCCAAACACGGTATCGCGCAGTTCGCCAAACAGGACATTAGAAAAGCGGGCGATGCCATAGGCAAACACCAGCGCCACAGGAACAATCAGTATTTTTCCGGCGGTATCGGCTTGCAGGGCATCGACAATGTATTTGAGCAGAAAGGGGCCAATGACATTGGCGAGTTTGGCAATAATCAGGCAAGCGAGAGCGAGCAGCACCCGCTTGCGGTGCTCCATGAGATAGGGCCAGATGATCTTAATGACCTGCCAGTTGATCTTTTGGTTGGCCTGGTGGTCGTAATTACCGTGACGCATGGGAATCCTGAAAAAAACAGCAGTATATCAGTAAAGGACTTGCCAAGTATGGGCATTGAGGGAATCATGGTTGTCAGTTTACGGGCATAAACCTGGAGTTATTAATGGATGAATTGATTGATGAATTACGAGAGTTAAATCAAACGGTACCGGTGCCATTGACGTTGCCCGATGAGGATGATCTGGTGGTGGTACAGGAGGCACTGTTTATCAGCCTGGATAATGACTTCAGTGAATTTATGCTGACTGTAAGTGATGTGGTGTATGGCACGATGGAGCCAGTAACCGCCAGTGATCCTACATCGCATACTTATTTGCCAGAGGTAGCGGCGTTAGCCTGGGATGCCGGTTTACCCAGGGACCTGGTACCGCTTTGTGAGTATCGTGGTAATTATTATGCGGTAAGTGAAGAGGGTGAAGTGCAGTACTGGGAGGGCGGCGTTAAATCAGCAGAAAGTTGGGAAACGATTTGGTATTGGGTGAGAGATGTTTGGTTGAAAAGTTAAGCTGTGATCCGCTTGTTTTTCTTATATTCACCGGGGCGGCGTTAAACACCCTCAACGATAATTAAAGATGAAAGCATGAAGTTTAACGATCACTTTTCAACACAATCAAAAAACTATGCGGATAGTCGGCCCGACTACCCTGTAGCGCTTTATGCCTTTATTGTCTCCCGCCTGGATAATTATTCGCTGTGCTGGGATGTGGCAACAGGCAGTGGTCAGGCCGCGCAGGAGCTGGCAAAATATTTTGATCGGGTAGTGGCGACCGATGCCAGTGCGGCACAGTTACAGCAAGCTGCTGCTGAAGACAATATCAGTTACCGCAATGAACAGGCAGAGCATACCAGCCTGGATGATCAGTCGGTGGACCTGGTAACGGTGGCCCAGGCGGCACACTGGTTTGAATTTGATGCTTTTTACGCTGAAGTGAAGCGGGTGTTAAAGCCAGCTGGTATGATTGCGGTGTGGGCCTACGGCGCAAGCCGTATTAGCCCGGAGATTGACACCCTGGTTCAGTATCTCTATGCCGATGTATTAGGCGCTTACTGGCCATCCGAGCGGCGATTCATTGACCAGATGTACCGGCAGCTACCGTTTCCCTTCAAGCAGCTCAAGGTGCCGGAGCTGGTGATGGAAAAAAACTGGAGCCTGGAACAATTTTGTGCGTATTTAAATTCCTGGTCGGCGGTACAGCGTTATATCGAAGCCAAAGACAGCAACCCTGTTGATGAACTGCGCGAAACGTTGCGCTGTTATTGGGGCGATCAGCAAACCGTACGCTGGCCGCTGGTGTTATTGGCGGGCAAATAGCCTGAATGTAAATAAAAAATTAATTGAATTGATAAGTCG
>JAUXHA010000018.1 GCA_030621845.1 Spongiibacteraceae bacterium
GTACCATTGCTGCATGCTCTTTTTCCTCGTCTCTATTATGAGCAAGGATTGCTTTCAATTCTCCGTCTTTGCAGGCATCTACTCGTTGATTGTACCAATCTACTGCTTCAAGCTCTTCCATAAGTGATGTAATAGCTCTGTGCATATCTCTTGTTTCGTTTGTAAGCTCTTCTATAGGCTCGTGATAACCTTCATTTGACATATTTTTTCCTAAATAGTTGGATTGATCGATTATGCATAATGCCTTTATCAGGCGCAGCGTTGTAGTGTAGCCGATAGGCGAAACGGAAAAGCTGTCGCCTGCCTAAAATTGTTATGTATTGACCTCGTTCACCCACTGCTCAAACTCTAGTGATTGTAACTGTTCGGCTGTATAAGTATTGCTAGATATAAATCCCATTGTATTTCAACATCAGTAAGTATCGGCATCATCGACTACGCTTTATAATTATCCCTGCCCTGAACCTTGTTCCAGATCTTATCAAACACAGTCACCAGCGCTGACTCCGCCGCAAAACCGATTTTTTCCATGAAGTTTTTCTTGTGAGTAAATGAAATAGAATAGATATCTGCTTCTTTGCGCTGCGCCATTAAGTATTCGTCACTGGTGAGAATCTCGTCGATAAGGTTTTTATCCAGTGCCCGTAGTCCATACCAGATTTCCCCGGTAGCCACTTCAGTAATGTTGACCTGGGGCCGGTGTTCAGAGACAAAACTTTTGAACAGCTGGTGGGTATCTTCGAGCTCTTCGGTGAACTTCTCCCTGCCCTTGTCGGTGTTTTCACCAAACATGGTCACTGTGCGCTTGTGCTCACCGGCAGTAAATAGCTCGAAATCAATGTCGTTTTTCTTTAATAGGCGATGAAAATTAGGCAATTGGGCAAGCACGCCAATGGAACCAATAATAGCAAAAGGTGCGGCGAGAATTTTGTTGCCGATACAAGCCATCATATAACCGCCGCTGGCAGCCACCGCATCTACCGCAACGGTCAACGGAATGTCCTGATTGCGCAAGCGCTGCAGCTGTGAGGCAGCAAGACCATAGGAATGCACCATACCGCCAGGGCTCTCAAGGCGAATGACAACTTCATCGCTGCTTTCGACCATGGTCAGTATGGCGGTGATCTCCTCGCGCAGTGAGGTCACTGCAGACGCTTTCATATCGCCATTGAAATCGAGCACATAGACACGCTTCTTGCGGGCTTCGTCCGCTGATTTATGTTTCTTCTTTTTCTTCTCCAGCTTGTCTTTTTTCTTCTGTTCTTTGTGTAGTTGCTTGAGTTGGTATTCATCGAGGATAACGGATTTCAGGGTGTCCTCCATATCCTCATAGCGGTCATTGAGTATCTCAACCTCTATATGCCCTTCGTGTTCTTTTCGGCCGCGACTGCTGGCGGCGATGATTGTCAGCACGACAATAATAATCGCCACTACGATGGTCATGGATTTGGCCAAAAAAAGCCCGTAACTACTGAGAAATTCCAATGCAAAATACCCCTGAATGAGTTAAATCGATAATTCCGGCCGTCATTTATGACGGTGGGGAATCTTGGCGGGAGGTGGGAGTTAAGTCAAGCCTGACTATTGCCAGGCCTGTACAACTTCTCTGGCGCGATCATTGATCGGACGCGCCAACAGGCCGTTGTGTGTGAGCATGACAGTAAATAGTGCGCCGTCGTGCATCGGTAGATAAGTGGCGCTGCCATAGCGCGCATCGACGAAGCCCAGTTGATTGCCGGCTTGATTGATCAGCTGCCAGATGTCGAGATTGTTTTTTGTTGATGCCAGCTCATACACCGTGCGCTCGGCATTGGTTTCTTCTTCCAGGGAATAATAGCGACCGCTGAGGCGGTCAAGACGATAGCCGGTATTCACTCCCAGGGTATTCATCATTGAATTCCACTTGAGAATTCGAGCATCTAATTGCCATAAATCACCCTTTAATTCATAGCTCTGCTCTATTCCATCGGCTTGTACCAGGGAGACTTTATATAATTGCGTGCCCAGGCGAGAGAAGCTCAGGGTGGCGATGGGTTGCTCCTTAAGTGCCGTTTTGTAGCTATAAAAATCCAGCGCGGCCAGGGTAAGAAAAACAGCAACAACAACCAGACAAAGACCCGCCATGCCCTTTAACCAACTTAAAAACCAGTGACCTCGAAACAGTATTTTTGCTGCCAGCAAAATAACCACAAAAGCGAGTGCAAGTAATGCACCGGCTAATACAGTATAAACCAGGGTGCTATCCATAAACTAAACCTCGGCCTCTGTGGCAAGCGGTTTGCCGTCGACTGCAAAACCCAGGGCAGCAAGACTTTCTTCGGCAACCTCAAGAATTTTATCATTGGCAGTCTGTCCCACACTAATCTCATTGAGATAGTATTCGAGGCTGATTAGCGCATCGGCAAGGGTTTCCAGCAACTGGTGACGTTGATTGCCCGCATCCGTCTGTTTCATATGACTTTCAACAAAAGCACTACTGCTTTTTAACACCGCAGCGGCTCGATTGTAGTTGAGCATTTGCAGGCCGCCGCGAACCGTATCCAGGGTAACCACCACATTGGCAACATGTGCCGCATCAAAATTGGAATCGACATAGGAAGTGATTGCTCTTTTTGCCAGCGCAATCCCCGCCTCGGCTTCTGCTATAACTAATTTTTCTGTTTCAGCTAAATAGCTACCGGCGACGATTTTGTTGCGCGTGTGCTCGTTGCCTTCATTAATTTCATCGAGGCTAATTTTTCCCCGTTCAAGCACCGACAATGAATTCTCAATAAACAACACTGTATCGGCGACTTCCAGAAAGTCTGCCGTTTCAAGGTCAGCCTTTTTGTCAGACCACAGGGCGACTTTCTCCAGTTGAAGCTTGAGCGTCTGCTGTGGCCCGGTAAGGTTGAGGATCATCAGCGTGTCGGCAATACGCTCTAAAGTGCTTTGTAAGGTGGCATAATCATCACTATCGATCATGTTATTCTGGGATGATATTTCCAGTACATCTTTTGCCTGGTGTAATTCCTCCTTTAACAATCGGCTGACTGATTCAATCGCATCCTGACCGGGACCGTGCATCAGCTCACGCTGGCGCACCAGTTCCTTGTCATCCAGGTCGGGCGTATCATTTAATGAGTAGGCCTGGCGTACCGCATCCACTTCTGGCGTGTGGTGTGGTGACAGCATTAATAAAAACAGCAGGTCTGTAATAACGCTGTCGGGCATGGCTTGATTTAAACCATGCTCACCTTTACTCACAACCTGGCGTAGCATTTTTTCAATATTAGCCAAAATACGCTTACGATTGATGGTCAGTTCCAGAGTGCCTGCGGCAAAACATTCCAGCACGGCGCTGGCCAGTCGCCAGGCGGGCTGCTGCTCGTGAGCACCCATCATGCCCACGGCACGCGAGATCGACCGTGCCATCAGCTGGTAATAATGTGTGCCGGGGCGTTTTTGGTTGATAACACCCAATAAGCCGGTCTGATACATATGGCGCAGACGACCAATAGAAGAGAGTAACTCGCCCACCTCACTGCTTCCCACCGGCTCCAACCCCGTAGCCAGCGTGGTACCTTTCATCGAATAGAAATGATATTCCGGTAACAGGCTTTGTTTTCCCGCAATTCGCAATTCGTTGACAGTAGGAATGATCAGAATAGGCAGTGCCGACTGACGCATCATGATGAATTCTATATAGCGAGGCAACATGAAAAATGCATTAGTCAGGGCATTAATAATATTGTCGCCAGGGGTGTTTTCCAGCGATGCAATGTAGTTAATTAACGTGGCAGTTTCATCGGCGAGCAATGCCGCCCCCGGGTACTCCAGCATCCTGAATGTGCCACCAACCTGTGCCATGCCCGCAGCGCTGTCCTGGATATGCTCGACACTGTCCTGATCGGCCATGTAAGCTTCGAAATCGACTGCCGATTGCTCAATGGTATTGACGACCTCTTCCCGGATCATTTGCAGGGAATTTAGGTTTATGCTTATGTCCAGGGACACTTCATCTCCTCAGCTAAAAATTGACGCCCGAGCAAAGACCGGGGCTTTAACCTATTCCAGTATAGTCACTATTTAACAAGTGAAGATTATTTTTAGTTAAATATTGCAGGCTAAGTCATTGTATTTCCACTGGTATGCACCGGTTCAACTGACGCGGGCAATGGAACAAGGTGATTGAGTGATATTTAATCAAGCAATGTCCTGTAATGGCCATGGGTAAAGCAGCAGAATTCCATTTTCTGTTTCAATACCCCCATGCCCTGTGTAGAATCGCCCAATCTTTGAAGTTAGGAGCAAAAAATGGCCCGGAGCTTATCGGAAGGCTTAATACAAAATTTTTTAGGCCCCGCCCCACGCTGGTATAAATTAACGATTCTGGCCTTTTTGGTAATAAACCCCCTGTTATTACTGCTCGCCGGGCCTTTTATTACCGGCTGGGTGCTCATTCTGCAATTTATCTTTACCCTGGCCATGGCCTTAAAGTGTTATCCCTTGCAACCGGGTGGTTTGCTGGCCATAGAAGCCATTGTTATAGGAATGGCCTCCGCCGAATCGGTTTATGCCGAAGCCTATAATAATTTCCAGGTCATTTTGTTGCTGGTGTTTATGGTAGCCGGCATCTATTTTATGAAGGACTTGCTGCTGTTTCTGTTCACGCGGATACTGCTAGGGGTTCGCTCTAAAAAACTCCTCTCGCTACTTTTTTCACTGCTTGCTGCCTTCCTCAGCGCCTTTCTTGACGCACTTACCGTTACCGCAGTGCTAATTACCATCGGTACCGGCTTTTTTGCTGTCTACCATAAAGTTGCCTCCGGCAAGAAAATACAAACGCATAATCACGATCACAGCAGTGATCGCGAGGTGATTGAGTTCCATCGTGACGACCTGGAAAATTTCAGGGCTTTTCTGCGCAGCCTGTTGATGCACGGTGCAGTAGGCACAGCGCTGGGTGGCGTTTGCACGCTGGTGGGTGAGCCGCAAAACCTGTTAATTGCCGAAAAAGCCGGCTGGGATTTTATCCAGTTTTTTACCTTGATGATGCCCGTCACCATGCCAGTGCTCGCCGGTGGTTTGATTACTTGCCTGTTACTGGAAATAACCGGCAGCTTTGGTTATGGCACCCTGCTACCTGCTAATGTGCGCACAGTATTGGAAGAGTATTCGCAAGAACTGGATGACAACCGCCATCCGGGTGAAAAAGCCAAGCTTCTTGTGCAGGCCCTTGTTGCCCTGTTTCTGATTGTCGGCCTGGCAACCCATCTTGCCGAAGTGGGTATTATTGGCCTTGCGGTGATTGTACTGCTTACCGCGTTTAATGGCATCATCGAAGAGCACCAGATTGGCCGCGCCTTTGAAGAGGCACTGCCGTTCACTGCCCTGCTGGTAGTCTTTTTTGCCATTGTGGCGGTAATACATGAGCAGCACTTATTTACACCGATTATCTCTGCCGTACTGGCTATGGATGCGGAGATCAGGCCGACAATGTTCTTTATTGCCAACGGTGTGCTGTCGATGATTAGCGATAATGTTTTCGTCGCCACTGTTTATATCAACGAGGTTAAAGATGCGTTGGATATGGGCGAAATAAGCCGTCAGGAATTCGATAAGCTGGCAATCGCCATCAACACCGGGACCAACATTCCCAGTGTTGCCACGCCGAACGGTCAGGCCGCGTTCCTGTTCTTATTGACCTCGGCACTGGCACCGCTGATTCGCTTATCTTATGGCAAAATGGTTATTATGGCATTTCCCTATACCATTGTTATGGGCAGCATTGGTATCTTATCAATTCACTATTTATTGTAATTTAAGCCAGAGGCAAGCATTGTCACTGGCTTTGTCGATGCACTCAAGACGCTGTTGATGTGCCTTGAGTTCCTCTTCATTGGCACTGATCACCGGCAATGCAGCGCGGTTGGCGCTCAGCTTTCTGATGCTGTTCACCCCGGCGCGCCCCTCCCCGCTTGACTCTTCCCCGGCCAACAGTAAATTGGTTTGCCCACCGGTCATTAACAAATAAACATCAGCAAGAATTTCGGCATCCAGCAAGGCGCCGTGTAGATCGCGTTGGGAATTATCAACAAAATAACGCTGACAAAGTGCATCGAGGCTATTGCGTTGCCCCGGGTGTTTTTTTCGCGCCATTATCAGGCTGTCGATGACCGATGCGTAGTCAGCTATTTTGCCCGCACTGGATTTATAACTTGCCAATTCGGCGTCAAGAAAGCCAATATCAAAAGGCGCATTGTGAATAACCAGTTCAGCACCATCAATGAAGGCGAGAAACTCATCGACAATTTGCCCAAACACCGGTTTGTCCACGAGAAATTTATTGGTGATGCCGTGAACCTCAATAGCGCCCTGGTCAATCTCCCTGCCGGGGTTAATGTACTGGTGGTAATGCCTGCCAGTCAGCCGCCGATTGACCAGCTCAACGCAACCGATTTCGATAATTTTATGTCCCTGGGAAACTTCCAGGCCGGTTGTTTCGGTATCAAGCACCACCTGTCTCACAATCCACCTCCGGGCAGTTGGTCTATACCCCGGTTAGCTAATTGGTCGGCAATTTCATTTTCCCGATGACCACTGTGCCCCTTGACCCAGTGCCAACTGACATTGTGGCGCGCGGCCTGCTCGTCAAGCGCCTGCCATAAATCAACATTTTTCACCGGCTTTTTGCTGGCTGTTTTCCAGCCCCGTGCCTTCCAGTTTTCCATCCATTCGATAATGCCCATTCGAACATACTGGGAATCGGTGGTGACGCGGATATTACAGCGATCTTTCACTGCCCTGAGCCCTTCAATGGCGGCCGTGAGCTCCATGCGATTATTGGTGGTTTCGCGCTCGCCACCAAAAAATTCTTTTTCGACGCCCCGATAGCGCAACAAGGCACCCCAGCCGCCAGGTCCCGGGTTTCCCCGGCAAGCACCATCGGTAAAAATTTCTATTTCTTTCAATTTAGGGTCTCCGGCGTTCTGTGCGGCGTTCTGCCGCTTGATGTTGATGGTTTAGCCGCACCAAAACGTCCAAAGCTTTTACCCGCCAGCTGCCAGCGGGTTTTCACCGGGGTCATGGTTGCCACTTCTTTAACGGCGGAAATGACATAAAAGGCGCCGAAGGGCCAATTGTGCTTGTTGCGCGCCAGCAAGGGCAAGTCAAATTTGTTAAATAGTTGATGATTACTTATCGGTGGCCGATAAAAACCGTATTGCACATCGATCACCTTGAAACCCAGCAAGGCTAACCAGTCCGTCAAGCGTCGGCTTCCCAGTCGATGGTTATGCCAGATGGAATTGGGCGATAAGCTGGCAAAAGCAGCGTAAAGCCCCAGCAAGGACCAGGGGTTAAAGCCGGCAATCAATAAATGGCCGTGAGGGACGATGACACGTTCCATCTCGCGTAAGACAAAATGCGGGTTGCTGACGAATTCATGGGCATGATGCAGGATCACCGCATCGAGACTGCTAGTGGCAATGGGCAATTGATCGAATTCACACTGTGCACCGTTGCCTGGCAGTGGGTGGCAGCGCTGATGACTCTGCACGCGAGCCTGGCCGGACAAATTGATATCGCGACTGACACTGAGTTGTAGCAGGTGATAACCGAAGCAGTTTTTCAAGGCGTCATCGAATAACAGCCTTTGCTCTGCCAACAGACTTTGTCCGGGTTCCGAGCAAAACCACTGCTCGAGCTGAGGGAGTAGTTGCTCCTGTGCGGGTTGATGTTTCCAGGATTTACCGGACACGTTTACTCTTCCACGGTTAAAAGTCTTATCTTACTGAAAAAACCCCCGGAGCTGAACTTGCTTGTCAGGGTTTAGCCGATTAATCTAGGTGAGCGCTCTAAAACACAGTGTGTTGTGTTCTTAGCCTCCGCTGCAATTTCACTATATTTGGGTGTACCAAATGATTAAAATCGAAGCCATTCCTGCCTATCAGGATAATTACATCTGGTGTATGTACGACCAGCACAGCCGTCAAGCCGTCGTAGTCGACCCGGGTGATGCCCAGCCCGTATTGCAGATGCTGGCTGCAAGGCAGCTTGTGTTAGACGCTATTATTATTACCCATCACCATTTTGATCATGTCGGTGGTGTTGACGATTTA
The DNA here is from genome assembly GCA_030621845.1 of Spongiibacteraceae bacterium. GTDB lineage: Bacteria > Pseudomonadota > Gammaproteobacteria > Pseudomonadales > Dasaniaceae > JAUXHA01. The sequence goes on from JAUXHA010000018.1 coordinate 8,103, forward strand.
CTCGCCGCCAATCCCGTTAGCGTCTATGGGCCCGTTAACGACACTATACCGCAGCTTACTGACCAGCTGGTTGAAAATGATCATGTTGAGTTACTGGGGCTGGATTTCACCGTATTTGAAGTGCCGGGGCATACGCTGGATCACATCGCCTTTTTTTCCACCGCAACGGATGATCAACCGATACTGTTCTGTGGTGATACCCTGTTCGCTGGCGGCTGTGGTCGCTTGTTTGAAGGCGATGCAGCAATGATGCATCATTCCCTGTCAAAGCTTGCCGCCCTGCCCGCACAGACCCGCGTCTACTGTGCCCATGAATACACGCTGGCTAATCTCGACTTTGCCATCGCTGTCGAACCGGATAATGCTGACCTGCAGCAACGGATAAAACAAGATCGTCGTACTCGGGAGCAATCCCTGCCCACCGTCCCCTCGGCACTGGCACTGGAAAAAGCCACTAACCCCTTCCTTCGATGTGACACAGGTTCAATTATTGACCGTGCGCAACAAATAAAAGGGGCTGAATGTGTGGGTGCTGCCGAAGTCTTTGCTACAATTCGTAATTGGAAAGACAATTTCTAATCATTCCACCAACTTACTGGGCTTTTTTAAGGCTCTCTCGACACAGCACAGGCGCTAGATTTAGACATCATGAATAATTATTTATCGAATAAAATCAACAAGTTAACTTTTATTGTTGTCGTAATATCCAGCTTTATGTTGTTGTCGGGCTGTAATACCAGTCCAGCCGAGGACAGCAATAGCGCGGAGCCAGGCGCTGAAACCTTTACTGAGTACAAGATTGATTATGCTTACCCCTACAGCTGCGTGGCGGTCACCGGCGAACCAAAACAAGCCGAACCCGACGCGGTAGTACCTCGGGATATCTGGTATAAAATCCGCATGGGCTCACAACTCGACTGGGACATCAAACAAAAGCGACTACAAGCAGAGTTTAATTGGTACCAGCGCCACCCTAATTACATGGCCAGGGTCAGTCAGCGCTCTGAACGTTATATCTACTACATCACTGAACAAATACAGCAACGCGGCCTGCCAATGGAGCTGGCATTACTGCCCATCGTAGAAAGTGCCTATGACCCCTTTGCTTATTCTCACGGACGCGCCTCCGGCATGTGGCAATTTATTCCCGGTACTGCCCGGGTCTATAAGCTTCAAATAAATTGGTGGTACGATGGACGCCGGGATGTCATCGCCTCCACCGATGCTGCCTTGAATTACCTCACGTATTTACACAAGCTGTTTGATGGCGATTGGATGCTGGCACTGGCAGCCTATAATTCAGGCCAGGGTACGGTGGGAAGGGCGGTTAGGAAAAACCGAAAATTGGGTCGCCCTACCGATTTCTGGTCACTTGACCTACCACGGGAAACCCGCAGTTATGTTCCCAAGCTACTGGCACTGGCAAAATTAATTGATAACCCCCAGCAATACGATATTGCCTTATACCCGGTGGCGAACCGACCCTACTTCACTAATGTCTCCACAGGTTCACAAATTGACCTGGCCGAGGCCGCCAGCCTGGCTGATATTGATGTGGAAGAATTGTATCGACTTAATCCAGGTTTTAACCGCTGGGCAACAGCCCCCTCAGGCCCCCATCGTTTATTAGTCCCTGTAGATAAAGCCGGTTTATTTGAGCAGCAACTAGCGACACTGCCCGACGCAGAACGCATGCACTGGCAACGTTATACCGTTAAACAAGGTGATTCCCTGGGCCGACTTGCCCAGCGCTACCACACCGACGTACGAACTATTCGAGCCAATAACAAGATCAAGGGTAATATGATCAGGGAAGGACAGTCACTGCTGATTCCCATTGCAACTCAGGGTAGCAGCCACTATGCCCTGAGCTCTGATCAACGCTTGAAAAAAATACAGTCCACACGAAAAGGCGCCGCCGGCAGCCACCAGGTTTTTTATACGGTAAAATCAGGTGACAGTTTCTGGTCTATTTCTCGTCGTTATGGCGTCAGTAGCTCAAAGCTTGCACACTGGAATGGCATGTCGCCGAAGAACACCCTGCACCCCGGTAAAAAATTAAGTGTCTGGACAAATCAGTCCACCAGCAGTAACACCAGTCCCCGTGGACAACGTGACCCAATGATGCGAAAACTCGGTTACAGGGTGCGCAACGGCGATTCACTGGCACGTATTGCCGGTAAATTTAATGTCAGTGTCAATGATATTATCCGTTGGAACTCAGTCAATCCGAAGAAATATTTACAACCGGGACAACGCCTCACCCTCTACGTTGATATCACCGCGATGAATTAATAGCAGCAAATGATAATATTCGGCTAAATCTGTTTATAATATCGCCCTTATAAAAATATCTTTAGATGAGGGATTCAATGAAGCGTCTGCTGACCGCCACCGTATTGTTAAGCCTGTTAGCCTGTAGTGAACGCGAGGCTGCTGAACCACTAGCAGCAACCCGGACAAGCCAAAGCCCTGATCTTTACCGTGTCGATTACACCGCCGAGGCGCTTACTCAGCAGTGCGAACTTGACCTGCAAGGTGCTCGTGATGCTTTCAGTTCACTTGAACGCCTGCAGCCGCCCTATAACGTAGACACCGTATTAAGACCGCTGGATCAATTATTCCTCACTATTGAAAACGGTACCGGGATGGTGTTTCTGTTAAGCAACGTTCATCCCGATGCCGCACTGCGGCAAGCCGGTGACCTCTGTGTACAGGAATTTTCAAAATTAATCACTGATCTCGGCTTATCAGTCCCCCTTTACCAGCACGTCGAGGCCGTAAACACGGATGAGCAAGATGCCGACACCCGCCGGTATCAGTCAAAAGTTTTACGGGATTTTCGACGCTCAGGGGTGAGTAAAGATAAAAAAACGCGCAATAGTATTCGCCAGCTTAACGAGACAATTGTTCAATTAGGCCAGGATTTCTCCAGAAATATTCGGGACGACGTACGACACATCACTGTACCGCCAGCAGGCCTGGATGGCTTGCCGCAGGATTTTATTGAGCAGCACCCCGTCGATGAAGACGGTTATGCCAAAGTCACTACAAACTACCCCGATGTCTATCCCTACTTGCGCTATGCCAATAATGACGGCCACCGGCTGGCGCTTTACCAGGAATTCCTGAATCGAGGCTATCCCGCCAATAAAAAAGTCTTGAAAGACATTATTGTTCAGCGCCAGACGCTGGCAGGCTTATTGGGCTACAGCGATTATGCCAGCTATGTCGCCGAAGATTTAATGGTGAAAACACCCCAGGTTATCGAGGATTTTATTACCCGTATTAGCACATTAACAGAGCAGCGCGCTAACAATGATTACGCGCAATTATTAGCTGCCCTGCAACAAACCGACCCCACTGCCCAGTCTGTGGGTAATTGGCAAAAAGCTTACCTGGAAGAACGTGTGCGCAAGCAGCAATATCAACTGGATACCAAGGTCATTCGACAGTACTTCCACTATGACAATGTGGTGGCGGGGGTTTTTCAATTGATGACCGACTTGTTCGGAGTAGAAATTACTCGCTGGGATACCCCGGTCTGGCATCAAAGCGTTACTGCTTACCAGGTCTGGGACCAGGGTAAAGTCATCGGTCGCTTCTACCTTGACATGCATCCCCGTGAAGGAAAATATGGCCATGCGGCACAGTTTGGCATTCGTCCGGGATTAAGTGGCCAACAACTGCCGGTTGCAGCACTGGTCTGTAATTTCCCCGGTGAAAACGATGGTTCAGCCTTAATGGAACACCGACAGGTCGAAACATTTTTGCATGAATTTGGCCACCTGATACACAGTATTTTTGGCGGTCAACAACAGTGGGCCACTTTTTCCGGGGTCGCTACGGAGAGAGATTTTGTCGAAGCACCCTCGCAAATGCTTGAGGAGTGGATATGGGATTACGATAGCGTGAAAGGGTTTGCGGTTAATTCCAATGGCGAATCAATACCGCGGCCATTGCTTGAAAAAATGCGCGCGGCCAGATCTTTCGCACGCGGAACATTTATACAGAACCAGATGTTCTATGCGGCATTGTCACTCGCTTATTACCAGACGCCCGTCGATCAACTCGATCTTGATAAAATACTGCGAGCAAAACAGGCTCAATACTCGCCTTTCGGCTACATCGAGAATACGCATTTCTACGCCGGCTTTGGCCACCTTTATGGCTATTCTGCCGCTTACTATACTTATATGTGGTCCGAGGTGATTGCCGCTGATATTCTTAAGCAATTTGAGCAACAGGGTATGCGCAATAAAAAATTGGCGAATCATTATCGTCAAACCATACTGGCGCCCGGGGGTTCAAAAGATGCCGATCAACTGGTGCAGGATTTTTTATCGAGACCGTTTAACTTTGACGCCTTCGTCGAACGCTTAAACGGAGCTAACTAGTGTTAACATCACTGCGCTGCGTTTTTATAATCACGCTGTTATCCCTGTTGACCGCCGCTTGCGGGCCAATGGATAATAACGTTGATACCGGCACCGCTGGACAAATCTTGCATCTGGGTAATGGCAGCGAACCACCCAGCCTGGACCCACACCTTTCAACCGCTGTTAACTCCAGCAATATCATCAGCACACTGCTTGAAGGCCTGGTGACACCGAATCCAAAAACTCTGGAGCCCGAGGCGGGTGCCGCTATATCCTGGGATATTTCAGCCGATTTACGCACCTACACTTTTCACCTCAACCCTGACGGACACTGGTCAAATGGCGAACCGGTGGAGGCAAGTGACTTTGTTTATGCCTGGCATCGTCTGTTAATGCCCGAACTGGCGGCGGAATATTCTTATCAATTATTTGTACTGGAAAATGCCGAAGCTTTTTATAAAGGCGATATTACTGACTTCAATCAAGTGGGAGTAAAAGCAATTGATCGCTTGACCCTGCAAGTCAGGCTCAAGGCCCCTACGCCTTACTTTCTGTCGTTATTATCACACGCCAGCACTTTTCCCGTACATCCTGAAACCGTGGCAGCCTACGGTGATATCGATGACCCCGGAAACTTGTGGACGCGAGCGGGTAACTTTGTTGGCAATGGCCCCTTTATTCTTACCGAGTGGGCACTTAACCGTATTGTCAGGGTTGAAAAAAATTCTCATTACTGGGATGCCGACACGGTGGCTTTAGAGGAAATCAGGTTCTACCCGATTGACAATTTAGGTACCGAAGAACGGATGTTTCGATCAAAGACCTTACATTTGACCGTTGGCGTACCGGAAGAAAAAATTGCCCGCTATGCAAAAGATAAACCCGAGTTAATTAATATTTCCCCCTATCTCGGCACCTATTTTTACCGTTTCAATGTCAACAAAGCCCCCTTTGATGACAGCCGTGTCAGGCGAGCATTATCGATGTCAATTGATCGCCAGCAAATTGTTGACGCGGTGACCAAAGGTGGGCAAATACCGACTTATAACCTTACTCCCGCCAACACGCTTGGCTATACCGCCAAAGCCGCCATCCCCTTTGATATCCCGGCAGCACGACAATTAATGGCCGAGGCAGGTTATCCGCAGGGCAAAGGCTTTCCGGTGGTTGAGCTTTTATATAACACCAGTGAGGGCCATAGAAAAATTGCCATCGCTATACAGCAAATGTGGAAGCTGGCACTGGGCGTTGAAATTCGCTTGTTTAACCAGGATTGGAAGGCCTTTTTGGAAACAGAAAAAAATGGTGATTTTGCAATCGCCCGTGGTGGTTGGATTGGTGACTATGTTGACCCGAACACCTTCCTCGATATGTTTGTTAGCAATGGTGGCAACAATCGCACCGGCTGGTCTAACCAAAAGTATGATCAATTAATACAACAAGCTGGCCGCACCGCCGGAACGGATCAACGTTTTGAGCAGTTCCAACAGGCTGAAAAAATATTAATCGATGACAGCCCGATCATACCCATCTATACCTATACAGCAATTTACCTGAAATCCACCGATGTAAAGGGTTGGTATAACAACGTGCTCAACGCACATCCCATTAAATACGTATACCTGCAAAGAGACGATTAAATAGCCATGCTTAGGTTTATTATTTACCGGATTTTACAAGCCATCCCGGTGTTACTGGTGGTTATCTCCGCCACCTTCATCCTGATCCGAATGGCACCCGGAGGACCTTTTGATGCTGAAAAAGCGGTGTCGCCTTATGTGCTGGAAAAACTCAATGAGCGGTACAATCTCAATGCACCACTACCAGAGCAATTATTTGATTATATAAGCGGCATCATCAAGGGAGATTTTGGCCCGTCATTTAAATTCCCTACCCGCTCGGTCACAGAGATGATCGCCACCGGCTTGCCAATTACCTTTGAACTGGCGTTTTACGCTATGTTGGTCGCCCTGCTTATCGGCATCACCGCCGGTCTGGTCGCCGCCATACGTCCTAATACGGCGCAGGACTATGTGCCCATGTCAGTTGCCATGATAGGCATTTGTATGCCCTCCTTCCTGATGGGGCCGATACTGGTATTAATATTCGGTATCTGGTTAGAGTGGTTACCGGTATCGGGTTGGGGTTATTCGGCCGGTGATAAAATTCTACCGGCGATCACGCTGGGCTCAACGTATGCCGCTTATATTGCTCGCCTCACACGGGGCGGTATGCTGGAAGTACTGTCACAGGATTATATCCGCACCGCCAGGGCCAAGGGTTTGCCTACTCGTACCATTATTTTTAAACACGCACTGAAGGGTGGCTTGTTACCGGTGGTCTCCTTTCTGGGCCCAGCCATCGCCGGTTTACTCTCTGGCTCCTTCGTCGTTGAAACCATTTTCCAGATTCCCGGGCTGGGCCGATTTTATGTCCAGGCCGCGTTTAATCGTGATTACACCATGATTATGGGCACCACAATTTTCTTTTCCATGTTGATTATATTTTTCAATTTGATTTCAGACATCATTGCCGCCTACCTTAACCCGCGGATAAAACTTGGGGGCGAAGGATGAGCAGTTTAGACCCCTCTGGCGAACAGGGCCGATCGCTGTGGCAGGATGCCATCGCCAGGCTGGGGCAAAACCGCCTGGCCATGCTGGGCCTTTACTTGCTCGCCTTTATGGTGATTATTGCCCTGCTAACCCCCTGGATAGCACCGTACTCCTATGAAACCCAACAACTGGACCTTGGAGCTATAGCACCCAATGCCCGGCATTGGTTTGGCACCGATACCTTTGGCCGCGATTTACTCACCCGCATAATGTATGGCGGCAGGGTATCGCTGGCAGTAGGCTTTATTGCCACGGCGGTGGCGCTGGTTATCGGCGTACTGTGGGGTGCTGTTGCCGGTTATATCGGTGGCCGTACCGATGCCGTGATGATGCGTATCGTAGACATATTATATGCCCTGCCCTTCATGATTTTTATCATTTTGTTGATGGTGGTATTTGGTCGTAGTATTTTATTATTGTTCCTGGCGATTGGCTGCGTAGAGTGGCTAACCATGGCGCGCATTGTCCGTGGCCAGGTATTAGCGTTGAAACAACAGGAATTCATCGAGGCAGCCGTTGTTATCGGCCTGTCACACTGGCAAATTATTTATCGACATATTATTCCCAATATTTTGGGCCCGATCATTGTTTATATCACCCTGACTATTCCCAGTGTCATGTTACTGGAAGCCTTCCTCAGTTTTCTTGGCCTCGGAATCCAGCCACCACAAAGTTCCTGGGGCTTGTTGATTTCCTATGGCGTGGAGACCATGGAAGAGTATCCCTGGTTACTGTTATTCCCCGGACTGGTTCTCTCCATCACCCTGTTTGCACTTAATTTCCTCGGCGATGGCCTGCGTGATGCGCTCGACCCCAAAGCCTCCAAGGATTAGTTATGGCATTGTTAAGCGTTACTAATTTAGCCACCAGTTTTTATACCCGCGATGGCGTGGTTAAAGCAGTACAAGGTATTAGTTTTGACGTCGAGCGTGGCGAAACCGTCGCTATTGTCGGTGAATCAGGATCAGGTAAATCAGTAGCCTGTTACTCTTTATTACAATTACTGCCACAACCCCCGGCCAGGATTGAATCAGGCCGCGCCCTGTTTGAGGGTATCGACTTGCTGCAGTGCAATGCAAAAGAAATCAGGGCGATTCGTGGCAATCGAATTGCCATGATTTTCCAGGATCCGATGACCTCACTCAACCCCTATCTAACTATTGGCGAGCAATTGATAGAACCACTTCGCTTGCACCAGTCCATGGGCAAAGCTGAAGCATTAATAAAAGCTGAAGCCGCACTGGAAGAAGTGGGTATTGAGGATGCCAGTAAACGCCTGCAGCAATATCCCCATGAATTTTCAGGGGGAATGCGGCAGCGGGTGATGATAGCCATGGCGCTGATGTCAGAGCCTGATTTATTAATCGCAGATGAACCCACCACGGCCTTGGATGTCACCATTCAGGCGCAAATTTTTAAGCTGATAAAAACAATCCAGCAGCGTAGAAATCTGGCGGTGATCTTTATCACCCATGATCTGGCGGTGGTCGCACAAATATCCAATCGCGTGCTGGTAATGCAAAGCGGAAAAGTTGTCGAACAGGGCAATACCGCTGATCTATTCAAAAATCCTCAGCATCAATATACCCGCATGCTGTTAGACGCTATTCCTGCCGATGCCAAGCCCGAGCAACATCGCTATAAGAGTAACGGCGCTGAGGAAACAGTTTTGACTGTGAGCAATCTTAACAGCAGCTACATTGAGCGCCCCGCCAGCTTCTTTCACCGCCAGGCCAGCACATTTAAAGCGGTTCGCAATGTCAGCCTCACGCTTCGTCGAGGTGAAATATTAGGCTTGGTGGGAGAATCCGGCTGCGGAAAATCCAGTTTGGCAAAAACAATTTTACGACTGGTTAAGGAAGACAGCGGCAGTATTCAATTGCAAGGCAATGAAATCACTACGCTCAAACCGCGCGAGGTTAAAAACTTGCGTAAAGATTTGCAGATTATCTTCCAGGATCCTTACGCCTCGCTGAATCCACGAATGTCAGTTTATGACACCCTGCTTGAGCCCCTGAAACTCCACAGTATCGTTCCATCCACTCAGTATAATGACTGCATTTCACAATTAATGCTTGAAGTCGGCCTGTCCCCCAGGGATATTCGTAAATATCCCCATGAATTTTCTGGCGGGCAGCGACAACGAATTGCTATCGCCAGAGCACTGGCAGTACGTCCCAAGCTGATTATTGCCGATGAACCGGTATCGGCGCTGGATGTAACGATACAGGCGCAGGTATTAAAGCTGATGTTGCATATCGTGGCTAAATACCAACTCTCGATGATATTCATTTCTCATGATTTATCAGTAATACGTTCTGTTTGTGACCGCACGGCCGTTATGTACAAAGGCGAGATCATTGAGATGGATGAAACGGAAAAAGTGTTTAATCAGCCACAACAGCAATACACCCGACGATTACTCGAAGCCATACCGGCTCATGAGCCAAAGCAACAGGCCGAGCCGGGTAATTACTAATGGACATGGCACAGTGGGTCCCGGTAATTCTTGCGCTGATCATGTTTTCTATGGGCCTGAGCCTAAAAACCAGTGACTTCCTCCGCATTCTGTCACAACCTGGAATCACTCTGCTGGGTTTGAGCTGCCAGCTTCTGTTATTACCCCTGTGCGCCTGGGGCATCGGGATGGTGTTAGGCCTGTCCGATGAATTGCAACTTGGCTTGCTGTTACTTGCTCTATGCCCCGGCGGTATTACTTCAAATCTTGCCAGTAAGTATGCCGGTGGTGATGTGGCACTGTCGGTCAGTCTAACCGCCTTCTCCAGTCTGCTGACGGTGCCCCTATTACCCCTGATTCTGAATTTTGCGGCGAGCAGTAGCCATATTAGTGTAGAAAGCTTCTCTCTTCCGGTGAGGACGACGATTACACAATTAACTATATTGACCATATTGCCAGTGGCTGTCGCCATGGCCTGCAACATTTTGTTTCCAGCAGCAGTGAATAAACATCAGCGCAAGGTGCTTTATCTAGCCACCTTGGGTTTCATCATCATTATTGCTTCTACCTGGCTGCAACAATGGCATTTTATTGTTCAATCGGCACGACAAATAGGCCTTGCCGTTATTTCCCTGAATTTATTAACCATGTTACTTGGCTGGTATGCGGGCAAATTACTGCGCTGTCCTGTCAAACAGAAGATTAGTCTGGTGCTTGAAATCGGCTTGCAAAACAGCGCCCTCGCCTTTACTGTGGCGTTCAGCCTGATCGCCAATTCGGCACTGGCTATACCCTCCGCGTTCTATTCCGTGGTTATGGTATGCTCTGCCCTGTTAATTATTTTAATCAGTCGGTATTCCAGTAATAACAATGCCTAGTCAGCTTAACAATGCAGCCGCAAGCGACACGCCAGATGAAGATGTGGTGCCATTGAAGTATGCCCGCACAATGTTGAAAGTTGCAGAAGCCCAGGGTTATAACCTCGCTGATTTGACCCAATCTCTTGATGTTGGCATTGATATAGATTTTTTTGCCGCAGGCATTGATCCGGAATTGCTTATTCCCGCTTCAGTCTATACCGCCGTCTACACTAAAGTCATAGACTTATTACAAGATGAGTCCTTTGGTTTCAGTCTGGTCCAACGTGCGCCTACAGGCTCATTTCGAATGATGTGCTTGACTATCATTCATTGTAAAAACCTCGATCACGCCCTGCGCCGTGCCATCGAGTTCAATAATTTTTGTAATAGCTTGACCGGCCTGCCCCCCGACAACCTTAATCCTATAAGCCTTGATAATGATGGTATTGCTGAATATTGTTTTCCCAATAAAAGTCAATTAATCAACATTGCTGCCGAAGACGAAATTATCAGTGTTGCCCACTGCGTTGCTATTTGGCGCCGCTTTAGTGGCTGGTTAATCGGCAAGAATATCGACTTACTCGAAGTTGGATTTCAGGGCAGCGCACCTGACAACACCGAATATCTGGAACAACTTTTCAAATGCCCGCTGCGCTTTAACCAAAGCAGGAATACGTTCAAATTCCCCGCCACGTATTTACAGGCGCCACTGGTACATACCGAAGATTCATTAAAAGAATTCCTGAAAAATGCGCCTTATCATCTGTTGGCCTCAATGGAAAAAGATGACTCCTGTATTATGACCAAAATGAAACAAATCGTCGGCAATGATTTTAGTCGTGATTTTCCCAGCGTGGTGGCCATGTCCGAGCAACTCAATATGTCCGTCAGGACATTACGCCGCCGACTAAAAGAACTTGGTAGTACCTATCAAAAATTTAAAGATAACATGAGGTGCGATGCAGCGACTAACTATCTAAGTAGACCCGAGTTGAAGATCAATGCAGTCTCAGCACTTTTAGGTTTTGATGAGCCCAGTGCGTTTCATCGTTCATTTAAAAAATGGACCGGGATGACGCCAGGCGAATATCGCTCAAAACAGCAGATGAAATATTAACCCGGTTAGCAATTAACTATGGATCAACTCGAAACTCCGTTTGGCAGCTATAAATTACAACGATTCCCCTTACAAAAAGATGAGCCACTTCGGGCATGGGACGCTGCCGATGAATTATTGCTCAAACATATTGCCGTTCATAATCTGGCAAAAACGCCGACATTAATCGTCAACGATTTATTTGGCGCGCTGACAGTCAATTTACATAAATTTACTTCAACACATTGGAGTGATTCATTTGTCAGTCATCTCGCTGCTGAGAAAAATTATAGCAGCAACCAGTTAGTCAAGAAATTTCAAATTCTGGCTAGCACCAAAGCGCCCAAGGGAAGCTTTAATTTAGTGCTATTAAAAACTCCAAAGTCCAATGCCCTGCTTGAATATCAACTTAATATAATCAACAGACTTGCTACAAAAGAAACTATTCTCATCGCCGCCGGCATGAATAAATACATTCACAGCAGTACCTTGAATGTATTTGAGAAAATCATCGGAAAAACAACCACTTCGCTAGCGGAAAAAAAAGCCCGCTTGATATTTTCGCAATTCTCCAAGCCTGGTATTAATACAGAAAGTGACCCGTTACCAAGCCAATTTAACCCGGAACTGGATTTACAATTAGTGAACCAGGCTAATGTATTCTCAAAAGACAAACTCGATCAGGGCGCACGCTTGATGATTGAACAATTTGACCGTTTACCGGTAGCAAAACATGTAGTTGATTTAGGCTGTGGAGACGGCATTCTCGGCATTATGGCGAAACGAAAACAGGCGAATATAAAGCTGAGTTTTATCGACGAGTCCTATATGGCGATAGCATCAGCCGAGAGCAATTATCGGCAACATTACCCGGACAATGATGCAGAGTTTATTGTCGCTGACTGCCTGACTAATATTGAGCTGGAAAAACCAGATCTAATACTGTGCAACCCTCCGTTTCACTTGCATCATAGTATTAGCGATAATATTGCCTGGCGAATGTTTTCGCAGAGCCATAGCGCATTAGCTAAAGGCGGCCAATTATGGGTTGTTGGAAATCGGCACCTGAATTATCACCTGAAAATGAAACGCTTATTTTCTAATTATGAAAATATCGCTGGTAATAAAAAATTCGCCATAATTTGCAGCCAGAAATAAGTGCTCGCTTGAACGCAATATATCTATTGCGTTCACTATGAACCATACATGCGCCCTTGCATAAGGTACTGCTATGAAATTCGTATTATCTACCTCATTCAGCTCTGTTGCTGATCTCACACAATTGGCACCCGTCGCAGATGAAACAGGCTGGGAAGCCATGTCATTCTCTGATCATGTGGTACATCCAGAAACGATTTCCACACCCTACCCTTATACTGACGATGGTCAACGTCGGTGGCAGGTCTATACTGACTGGCCTGACCCCTGGGTAATGATGGGGGCCTTGTCAACAATCACAAAACGACTTCGCTTCACCAATAACATTTTTGTACTGCCCATGCGCAACCCTTACCTGATGGCTAAAGCCATCAGTACAGCCGCGGTTGTTTCCAACAACCGTATCACTGTAGCTATTGGTGTCGGCTGGTCAAAAGATGAATTTGAATTAATGCAGCAGGATTTTCATACTCGGGGTAAACGGGCAGATGAAATGGTAGAGATTATGAAATTATTGTGGTCGGGTGAAATGGTTAGCTACCAGGGGAAACACTATCAATTTGACGCGATGGAGATGAATCCAGCCCCCGGGGAAAATATTCCACTATGGGTAGGTGGCATCAGTGATGCGGCAATGAAACGCTCTGCCCGTCTTGCCGATGGCTGGGTCACAGATTTACAAGATTCTGATGAAATTATTAATTCTATAGCATTAATAAAACAATACCGTCAGCAATATGGCAGGGACAAACTGCCTTTTGATGTCATGGCGACACCCAATGATGCCTTTAGCATTGATGCCTATAAAAGATTAGAAGATGCCGGGGTCACCCATATACTGACTCAACCCTGGCCTTTTTATCATGGCGAGACTGATGATATCGATAATAAGATCGATGGAGTAAGGCGTTTTGCTGACGATATCATCGACAAAATGAGCTAGGGTATGCCTTGTAATGTTTTAAGCGAATACTTATGCGGCGACGCTCAAAAAGGGAGTCTACTTCAAAGGCAAAGCCTAGTTTTTTACTGGCGTAGATAAAAAAGCTTTGTACTTATCCATACATTGCCGCTTCCTTTGGGCAAGCAGTATTTCCTCTGAATCAGAGTGAAAAACTATCTGTTTAACTTCATCACAGGGTATTTTACTGAAATAGGACCAATCACGGTCAACTGCTCGTATTTTTGGCCCTTGTTGATTGTCAGTTGTTGCGGATAATGATGCACTGTGCGCGCCATTGATGCAGACAAAACAAAGTAATACAACAATCAATCGCATTCTGTTAATTCCTGATAATACGGATAGTGAGTAAAGTATAGTGCAATTCTGATTTTATCCGCGTCTAATTCAGGCTGAATGCCGCAGATATACCGTTTGTAATTCTCTATTTGACCGCTGTAACGAATCAGTTCGCGTTCAATATGTATGGCTTTGTCTTCACCAGCCAGGGGCTGGCCGGTCTTATAATCGATTATCCAGCAGTCTCCGTTTTGATCATATAAGAGACGATCAATAATCCGATGCTGTACACGGCCTCCTTCAATCGCTGACAAAACATATTCGGCAAAGGATTGTGGGTGCTTGTTAGAAACAATCCATCGCCCACGCTCATCATTAATAACATTGTCAATATGACGACACACTTCAATCAGCAATTGCTGGTAATCGGCCAAGTAGAGTTGTTCGGCAAGAAAAAGTTGTTTTATCCATAATTGTTTTTTAGCTGGCGCCATCACGATCCAAAAGTCGTGTTCCTGTTTAGTCAGCGATTCCAGTATGGCATGAATGACCAGGCCGGTAATTCGCCGGCAAGGATCACTTTCAATAGAAGGTCGATTCAAATCATTCTCGGTCACTTCAGTATTGAGGTAAAAGCCAGACAAGGGATTTTGGAACGACCAGGCAGGTGGTTTCCAGTCACTGTTAATACGCTGTAATTGCTGCGTGTAAAGCGGTGTTGATTGAAGGTTAATGTCTATTTGTTGTCCCTGCCTGTTTTCAGCATGTGGCCACTGCACGCTATCCTCAACTGCCTCCCACAGGGTGCGTAACAGGGTTCTTGCCGGTGGCGGTTTAGTGGCATCCTTAACGCTAAAAGTGAGATGAAGCTGGTTTCTGGCGCGGGTGCACGCAACATACATTAATCGAGTATTTTCCAATAGCTGTGATTTTGACTGCTCGCTCTGCAAGTGTTTATACATGCCATCATCAGCATCCCCTACTGCCGCAATCGCTGCGATTAATAAGCCGGATCCCGTTTCAGATAAATATTCATTCCACATCAATAAGCTGCGATTTTCATTTCTTGGCGGTCTGGCAAGGCCTGGTAATATCACCGTATCAAATTCAAGTCCCTTAGCCTTATGAATAGTCATTATCTGCAGGGGGCGTTGTACTGTAGTCGATGCATAAAGTTTATTTAACAAATCCTGCAGTTGATCGAAATCAATTGAGCTACCCGCTTCCTGCATGGATTCTACTAAATCAAAGTAATCGTCGACAGATGAGAATTGATCAATATCAGTTAACAGTGACGCGCCGCCGAGTGATAACCACACACCTTCTACCCACACTCGAAAAGACTTTCGTTGGCTTTGGCTGAAGGCCGCTGCCAGACTTGAACGAATGGTTGCCAAACGCTGTTTCGAATTGCTACTGAGTTGCTGGCAATATTCAGGTTTATTCATTGCAGCCCACACCGTTTCCGATGGTGGCGCTAACAGCAGATAAAGTTCTTTATTATCCAGACCGCACAATGGGGAGCGCAACAGGGCTGCCCAGGCTATGCTGTCATGAACATTGGCCATGGCTTTGCTCAAGACGAATAAATCACGGATAAACGGGTAACGGGTCAGCAGGTCAATATCGTTAGCAACCCATTCTATTCCGGCATCTTTCAACGCTGGTATAATTTCCTTGAGATGATTTCGACCACGAACCAGTATCGCGATTTCAGAATCGGGATTAGCATCGCGAGCGTTTTTAATTAATTCAACTACATGATCCGCCTCATCATTTTTTGCCTGTTCACCACTGAAACCTGACACCGTCGTTGCAGAACACACGGTGCCTTTATTAAACGATTGTGAATGCTCGTACTTTACCGCACCACGCGAGATATTTTCACAACGGGGAAATGACTGGGAAAATACTTTATTTATCCAATCGACAATCGTTTCACTTGACCTGAAGTTAACGCTAAGCGGGGTATCTTCCAGCAACAATTGATTGATTCCGGCACGACGGGCATCGAGAAACAATCCGACATTGGCCTGCCGAAAACCATAAATCGACTGCATGCCATCGCCCACAATAAAAACTGTCCTGGGGTTAAGCGGATTAACTTTATTGGCTTCAGACCAGCCTTCTATTAACAATTTTAATAATTCGAATTGAGAGCTCGATGTATCCTGAAATTCGTCCAATAGAATATGTTGCAACTGGTAGTCCAGCTTGAGTAATAGTTCCGAAGGGTTATCTCCGCTGCCCAGAGACTCAAGTGCTGAAATTGCTATTTGTACGTAGTCTACTTCTCCGTGCTGCTGAAAAACTGTTTGCAACTGTGCCGACAGAACCGGAAGGAGAATACTCAGCGCTTCAATTAACTGCCATTGTTGCTCAGGATACTGGTGAACAGGAAGATCCCGTAGTTCTATCAAGGCTTCATGTAAGGCGTCATTACTGGATAATTCTTCAATAAGATTGAGCATTTTCTGCTTGCGAGCAGATGCTTCCTGTTTATCCCCGCTCAGTGTTTTAGTCGGAAAACCGATGCGTTTATCCAGTTTTTTCCTCCAGTCGTTACTCTTGGTCAGCAATAAATCAAGCAGTGACAACCAGACATCACCAAGCTCACCTGTGACCTCGGGAAAAGTATCAATACCCTGCAGGCAATGTGCGGGGTGTAAGTTTTTCTCCGCCGTTAAATGGCTTCCCGCATAATCCATTAATGGCAACAATTCACCAGCGCAAGGTTTGAGCATGAGTGCTACCCGATCGAGGGCATCGCGAATAATTTGCTGCGCAGTTTGCTCAAGCCCTGCCCTCACCTGTGTCCCATAGCCGGAAAACACGATATGTACCAGCCATTGGTCCCTGTGTTGAAGTAGCGAAACCAGCAATTCCTCAACTTTCAACATGTTATTATCGAGGTGGGCAATGAGTACCGTCAACATATCGGCAACTGGCCCATCCTGCTCCAGGCCAGAGAGTAAATCTCGAACCGCCTGCCGATAAAATCGTTCCGGCGTACTAGAAACCTGAGGCTGTGAGCCAAACTTGGAAAGTACAGGCATTTGTCGGGTTAATCGCGCGCAAAAGCTATCGATAGTTTGAACCTTCAAACGATTGGGATTATCCAGTAGTTGCCATCCACACTCATTACTACGACTGAGTGCCTGTCGACCCAGGGACCAGGTTAAGCGTTTATGCTGTTCAAGCGGTTCCTGCTCTTGACTGCCCAACTCCAGCGCCTGCACTACGCGATAATGCATCTCTGCCGCCGCCTTGCGGGTAAAGGTAATCGCTAGAATCTCTTCCGGATTATTCACCCTCGCTAACAACACCAAAATTCGCTGGATTAACAGTTCAGTTTTTCCAGAACCTGCCGGCGCGGTAACACAAACCGACTTTAATGGGTCAATTGCCGCTGCCCGGTTAAATTGATCACTGAGCTTCATCTGGAAACTCCTCAGACAATAAATCCTCAACTCGACAAATGCTTGAGTAATCGCAATAGTCACAGGTTTTGGGTCGCTGTTTGGGATCGACCATCGCCTTACCGGCAATAAAATCATCCGCCAGCGCGGACAAGGTCTTTTTCCAATGCAACTGTAACTGCTGCCAATCTTGCGTGGCCGATGCATTTTTATATTGGGGTTTAAATTGAATCAGCGGCTCCGGTGACACTTCACTACCCACGGCAATTAATTCTCGTTTTTTGATATTAACTTGCGCAAAGGCAATCCCGGCAACAGTATTTTTCTCTGCAAGCAAACGCTGATAAAGCGGCAGTTGTGGATCTTCCGGACGAGCACCCCACCATTGAGCGGGACTAATACTGGAAGCTGTTTTATAGTCAATAATCAACAGCGAACCATCATCCAGTTGATCGATTCTATCGATGCGTATTGTCAGATCAAGTGGCGCATAGCGAAAACTGAATTTTTCTTCAACGGCGTTTACCGTAAAATTTGCACGCTCGGTTTCAGTTTTAAGCCACAGCAGTAATAATTTATGTAATCGCGCTTTTTCCAATTCACGATAACGCGGTCCAATAAGCTCCGCTTGCCGGTGCAGCAATTGAGTAAGCGAAAACTCAGCGGCATTACTGCACAAGGTGTTTTTATCATCCTCATCCAATGCCAGCAAGCTGGCTCTATCTTTCAAGATTAACCAAATCTTTTCCAGTGCAGAATGCAATAAACCGCCACGGGCTGCAGCACTGAGGCCCAGTTCCGGCACAGGAAATGCCTTGAGCTTTAAGCGGTGGCGGGCAAAAGCCCGGAATGGACAGGCCGCCTGGCTTGCGAATAACGCACTTCCCCCTTTAATTATTTCGTCTTCAGTCACTTTAGGTGCCATACCCGGGTCAAACACTTCCACCATCGCTGATTCAATATGCCGGCGTCGAATCTCCTGTAAGGGAGTTAATGCCAGCAACGGCTTACCCAGTAAGTCACTATCAGTGCAGCAAGAAAAAGTTGTTATCAGTGGGCTGGGCTTCAAGTCATTGCCATCAAGCGACAAGGGATAACTTAACACGACAGTGCTAGCACTGTGTATAAAGCGTTGCAGCAAGCCTGTTGCGTAGTCCAGCTCTCGCTCTGCTGTTGCATGGGGCATGGTTTTATCACGCTGCAAGGCATAGGGTAAAAATGGGTTTGGGCTGGGGTTACCCGGCCACTGCTGTTCTGACATTGAAGCGAGCCAGAGAAAATCAAACTCAAGCCCCGCCGCCTCCAGGGTTCCGAGTATCTGCAAGGATGAATCCAGCGTCTTTGGCTGGAACACTTGCTGCGACAGGCAAGCCCTCAACGCATTCACCGCCTGGGCATAATTCATCTCTGGCTGGATAACATCCAGAGCGGACAGGCCAGCTACAATGGTGTGCCATTGCTGTACCTGCTGAAACTCCTCACTATCCAACTTACGCTTGCCCGGCCAGTCAAGCAATTCAACCAGGCGCTTAAAAACATCTGCCCACGCTGAAGGACGCTGTTGTTTTTTCTGCGCCCTTAATACCCCGGCCTGTTGTTGTAATCCATCAGCAAAGTCCCAGTGTTGTTCGGCAAATACACTGCTTGCCATATGACGAAATTGGGCAGCATTAATTGATTCATGGGGAGACTCATACAAACTCGTCGCCAGGCTGGCCACGGCCCTGTCATCCTGCTCATTCAGGCAATAAAATGGGGATGACAGCATTGACAGGCATTGCCGGGCTTTCAACTCGGGCAAATGCATCGCAAGTGTTTGCAGCGCCGCCGTTATTATCGGTGCCTCGATCAGTGGATAGCCTGCAGAAATATTGAATGGCAGCCCCCTTCTTGCAATTGCCGGATCAGAAAACTCGGGCTCGATGACTTGCTGGAAAATACGTTGCACACGCTTGCGTTGTTCGCTGAGATCCGGGATCACCACCGCCACAGTGACGCCGGGATGGTTTTTTAATTGCTGCTTGGACCAGACAGCTGCCGCATATATCTCTTCCGTGTAATCACTACAAGCCAGTTTGCTGACAGCGGCTGGCTGTGCCGAGCCTTGCAAATGCTCAAAGTCACCCATGAGTGCAAGCAAGTTGTTCTCCAGCGGTGACAGGCTCTCAAACCCAAGTAAGCCAATACTCTCTTCCCGTGCAAAAGTCCCTTGCTGGTAAGCGTCAATGATAATATCGAAGCGCTGACTGGAATGATGAAATCCCTGTGCCGCACAGGTTTTTTCAAATTGATCTGCCCATTGTAAAAAAACGCTGGCATCCTCATCACCGACAAAATAGTCTCGAACACGTTGACTGGACAAAGGCTGCTGCCAATATCTCAGGGTTCTGTAGGCCGAGGAAGCCTGTTGTGCTGCGGCAGCTGTACGCATCAACGCCACATCGCTATTTTGAATAATCTGTTCCCACAGAAGCTGTTCCTGTGCAGCACTTAAGGTAAACGTAGACAATGCCATGCTATCGGCTGACAATAATAATTGCCGCCAGCATTGTTGCACCCAGGCATCGAGCGAAAACACCCTGGGTTGCTGAATCACCGCTCGCCCCAGCTGTTGTTGATGGATGGTATAGGCACTTAATAAGCGACTGGCAAGACGCTGGTTAGAGGTAATCACCAAGCCACCCATCGTCAATCGATCAACCATTGAATGGACATTAAGCAAAGAAACCAAGGGAGTCATAATCAGCCTGATAGTATTATTAGCCACGATTGTAACCGTCAGGCATCTGCTTTAAAACGTAGCTAAGCGAGAAAATAATTATTAGTCCCAGTCTCCCAATAACGGTCAGGAATCAGCTACAATAGCCGGTTGCGATCACCTGCCCGGGCAAACTTAATGCCGGGGTGGATACAGAACAGGGCATAAGCCGGGAACAAAATGATGAAAGACCCCGTAGTAGAGAATCTAAATGTTAAATCACAGGAGATATTAATTACTCCTCAGCAGCTCAAGGCTGAGGTGCCGATGTCTTCGACGGCGCGCCAGCTAATAGCTGAGAGCCGTGAGGTTATCCGCAATATATTGGATGGCAAAGATCACCGCATGTTTATTGTTGTTGGCCCCTGCTCAATCCATGATGTCGATGCCGCCATTGACTATGCTCAACGGCTAAAGAAACTGGCCGATGAAGTGGCCGATACACTTTATATTGTTATGCGTGTCTATTTTGAAAAACCCCGTACCACGGTAGGCTGGAAGGGTTTGATCAATGATCCTCACCTGAACGATACCTTCAAAATCCAGCAAGGCCTGCATATTGGTCGCAAACTACTGCTTGATATTGCCGAGATAGGTTTACCTACCTCTACCGAAGCGCTAGACCCTATTTCCCCGCAGTATATGCAGGATGCGATCACCTGGTCGGCCATTGGTGCCCGCACCACTGAATCACAGACTCACCGTGAAATGGCCAGTGGCCTATCTTCGGGCGTGGGTTTTAAAAATGGTACCGATGGTGGTCTTGCTGTGGCAATGAACGCCTTGAACTCAGCCTCTAATCCCCATCGCTTTCTGGGTATTAACAACCAGGGCCAGGTTTCTATCATCCATACCAGTGGCAACCCCTACGCCCATATCGTACTGCGCGGTGGCTCTAACGGCCCGAACTATGATGCTGCCCATATCAGTCAATGCGAGCAGCAACTGGCGAAATTTAATATTCCCGAAAACATCATGGTTGACTGTTCCCATGCCAACTCCAGCAAAAAACCTGAGCTGCAGCCACTGGTGATGGACAATATCACCACCCAGATAGTGGAAGGCAATAACTCCATCGTGGCATTGATGATAGAGAGTAATATCAATGAGGGTAACCAGAGTATTCCCGAAGACCTCAGCCAACTCGCCTACGGCGTTTCTGTGACCGATGCTTGTATTGACTGGGACACTACCGAACAGGCGATCAGGGCCATGCGGGATAAATTAAAGCAACGATTACCCCAGCGTGAAAGAGCGTAAAACTAAAAAAGCCGCGATTATCGCGGCTTTTTTACTAAACAATGATTTATTTAAAATAGGCCTGGGAACGGTCGGTATGATCGGTAATATCGCGCACCGCGGTAAGCTGGGGTATTTGCTCGATCAGGGATTTCTCGACGCCGTCCTTTAAGGTCATATCAACCATGCCACAACCCTGGCAGCCACCACCAAACTGTAAAATCGCAATGCACTGTTGCTCTTCTTCTACCACTTCCATCAGTGACACTTCACCACCATGGGATGCCAGCGAAGGGTTTACCTCATTGTATAAAACATAATTAATCCGGTCTTCAATCGAGCTGTTGTCATTGACCTGGGGTAGCTTTGCATTGGGTGCTTTAATCGTTAACTGGCCGCCCATTCTGTCTTTGGCATAATCAACAAAGGCATCCTCAAGAAAAGGCAAACTGCGCTGCTCAAAGCGTGCCGTAAATTCATCATACTCAACCAGATGATCAGTATCGTCTTCATCATCTGCACGGCAATAGGCGATACAAGTTTCTGCCTTGGGCGTACCCGGCTGGTTCACAAACAAGCGAATACCGGTAACATCACCTTCCTGGGAGGACAGTAACTCAGCCAGGTATTGCCGGGCTGACTCGGTAATTGTGAGATTTACCGGCTCGCGGGTCTCTGGCACTGCATCTGACATGGTCTACGCCTCTTCTGGGTATGATCTGTTGCTTTACTGTAGTCATCCCATTATTGCCAATACCGGGCGATACCCCAGGCAGGGACCAACTTAATTAACTGAAAGCTATATCAAAATATATTGATATAGATTACAATCGCACGCTTCCGGCATCACTGGAATATCTTATTATACCTCCAAACTGTCATGCTAGAGAAGTACAGCGTTGGATATTCACCTTATAATTAAATGATTAACCCATGATTTATAAAGGGTTTTTGATTGCCACCTGATAGAAATAACATGACCGAAAGAAAGCAACGTATCGAAACT
The DNA here is from genome assembly GCA_030621845.1 of Spongiibacteraceae bacterium. Classification (GTDB taxonomy): domain Bacteria; phylum Pseudomonadota; class Gammaproteobacteria; order Pseudomonadales; family Dasaniaceae; genus JAUXHA01. The sequence continues at coordinate 30,331 of JAUXHA010000018.1, forward strand.
CTTCAGCAAGCCCTGGCGAAACGAATCCTTATTATTGATGGTGCAATGGGTAGCATGATTCAAAACTATGCGCTGGAGGAGGCAGATTTCCGTGGTGAACGGCTGGCAGACTACCCACGGGATGTTAAGGGTAATAACGACCTGCTTTCAATAACACAGCCGCATATCATCACCGAAATTCATCGCGCTTACCTCGAAGCAGGCGCCGATATTATTGAGACCAACACGTTTAATTCGACAAAAATAGCCCAGGGTGATTACCAGCTGGAAGCATTGTCTTACGAAATTAATACCGCAGCAGCCAAACTGGCACGGGTCGCTGCCGATGAGTTTAACGTGAAAACCCCGCAAAAACCCCGCTTTGTTGCCGGTGTCATTGGCCCAACACCTCGTACCGCATCGATATCACCGGATGTCAATGACCCCGGTGCCCGCAACGTCACCTTCGATCAGCTTGCTGAGGACTACTACCAGTCCTGTGAGGCGCTGCTAAAGGGTGATGTTGATATCATTCTTATTGAGACCGTTTTCGATACCCTCAATGCCAAGGCAGCGATTTACGGGGTAAAAAACTGTTTCAGGGATATGGCTGTCGAACTGCCCATTATGATAACGGTAACCTTTCCTGATTTGAGCGGGCGCGTGCTGTCCGGGCAAAACCCTGAAGCGTTCTGGAATGCCATCGCCCATGCTAAACCCCTGATCGTCGGGGCTAACTGTGGCAGGCGTTTTAAGGAAATCCGTCCTTTCGTGGAGGAACTCGCCAACGTCGCTGACTGCTATTTCAGCGGTCATTTTAATGCCGGACTACCCAATGCCTTTGGTGAATATGATGAAACGCCGGAGATTATGTTTGATGACTTACATGAATTTGCCCAGCGGGGCTTTCTGAATCTGGTGGGAGGGTGCTGCGGCACTACACCGGAGCACATTACAGCCATTGCCAAGGCAGCCGAGGGGCTGCCCCCCCGCAGCGTACAGCAGCCACCGATTGCTTGCCGACTCAGCGGTCTTGAAGCTTTTAACATCAGCAGTGACTCATTGTTTGTAAACGTGGGTGAACGTTGTAATGTCACCGGCTCTGCGCGTTTTAAACGCCTGGTGCTGGAGGGAGACTATGACACCGCACTGGCCGTCGCCAGGGAGCAGGTCGAAAATGGCGCACAGATTATCGACATTAACATGGATGAAGGCATGCTCGATGCTGAACATGCCATGGTCACCTTTTTAAACCTGATTGCCTCGGAACCGGATATTTCCCGGGTACCGATCATGGTCGACTCCTCGAAATGGGAGGTGATTGAAGCTGGCTTGAAATGTATACAGGGCAAAGCGATAGTCAATTCAATTAGCCTCAAGGAAGGTGAGCAGGCCTTTATTGAAAAAGCGCAAAAATGCATGGACTACGGAGCAGCGGTAGTCATTATGGCCTTTGATGAAGACGGTCAGGCCGATACACAGGCAAGAAAAATCGCCATCTGCCAACGCTCCTATCACCTTCTGCTAGACAAACTGGGCTTCTCACCCCAGGACATTATTTTCGACCCCAATATCTTTGCCGTTGCCACAGGTATTGAGGAGCACAATAATTACGCCGTTGATTTTATTCAAGCCACGCGATTCATAAAAGCAGAGCTACCCTACGCCTTGATTTCAGGGGGCGTCAGTAACGTTTCGTTCTCTTTCCGCGGTAATAACCCCGTACGGGAAGCCATTCACTCGGTGTTTTTATATCACGCCATAAAAGCCGGTATGGATATGGGCATCGTTAACGCCAGTCAACTGGCTGTTTACGATGAACTGCCAGAAGAATTACGAGAACATGTTGAGGACGTCATTCTTAACCGTAGAGACGATGCGACTGAGCGTTTACTGGATATTGCCGCCAAATATGCGGGTAATAATGCAATCAAGGAACAGGACAATCCACTGTGGCGCCAATGGCCGGTAGCGAAGCGAATTGAACATGCCCTGGTTAAAGGCATCACTGACTTTATCGTAGATGATGCAGAAGAAGCGCGACAATTATCCGAGCAGCCCATTGATGTGATTGAAGGCCCATTGATGGATGGCATGAACGTAGTCGGCGATTTATTCGGTGATGGCAAGATGTTTCTGCCCCAGGTGGTAAAGAGCGCCCGCGTTATGAAACAGGCGGTCGCTCATTTACAACCTTTCATTGAAGATGAAAAGGAACAAGGTTCGCGCTTCAATGGCAAAATCATCATGGCGACTGTAAAAGGCGATGTTCATGATATCGGCAAGAATATTGTTGGCGTGGTATTACAGTGTAATAACTTCGAGGTGGTGGACCTTGGGGTGATGGTATCCTGCGAGGAAATTCTTCGGGCTGCCCGGGAACAAAAGGCTGACATTATTGGACTCAGCGGCTTAATCACACCCTCACTCGATGAGATGGTTCATGTCGCCAGGGAAATGCAGCGCCAGGGCTTGTCTATCCCGCTGATGATTGGCGGGGCAACTACCTCAAAAGCCCATACCGCAGTAAAAATTGAGCCGCAGTTCAGTAACTCGCCCACCGTATATGTACCAGATGCTTCACGCAGTGTGGCAATTACCAGTGAGTTAATGAATACTAAATCCCGCGACACTGGATGGCAGAAGCGTCAAGCGGAATACGCGATAATCAGGGAGCGTATTGCCAACCGCCAGCCCAAAAAGAAGCTGCTGAGTTACCAGCAATCTGTAGACAATGGCTTGTCCATCGATTGGGAAAATTATATACCGCCCAAGCCCACTATTGATGGTACCAGGGTGTTTGAAGATTACCCGCTGCAATCACTCATAGAAACCATCGATTGGACACCGTTTTTTATTACCTGGGATTTGGCAGGAAAATATCCCAACATTCTCACTGATGAGAAAGTCGGTGCAGCAGCGACTACGCTGTTCAATGATGCCCAGATGATGTTAAAAAGAATTGTCGATGAAAAATTACTCACCGCAAAAGCAGTTATTGGTTTTTGGCCAGCGGCAAGAACAAGCAGCGATGACATCAGTGTTTATAGTGATGAGAGCCGAACAGAATGTCTTGCTACGCTGCATCAGTTGCGCCAGCAAAGCGACAAGCCCAATGCTAAACCCAACCTCAGCCTGGCCGATTTTATCGCTCCGGCTGACTCCCCTGCCCGCGATTATATTGGTGGTTTTGTGGTTACCGCCGGTATTGGCGCCGAACAACAGGCACAGGCCTTTGAGCAGGCGGGCGATGATTACAATGCAATAATGATTAAAGCGCTGGCGGACAGGTTGGCGGAATCCTTTGCCGAGCATATGCACTTGCGCGTCCGCAAAGAGCTATGGGCATACGCTAGCGATGAGCAATTGAGTAACAAGGCCTTAATCAAAGAGCAGTATACCGGCATTCGTCCTGCCCCCGGTTATCCTGCCTGCCCGGATCACACCGAAAAAGGTACGCTGTTCACCCTGCTAAACGCTGAGCGGGCTATAGGCACAAGCCTCACTGAGCATTATGCAATGACGCCTGCGGCCTCGGTCAGTGGTTTTTATTACTCTCATCCCCAATCACAATACTTTGCCGTGGGTAAAATAGGCAAAGACCAGGTTGAAAGCCTTGCTGAGCGCAAGCAAATGCCAGTTGAAGCACTGGAGCGCTGGCTGTCTCCGGTACTGAATTACCTGTAACCCGGTTACGGCTAATCATAAAGCGGCAACGCTAATGTCGGGCAGTAACACGAAGAGTATCGGGGGGACGCAAGCCTGGAGTACGGGGCGCCGGAGCAGCGAGTGGTCTGTTACTTACTTAATGAGTAGTATCCACAACCCGCTGTGTTACTGACCTGACAACCAAAAGACAAATGATGATACACAAACAGCTATGACCGCTATAGTGGCGATCGCATCCACAAATCCGTCATTATATTCCTGTCCTGATTCATTCTCAGACATAGTCAATCTCTCATTTTATTGATAGTAACAAAGCGCGACAGTATAACAGCTTTTCCCAGCATGCTTAGCTAATATTTCCCCGTTTTTCATAAACTTAACTCGATTGTGCAAGACAATTTTAGTATTATCAGCAGCCGTTTCAGCGGCACATAAGCGAACCAAGCACAGGTTTACGATTGATGTATATTTACGACCAATACGACCAGCAATTAGTTGACGAGCGCGTCAAGCAGTACCGCGGCCAAACCGAGCGTTATCTTGCCGGTGACATTACTGACGAGCAATTTCTGCCGCTGCGACTGCAAAATGGCCTGTATATCCAGCGCCTGGCGCCCATGCTGAGAATCGCCATACCCTATGGCACCTTTAACAGCAACCAAATGCGTAAACTGGCCTATATTAGCCGTCACTTTGACAAAGGGTATGGCCATTTTAGTACCCGCCAGAATCTGCAACTCAACTGGCCGAAGCTGGAACAAGTGCCCGATATACTGGAGCAGCTCGCCAGTGTGCAGATGCATGCGATCCAAACCAGCGGTAACTGTATTCGCAACGTCACCACCGATGAATTTGCCGGTGCCGCGGCGGATGAATTAGAAGATCCCCGCCCCTATTGTGAAATCATCCGCCAGTGGTCAACCTTCCACCCTGAATTTGCCTTTCTTCCGCGCAAATTTAAAATCGCCGTATGTGCTTCAAAAACCGATCGCGCGGCCTACCAGTTACATGATATTGCGGTTGAAGTGATACAGGACCAACAGGGAGAGACAGCCTTTAATATTCGGGTGGGTGGCGGTCTTGGACGTACCCCGGTGATTGCCAGCCTGATCAGGGAAGCTCTTCCCCGCCAGCACCTGATCACCTATCTGGAAGCCATCTTGCGTGTTTACAATCAATTAGGACGCAGGGATAACAAATACAAGGCCCGCATCAAAATACTGGTCAGGGCAATGGGCGTTGAGGCATTCCAGCAACAAGTCGATAAGGAGTGGCAATCCGTTAAAGACGGCCCCTCTACCTTGAGTGATGACGATTTTGATTATGCCCGTACTTTTTTCAAATCACCGGCTTATGAAAGCGTTGATGACGTAACAGCATCGGCGTTAGTGGCGTCACAGCGTCAGCAACACAAGGCTTATGATAACTGGTTACGCTGCAACGTCAGTGAGCACCAGGCACCAGGCTATGCCATTGTGACCTTGTCGTTAAAAACGACAGG
>JAUXHA010000092.1 GCA_030621845.1 Spongiibacteraceae bacterium
TAATTCCCCGGCTCAAGTTTTTCTGTGGTTCTGGATTGCCTGGAGTAATAAAACAATTCAGTGTTGGGGCACCTCTGAATAATGGCAAATGCTCTCTGGCCTTCGGCTTGCGCCTTGCATCTGCACCCTTCTGGTCACGCAGAGAGCGTTTGCCATTATTCAGAGGTGCCCTAGCCCAATAATAAGTTGAAGCCAGCGAAGTGATGATAATAGCTGTCAATGGAGGGCCGGTAGTCTTCAGCATTTAGTTTGCCGGTAAGAAAATCCTTAACCAGGGCTCCCCGTGATCGCGGGTAATGTTTATCCTCGGCGGGGTCGCGGTAATTGGTGACTGCGGCAAAGCGGCCGTCGGTGTTAACGCCCATCCAGCTACCGCCTGCCTGTAAATCTTTGCCGGCTAACAGCTGCGGTGCCTCGGGCCAGAAATGGGCCGCTTCGGTCGGGCGCTGGTAGAACTCATCCCGGTTGGCAGCGATGACCAGGGGGGTGTGTGGGTGGACCTTGTAGGAAAAAAGAATCAGGCACATAAGCATTCGCCGTTGGTTTACTGCATAATAATCGCTTTTGCGCCTGAGAGAAGTCTTTGATCATTTTTATCTATCTGCTGATGGGTGTGGTTGCGGGTTTAGCGGCCGGTTTGTTTGGTGTCGGTGGCGGCTTGGTGATTGTCCCGGCGCTGGTGTTTTGTTTTACCGTGCTGGGTTTTTCCGCGGACATACTGACCCAGATGGCGGTGGGGACCTCGCTGGCCACCATTGTGGTAACCTCAATCAGCTCGGTGCGCGCCCATCAATTGCTGGGCAATGTGCGCTGGCCCCTGTTCTGGGCGCTCACGCCGGGGATTGTACTGGGTGTTTATTGGGGTGCGAGTACGGCGGCGCATACCGCCGGGCCACTCTTGCAGCTGCTGTTTGGTGTGTTTGCCGTAACCATGGCTTTACAAATGGGCCTGAATTTCAAGCCCAGGGCTTCACGCGAGTTACCCGGCAAGCTAGGCTTGGGCCTGGTGGGCTCGGTGGTGGGGTTTGTCTCGGCGCTGTTTGGTATTGGCGGGGGGTCACTGACCGTGCCCTTCATGAGTTGGTGTAATGTCCGCATGCAGGAAACGATCGGCACTGCCGCGGCCTGTGGTTTGCCGATTGCGGTGGCAGGCACGCTCGCCAATACTTACGTGGGCTGGGGGCGAGAGGCCCTGCCCGATTACAGTAGCGGCTTTATTTACTGGCCTGCCTTTGTTGGTATTGTACTGACAAGTGCAGTGTTTGCTAAACTTGGCGCCAGATTGGCTCAGCGCTTACCAGCGTTGCTATTAAAGCGCTATTTTGCGGGCTTCTTATTGCTGGTCGGCGCGCAATTTATCCTCGGGAATTTATAAGCTATGCTTCGCTATCCGGAAATTGACCCTATTGCTGTTTCCTTGGGCCCGATCTCTGTACATTGGTACGGGATTATGTATCTGGTTGGTTTTGCTTCGGCCTGGTGGCTGGCGGCAAGAAGAGCCGATTTGGCGAGCTATCCGCTGCAGCGTAAACAGGTTGATGACCTGATTTTTTACGGTGCCATCGGGGTGGTCTTGGGCGGTCGATTTGGCTATGTGTTGTTTTATAATTTTGACCGTTTCCTGGAACAGCCGCTGTGGCTGCTTAAGGTTTGGGAAGGGGGGATGTCCTTTCACGGTGGACTGTTGGGCGTGATTGTGGCGATGTTCCTTTATGCGCGATCGATTAATTTAAGAGCGGGCGAGGTGCTGGATTTTATCGCGCCGATGGTGCCGATCGGACTGGGTATGGGCCGTGTCGGTAATTTTATTGGCCAGGAGTTATGGGGGCGCCAGGCGGATGTACCCTGGGCAATGGTATTCCCCAACGATCCCGAGGGCTTGGCGCGCCATCCCTCGCAGGTCTATCAGGCTGGCCTCGAAGGGCTGCTGTTTTTTCTGCTGTTGTATGGATTTTCTTCACGGCCGCGGCCGACCTGGTCGGTCAGTGGCCTGTTTTTGATTGCCTACGGGTGTTTTCGCTTTATTGTTGAATTTTTCCGCCAGCCTGATAGCCATATCGGCTTTGATTTGTTTGGCTGGATGACGCGCGGGCAGGTATTATCCTTGCCGATGATCCTGATTGGTTGTGTGATGATGGTGTGGGCTTATCGGCAGGCCGCTGCTGAGCCGCCGCTGGCCCCGATCGCGGAAGCGAAACCACAGCTGAAAAAATCGAGGAAAAAACGCAGGAAAAAGTAACGTTTATGTCGCAGCGCTTATGCTGCCGAATCGCCTGTCGTGGGCATCGCCGGGGCAGGTATCCGTTCGGCGAAAATTTACTATTGGTTAAAAAGGTTGTAGTCAATGAAGGTCTATCTGGAGCTGTTAAAGGAGGTGCTGGAAACAGGCGTAGAGAAAGGGGATCGCACCGGCACCGGCACCCGCTCGGTATTTGGTCGTCAACTGCGGTATGACCTGGCCGATGGCTTCCCCCTGTTAACCACTAAAAAGCTCCATATCAAATCTATCCTGCATGAATTGCTGTGGTTTTTGCAGGGCGATACTAATATCCAGTATCTCAAGGATAACGGCGTTAGTATTTGGGATGAGTGGGCAACCCCCGAAGGTGAGTTGGGGCCGGTTTACGGGGCGCAGTGGCGGCGCTGGCCCGATGGCAAGGGCGGGCATATCGACCAGCTTGCCGAGCTGGTCAAGGGCTTGAAAAACAACCCCGATAGCCGCCGGCATATTTTCCATGGCTGGAATGTGGCGGATCTGCCCGATGAGTCAAAAAGCCCCCAGCAAAATGCGGCGGCGGGGAAGATGGCGCTGCCCCCCTGCCACCTGCTGTACCAGTTCTATGTCGCTGGGGGTAAATTGTCGGCGATGCTGTTTATTCGCAGCAATGATTTTTTCCTTGGCAACCCCTACAATACAGCTTCACTGGCTTTTCTTACCCATATGCTGGCACAGCAATGCGGCTATGAGCCCGGTGAAATTGTCATCGCCATGGGTGATACCCATCTTTACAGCAATCATCTTGAGCAGGCTAAGCTGCAATTGCAGCGTGAGCCGTTGCCGCTGCCGCAATTACGAATCAAGCGCAAGCCCGACTCCCTCTTTGATTATCAATTCGATGACTTTGAGATCGTCGATTATCAGTCCCATCCGTCGATTGCGGCGCCTATTGCTGTTTAGTCGGGGTGGGCGCGTCCGGCTAAAATTCACCAGGATTGTTAATAAATCGATACTCGTAGCGATGCAGATGCCTGTATAATTGAGCGCTGCTAAATACTGGCCCTGATAGAACCTTGAGAAAGAATACAATGCCCACAGAAGATAACCGTAAAACCCGCTTGCTGATCGTTGACGATGAGCCGATTAATATCGATATCTTGTCGAGTATTCTGGCGGATGATTATGAATTGCGCGCTGCGACCAATGGTCGCCAGGCCATCGCGGTGGCTAAAAAACAACTGCCGGACCTGATTTTACTGGATATGGTGATGGCCGAAATGGATGGCGTGGCGGTTTGTGAAGCGCTGAAAGCCGATGAGAGCACCAAGGGCATTCCGATTATTTTCGTCACCAGCATGGGCGACCCTGAGAATGAAGAGCGGGGTCTGCAGGCGGGTGCCGTTGACTATATCAGTAAGCCGGTTAGCCCACCGGTGGTAAAAGCTCGGGTAAAAATCCACCTGCAGAATGTATTAACTGTGAGGTTTTTAGAGGGCTTATTGTCGTCACAGACCACCAGCATTGAGGAAGCTAAAACCCAGGCAGAGTCATTGCTGGTCTTTGTCTAGCTCGGATTTAAAGCTAAGGCCCTAATCAAGTAAGCCGTCTACATAAGTGATAAATCTTGGTCGGTAGCCCATTTTGGTGTTTGACCAGAAGGTTTTGATACGGGGCACAGACATTGCTGCCTTGAGTCGTAATTCCCAGGCATTCATATACTCCGCGTCAATCTTGCCCTTTCCGTGGGCCATAAACACCAGCTCGTTCAGTTCAAACAGGGCAGATAGATAGCCCTCAAATTTAACCGATTCCAGCGGGGTCAGGTGCTCGCCAGTATTGGCCTTCAGGCGGATGGCAGCCAATTCACCCTTATAGGATTCTGCACGGAAGTTGATCGCCAGCTGCATGATGGAGTAGGTGGTGGCATCGCGGGTTTCTGAGGCATTGAATCGCATTTGGGTGGCAAAATAGACCAGTGAAGCTAGCACTCCGAGGGCGCTGACGACCTCAGTAATGTCACGCATGGAGGCCAGGCTAAAATCCATCATTCGTTGCTACCTTTTATTGTTCCGTTGTTGCTGTATTGTGGAGGAATTTACGCCAGCGGATAAAAAACAGGCGATTCAATTCCGGTCATCTTATTGGGCCCAATTATACAGAATTAATCGATCGGCGCAGATCAAAATTGTGAGCGCAAAAGGATTTCTACTGTATAGTTGTTGGGCGACTATTCGCTGGGGTGCGTGGGGTTAACAATAATAAGGATGGTTGTGAGCAGTTTACTGGGCGTTATTATCTTGAGGAGTCTTAGCTTGACAGTTTTGATCTCCAAAACTGTACGAAAGCTTGGGGTGGTAGCTGGCGTTGTCTGCGTTATTACCTTTCATGGCATATCAACAGCAGCTGCCCTCGACCAGCCAGATATCGATCTTTACGCTGATGCAGCGGCATCGAAAGTCAGTAATGATTTCCAGCCTGGCTCACATATCAAGTTGTTTCTTCCTCATCTTCCGTACATTGCCATATCACACGCGGTAAACGCGGCGTTGGTTCGTCCAGCCCCTAATGACAGGGGTTGGCAGTATGACCTGGCAATCAAACACCAAAATATTGACGACAAAATATGGGAGTTTGAATTGCGGCGTGATGTAACATTTCAAGATGGCTCTGCTTTTAATGCCGATTCAGTCGTTTCGAATATGATGTATTTTAAGCGCCAGCCCTACACGTTTACCAAGTTGCATACCATTTTAGATCGGGTTGAAAAGGTCAATGACTATACTGTTCGATTTTACCTGACCGAATCTTACGGCACGTTTCTTCATGATGCGATCTGGTTGCAGTTTTATACACCTGGGTATTTGGAGAAATTTGGCTGGAATGGAAAACCCACCTGCCCAAACCTGGCCGAGCCGGGCCTTTATGGATTGGGGCCTTATATTTTGCTGGAGGGTTATATTGAGGGCGACCGTCGAACAGAAAAAGCGATCCTCAAAGCCAACCCGGATTATTGGGGTGATAATAAACCCAAGGTTGAAACCATTACCGTGTATACCGAATTTGGCCTGGATCAGGCCATGGATGCAGTAACGAATCATGAGGGTATTATCGATCTTGCCCCGGTTAAGTTTGAGGATTTAGTTAGTACTGTACTTGCGCCTTATTCAAAACTGGCCTCGTCACCATCGATGAATAGCTACGCTATGCATATTAATTTTCTCAATGGCAATGAAGCCTTAAAAGATGATCGTATTCGCTTTGTGATTAACCATGCGATTGATCAGGAGTATTTATTGAATTTAGCGATGATGGGGGAGGGGGTGTTATCGCCGACAATGATTTCGCCCAATTTTTATAAGGCCTCCGATGCTCTTGCGTTGTTAGAGAATTATTTTGAGGATTATAAGAAGAATAACAAGCTAACGACCAAGGCATTAAGGCAGACGGTTCAGGCTTATCAAGTTGAACGTGGGAGAAATCCTAATAAAAATATTGAATTGAAGTTGCTGGTACAAAAAGACTATTTATTTTTGATTCGAGACGTTCAATATTTTCTTTCTCAGGTCAATATAAGTTTGGATCTGGAGGTGGTTTCAACGGAGCAGGAGGTTTTTTATCAGCTTCATGGAACCTGGAAAAACGAAAATGAAAAGCAGTGGGACTTATTGTTGTGGGGCAACTACGATTGGTATAAGCACCCCTGGTCAACATTCTTTGTTTACAGTCCATTTAATGCCTGGTCAACGATTCCCCCTAATAAACAGCTACAGGAATTTTCTGATCAAATAGTAAGAGTTAATACTGAATCTGATCGTTATGCGCCGTTCCTGGCTAAGTACATACAATATTTGTATGAAAATAATTTCATGGTTTTTTTGCCGACGCCCAATAATGTCTATGCAGTGAACAAGGAGGTGTTGTTTAGTCCCGGGCCATCGGCATTTGTATCGCTTCGGGATTTACAGCTTACCCGCAACCACTGGTCCTTGCGTGATCATGCCGTCACGCCGGACAGCGTTGAAGTCGATAAAGTTCCCCGGAAAAATAGTCAGGAGTTGTCTGAATGAACCAAGCCATAAACAAGGCTGAAGATAAAAGTGAAAGCCATGCCAGGGATAATCGTCAGGAGCGATCGCTATCGAGAGGCATCTTTATTCTTTTGATTATCGCCTCGGTGCTACTGATCGGACAAAGCCTTTATAATTTGTCAAATCTTGATGCGGTTGACGATTCTATAGTTACCGTCCATCAGGCAGCTGATCGCCTGGAGCAGTTTGAACGCAAGATCATTACCCCCATTGCGGGTATCCGTATGTTGTCGATGGAAATGGTTTTAGCGCCGAATAAAACCCTGGTGAGTGAAATTGAGTTACAGCTTGATGTTCGTATTGATGAGCTGGAGGAGGAGTTGGAAAATTGGGAGGCTGTTTTTCAAGACGATAATTTTCGTTTGGTGACTCGTGATGAGTACGAGTCTGTTGTTATTGCTTGGGAAAAATATCGAAATTCATTACAAAGAACCCGCTTTTATATTGAAAAAAGTGTTCGAATCGCTGCGTTTATTAGTGTCAGTCAGCAGGAGAAAGCTTCGTACGAATCATTGCAGCAGGTGTTGAGGGCGTTTGGTACAACGCAAATGTTAAAGAGCACGGAGGTATACAATACTGCGCAGGCAAGCTCAAGGGTGGCCTATTACACACTGATCATAACCGCGATTATCCAAATAGTGATTTTGATAGCCATCCTGTTTTTTGTAGAACGTATGATTCGCAGTTACATTCGTTCGTCCAAGGTGTATGAAAAAGAATTGGCCATGTCACGAGATACGGCAGAGGCCGCCACCCGCGCCAAGTCAGATTTCCTTGCCAATATGTCACACGAAATCCGCACGCCGATGAATGCTGTTATTGGATTGTCGAATCTGGCGCTGGATACCGAACTGACCACTAAGCAAAGGGATTACCTGACTAAAATTGAAGGCTCGGGTAAGGCGCTGTTAGGGATTATCAATGACATACTCGATTTCTCCAAAATCGAGGCGGGCAAACTTGAGATGGAGCAGGCACCTTTCGATTTGCATATTGATGTGCTGGAGAATGTTTCCAATGTGATAGGCCTCAAGGCAGTCGAAAAAGGCCTTGAGATTGTTTTTGATTTCGATACCAATGTTCCTGCTGCTCTGGTGGGTGATCCACTCCGGCTGGGCCAGGTCCTGATTAACCTCTTTAACAATGCGATTAAATTTACTGAGCACGGCGAGATAAAACTAATTATTAGTGTGCTCGAACAGACTGATCAATCCACCATGCTTCGGCTTGCTATTAAAGATACGGGCATTGGTATGACGGAAGAGCAGGTGGGGCGGTTGTTCCAGGCTTTCTCGCAGGCGGATATTTCAACGACCCGTAAATTTGGCGGAACAGGCCTTGGCCTGACTATTAGTAAGCGCCTGGTTGAGATGATGGATGGTGAAATTGGAGTGGAGAGTGAGCCAGGCCAGGGTTCCACCTTTTGGTTCACAGCCCGCTTTGGGCGTGCGAATGAGCATGAGCTTACCAAGCGTGCTGAACTCGATGTTGATCTGCAAGGGCTGAAGGTTTTGGTTGTCGACGATAATCCGTCCTCCAGAGTAATTCTTTCGCGCTATCTTGAGTCCTTTGAGTATCAGGTTGATGTTGCTGAGGATGGGGTGGAGGCAATAGAGATTTTAGAGGCCGCGCCTAAAGAGTCACAATTTGACCTGGTGGTGATGGACTGGAAAATGCCAAACATGGATGGATTGGAAGTCACGCGCAGGATTAAGGCCGATAAGAATCTGGTAAGCATACCGTCCGTGATGATGGTGACCGCTTATGATCGCGAACAGCTTGAGGCTGAGGCTCAAGAGGTGGAGTTGGACGGCATACTGGTTAAGCCAGTATCCCAGTCAACACTGCTCGACGGTATCCTGATGGCGTTTGGTAAGGGCTCGGTGGTGCGCGATCGCAGATCTGCCCAGGGCTTGCCTATGCATTGCTTCGGTGCTCGCTTGTTGTTGGTAGAGGATAATGAAATCAATCAACAGGTCGCCAGAGAGATTTTAGAAAAGGCCGGTTGCGAGGTGACGTTAGTGGTTAATGGCCTTGAGGCCGTTGATGCGGTGAAGGCGCGGCCGGATTATTTTGACGGCGTACTGATGGATATCCAAATGCCGGTACTGGACGGTTACGGAGCGACTCGGGCGATACGTAAAGACGGTCGCTCTGCCGACCTACCCATTATTGCCATGACCGCCAATGCCTTTGCCTCTGACCGTGAGGCGGCACTTGAAAGCGGTATGAACGACCACGTTGCCAAGCCTATTGAAGTGAGTGAGTTATTTAACGTCATCGCTGCGCACGTTGCGGTGCCTGAGCATCGGCGCAGTCGTCTTCAAATTGCTGATGATGAAAGTGCGCAAGTAGATAGAGTTGATCAAATATCTATAGAGGGGATCGATAGCAAAGCAGCCATTGCGCGTTGCGCGGGTAACGTCCAGCTGTACCGAGAGTTGCTGGCCAAGTTTAGTGCGGCCCAAGCGGATGCCGCAGCTCGGCTCCAGCAGCTGTTAAGCGATGGCGATTATGTACAGCTTGAAATAGACGCACATACTATCAAGGGGGTTGCGGCTAACCTGGGTATTTCACAACTGTCAAAAGAGGCAGAAGTGTTAGAGCTGGCTCTGAAAACGGGTGGTGAAGTTGCCCCGATTATTGTTGAATGTCTGTTGCAAGAGCTTGAGCTAATGTTGGGTCGGATTAATGCCGCAACAGCTAGTGACGAAGCTCTTAATAGCAATGCTACAGCAGCAGTTGATGATCTGCCAGTAGCAGAATTGCTTGCGCAGTTGGTCAGTCTGTTAGAAGACTTTGATGTCGATGCCGGGAAAGTGATGCCGCGTATTAAGGCCAGGATCGATGATGATTCAGTGATTAAAACAATAGAAAAAATAGAAGCATTGCTTGGCGAATATGACTTTGAGGGCGCCCTGGCGCTAGCTGTAGAAATCGATACCGAGTCAATGTAAGCGAATGAGAAAAATTTATTATGGCTAATGAAAATAAAGTGATATTGGTCGTCGATGACACGGCGATCAACATTGACCTGCTGTCCGGTTTATTGCGCCCGCACTATAAAGTGAAGGCGGCTAAAAGTGGCGAGCAGGCTTTAAAAATTCTTGCTAAAGGTGGCATTGATCTTGTGTTGCTGGATATCATTATGCCGGGGCTAAGCGGTTATCAAACGCTGGCAAAAATTCGTGACAGCGCTGATATTGCCCATACTCCGGTTATTTTTGTTAGTGGTAATGACGATGCTGGTCTTTCGCAAGCTGAGGGGGCGTCCGCCCAGGGTTTTCTCAGTAAGCCGGTTGATGCCAGGCGGGCACTGCAGCTGATCGCTGAAACCCTTGCCTAGATTTGGCCGCCGTATTAGTACCTTATCGAAAGCCAATAAATAAACGTCATCGAGCGGAGCGCGGTTAAGTCGTGGATCAAGTGCTAATCGCCAGTATTATTCAGCCGCTATTGTATGTCGCGCTGCTGATCATTTTTGTAGTCAGAATCTTGCTGCGACCCCACCGTAACCCCGCTTCTCGCGTCGCCTGGATTGTGCTGCTTATCGCGCTTCCGGTAATAGGTATACTGGCTTATATCCTGTTAGGTGAAATCAATATAGGTCGGCGCCGGGTAGAGCGGGCGCAGCGGATTCTCGCGCGGCTGTCTTCGCAATTAAAGAGCGTGGCCTCCGAAGAAGAATCTGAGCCGGTTGATTTACCGCAACAGTACGTACATTTATTCCAGACCGGAAAATCAATCAATGGTTTCGATGTGGTCGGCGGCAACCGCGCGCAGTTATTGGCTGATTCGAATGCCGTCATCGATACCATGGTAGTGGATATCGATCGGGCCAAAGAGCATGTTCACCTGCTGTTCTATATCTGGTTGCCGGATAATAACGGCGGCAAAATCGTCGCGGCATTGAAGCGAGCCGCTGCTCGGGGAGTATCTTGCCGGGCGATGGCAGACGGTATGGGCTCGCGCAGTATGATCGCCTCGGTGCACTGGCCAGCCATGCGTGATGCCGGGGTACAGTTGGCGGTCGCATTGCCATTGGGCAACCCATTGCTGGGGCCGGTTAAGGGGCGTATTGATTTGCGCAACCACCGCAAAATTGTGATTGTTGATGACTGGATTAGTTATTGCGGAAGCCAGAATTGCGCTGACCCGGAGTTTCGCGTCAAGGCGCGGTATGCGCCCTGGGTCGATGCGATGATGCGTTTCGAGGGGCCGGTTGTTCGCCAGAATCAATACCTGTTCGCCGCCGACTGGGAGGCGGAAACGGGTGAGAATATCGACGAATTACTGCTTCAGTCGCCAAGCTTATCCCCGCCTGGCTTTCCCGCGCAGGTGATCGGCACCGGCCCAACGGCGCGCTACTCGGCGATGCCGGAAATGTTCGAAACATTGATTTACGCCGCCAGGCATCAACTAACCATCACCACGCCCTATTATGTTCCCGATGAGTCGATGCAAGCAGCTCTGTGTGCAAGTGCCCGTCGCGGGGTGGAGACCACGGTTATATTCCCCTGGCGCAATGACTCGTGGGTTGTCAGCGCGGCCAGCCGAAGTTATTACGCGAATTTGGTGGCGGCAGGGGTGCATATTTTTGAGTATCAAGGTGGTCTGTTGCATACCAAGTCGCTGACGCTGGACGGCGAGATTACCCT
>JAUXHA010000003.1 GCA_030621845.1 Spongiibacteraceae bacterium
AAATAACCGTCATCATCCAGTAAGCGCCCACACGAATTACTTGATCTCGTTGTTAAAGAACTTCCCAATATCGCTCGGATATGGGTCTCGCTTGGGGGTCACCCCAAACAAGGGACGCGCATTATAACGATCACGCCCTGATTAGCAACTACTTTTTGGAAAAAATCCAAGAAATTTAATGCGTTAGCATATTGTGTTGCCAGCTCACTGCGGTTGAGTGCCCCGACAGCGAGCGCGCATTATACGGGCGAAGCCAATACTGTCAACGGCTAACAAGGTAATACTTGAAAATTCTCCTGACAGCGCCTGTTAATCGATCAATCAACGCAATAGTGGCTCATTCGATGTGCATTTATTAATCTATTCGCTAATTAGCAGCGATCGTGTGCGCGCCGGCAGGCGAGAAAGTAATAACACCAGCATCAACAGTGCATACACCAGCGCCTCTGCATAATCGGAGCGAATCAGCCAGATAAAATGACCGCAGGCAAGAATCGCAATCACGTAGACCAGCCGATGCAGACGCTTCCAGCGCCGTCCCAGCTTTTTCATCATCCAGCGATTGGAGGTCAGGCCCAATGGCAGCAATAACAGCCAGGCGGTGATGCCCAGCGCCATATAGGGCCTCTCGCTGAACTCTTCGAGAAAAACAGCCCAGCTCCAGCCGAGTAAATACGTCAATACCGTCACCAGGTGCAAGGACGCATAAAACCAGACATACAAGCCCATCATCCGGCGATAACGCAGCACAGCAATAAAACCCAGCCACCGCTTAATCGGCGTTAAGGCCAGCGTAATGATCAGCAAGCGGATCGCCCAAAGGCCGCTTAACAACACCAGCGCCTTACCGGGATCAGGCCCCTGGCTACTCTGCCAGACCATCAGCGGCAACGGCAACAGCGCCAACACAAATATCAGCAAACTCAATGGCATCAATAATACCTGCTTAAATCCATGCCCTTGTATAAGCCTGCCACCTGTTCGGCATAGCCATTAAACCGCTGTGTAGGAATCCTGTTTGGACTAAATAACGTAGTGGGCAACCGCCGTTCGCTTTTTTGGCTCCAGCGCGGATGATCTACTTGCGGGTTAACATTGGCGTAAAATCCATACTCCGAAGGCGCCAATTGCTGCCAGGTAGTCGGCGGCTGTTTTTCCAGGAAGCGTATTTTGACAATCGACTTGATGCTTTTAAAACCATATTTCCACGGCACCACCAGGCGCAGCGGCGCACCGTTCTGATTCGGCAACACCCGCCCATACACGCCGACGGCGAGCAGTGTTAACGGGTGCATGGCCTCGTCCATACGCAAGCCCTCAACATAGGGCCAGTCAATGGTGCTAAAGCGGGAACGCTGGCCAGGCATTTCAGCTGGACGCTCCAGGGTAACAAACTGAACATAGTTGGCCTTTGATGTCGGCTGTACTTTTTTAATCAACGCTGCAAGGGAAAACCCCACCCAGGGAATGACCATGGACCAGGCCTCAACACAGCGCAGGCGATATATGCGTTCCTCAAGGTCCACCCAGCTGAGAATATCTTCCAGTGGATAATTACCCGGTTTGGCTATCTCACCCTCCATAGCAACGGACCAGGGCATTGTGGTCAAGCCACCGGCATATTTTTCCGGATCACCCTTGTCCATACCAAACTCATAGAAATTGTTGTAGCGCTTTACATCATCATAGGGCGTCAGGGCTTCATCCGTACTAAAACCACCGCTCGTGTCTCGGGTGGTTTTTTTAAAGTTCAAGCGAGCCAGCTCGGCATCGGCACGGGCATTAGTCCCGGTCATTAACGCCGCCGAGCCAATCAATGAAGCCCCGATAAATTCCCTGCGCCTGAGGTAAATGCTTTCGGGGGTAATATCAGCGGAAGAAAAGTCTGCTTTATTTTTTATTAGCACGCTATCGGCTCCTGATTAATCCATTACTTAGACCGAAGCACAGGAAAAAATTCCCTTGAAGTTACTATTTACCGTTGTTACGACTTGCGAAGCTTCTTGTATCCGGCCCACACCGGCCCCGACAAGGCGTAAACCAAAAAACCAGCCAACAAAATTCTTGGCGGATCGGACATCACCAGGCCAAACAGGAGAATCACTACAATCATCACCACAAAGGGCACTCGTCCTTTTAAATCCAGGCCCTTAAAACTGTGATAAGGCACATTGAGAATCATCAAAAAACCGGTAGCCGCGGTAGCTATCGCGGCAATCACGGCTAATTCAACCGGCAACTGGCTACCCACCCAGCCCTCTTCAGCACTGACCCAAACAATACCAGCCACCACCGCTGCCGCTGCCGGACTGGCCAGACCGGAAAAATAATTTTTATCAGCGGTGTCAATCTGGGTGTTAAACCGCGCCAGGCGAAGCGCTGCACAGGCCAAATAGATAAATGCCGCCGCCCAACCCAACTTGCCTAAATCAGACAGTGCCCAGCTAAACATCACCAGCGCCGGGGCAACCCCAAAGGACACCATATCGGCAAGACTGTCGTATTCGGCACCAAATTTACTCTGGGTATTGGTAAGCCGCGCAACGCGTCCATCCAAACCGTCGAGGATCATCGCCACAAAAATAGCAATCGCTGCAACTTCAAACTTGCCATTCATTCCCGAGACCACGGCATAGAAACCCGAAAAAAGGGCCGCCGTAGTGAATAAATTCGGCAACAAATAAATCCCCCTGCGCCGAACGGTTTTGCCATCGACATGCACTTCTTCCTCGTGCTCATCAATTAGAATCAAGGACTCGGTATTGGTCTTTTCTTCGCTGGCTTGAGCTTGCTGATGATTGTCCTGTTGATCATTCATAATGCTGTCTTTTATAGCGGATAGTGTGAACTGCTTATAATAGATTAAAATTCGCTTCGGTACGATGCCTTCGCGCAATCCCAAAACGCCTTGACCAGGGGGTTTTCCAATCGCTGAACCGAGGCACAAAGCCCCACTGCAAAAGGTGCCAGCGGTGACGATACCTCCAATACCTGGACTTTTTCCTTGAGCGGACTGTTAGCCAGCACCAGCTCAGGCACCACACCGACACCAAACCCCAGCGCTACCATACTAACAATCGCCTCGTGGCCACTGACCTGCGCATAGATATCCGGCTTTAGCCCCTCGCTGCGAAACCACTGTTCCAGCCGCGTTCTGGCCAGGCCCCGCTCCGACACAATAAACGGCACATCTTGCCAGGATAACGGCCTGGCAGCCTCCAACTGACTCCGGATTCTACTCTCTACCGCGCAGTGAATAGCAGGGTAAATAAACAGTAGCGGGGAGTGCGTTAAGGTCTGGAACTGCAAACGAGAGGACAATTTATCCGGGCGAGCCGCAATGGCGATATCCGCATCGCCAGCCAACAGATGATTGATCGCATCCGCCTGATCACCGGTGCGCAGCTTGATGTCGATATCCGGATAGCGGCGCCGAAAGGGCTCAAGCACGCCAGATAACACGCTATAAGCCGCTGTTACCGAGCAGTAAACACTGACCTCACCGCTGAGTAACTCTGCCTCACGCCTTACTGCTTGATTAAACGTCTGCCACGCCGCCAACGCCTGGCGTGCATAGAGTTGAAACTGCCTGCCCGCCTCGGTCAGTGATACCCGCCGGTTATCTCTTTCCAGCAGGCGCTGGCCAACCTCCTCTTCCATACCCTTAACCCGGCGGCTAACTGCAGAAGCACTCAAATACATCCCCTCTCCAGTCCGGCCAAAATGAAGCGTTTCACTGAGCGTGAGAAATAACTGTAAATCCCTGGTATCCATAAATAGCGCCGACTCGTTATTGCGATATACGCAACGAATTATCTCTTATATTTCATTTTACGCAACAGTGAATTTTAGGTAGAGTGCGCCTCCACACTATTCATCGAGCGTTAACGACTACCGCGCCGGAACACAGCAAGGGGCACAGCGCTGAAAAAAGCTAAAACCTGCCGCTGATTTTATCAAAGAGGAGTACCGACTATGGGCCAAAATTATTTCAACACCCTTCCCCTGCGACTGCAGCTGGAAGAACTGGGCAAATGCCGTTTTATGGGTAAAGAAGAATTTGCCAGCGGCTGTGACTATATCAAGGGCAAGAAGATCGTTATTGTCGGCTGTGGCGCCCAGGGCCTGAACCAGGGTCTGAATCTGCGTGACAGCGGCCTGGATGTATCCTATACCTTGCGCAGTGCGGCTATCGAGGAAAAGCGCCAGTCCTGGAAGAACGCCACTGAGAATGGTTTTACTGTCGGCACCTATAAAGAACTGATTCCCCAGGCCGATATCGTCATGAACCTGACCCCTGACAAGCAGCATACCGATGTTGTCACCACCATCATGCCATTGATGAAAGAAGGTGCCACCCTGGACTATGCCCACGGTTTCAACCTGGTTGAGGAAGGCATGCAGATTCGCAAAGACCTCACCGTGGTGATGTGCTGTCCCAAATGCCCGGGCACCGAAGTCCGTGAAGAGTATAAACGCGGCTTTGGCGTGCCAACATTGATTGCCGTACACCGCGAGAACGACCCCAATGGCGACGGCTTGGCCATTGCCAAGGCGCTGGCCTCCGGCACCGGCGGTGATCGTGCAGGCGTACTGGAGTCCTCCCCCATCGCCGAAGTCAAATCAGACCTGATGGGTGAGCAAACCATTCTTTGCGGTATGTTACAAACCGGCGCCATCCTCTGCTTTAACAAGATGGTTGAGCAGGGTATTGAGGGAACCTATGCTTCCAAGCTAATCCAATACGGCTGGGAAACGGTCACCGAAGGGCTGAAAATGGGCGGCATCACCAATATGATGGACCGCCTCAGCAACCCGGCCAAAATCAAGGCCTTTAATTTGGCTGAAGAGCTGAAAACCATCATGCGCCCACTGTACGAAAAGCACCAGGACGACATCATGCAGGGCGAGTTTTCCAAAACCATGATGGCAGACTGGGCCAACGATGATGCCAACCTGTTGAGCTGGCGCGCCGCCACCGCCGAAACAGCGTTCGAAAAATCCGCCAATACCGAGCAGGAAATCACCGAGCAGGAATTCTATGACCACGGTATTTTACTGGTCGCCATGTGCAAGGCCGGTGTTGAGCTGGCTTTTGAAGTGATGGTACAGGCCGGCATTAAGGAAGAGTCCGCCTACTACGAGTCACTGCACGAAACGCCGCTGATTGCCAACACCATCGCCCGTAAAAAGCTGTACGAAATGAACGTGGTTATTTCTGATACTGCAGAATACGGCTGTTACCTGTTCGACCACGCCTGTCGCCCGCTATTGAAAGACTTCATGAGCAAGATCAATACCGACGTTATCGGCAAAGGTCTGGCGTTGAAAGACATGGGCGTCGATAATCAGGAGCTGGTTACGGTAAACGCAGCCATTCGCAACCATCCGGTTGAGGTGATTGGCACTGAACTGCGCGGTTATATGACGGCGATGACAAAGATTGTTTAAACCCCCGCCATGAAAAAAGGCCGCATTATGCGGCCTTTTTTATTATAAAAATTCACTAACTCAGGTATGAACCCAGCGATTGGCGGTCATAAACGTACTCAAGTCATTGAGCTTGACGCCATTTTCTACCATCACCTTATGCGCCACTTTCGCCACCATCTGGCGAATATAAAATGGCTGTCCCACTACAAAGTGGTGGATAGCATGCGTGCTACCAAAGTTAAAACAGAATAAATGCAACGGCGCGAAAAACCAGGGTTTGAGAATTTGCGTCTGCTGAATCAGGTTATTTACCCCGCCGTAATAATGCATGGCAGACGTCACGAAATTTAATGAAGCCGAACGAAGGAAGTTGGGCGCAATCAGCACCACCACCAGAAAGTCGACAACATTCATGCCTTGCAATAACAGCGCAGGATAGGCCGTTGTGGCGCCCCAAATAGCGTCATAGCCATGAAAAGCCAGGAAAACATACCAGCCACCGAAATAAAGCAGTGCCAAAGGGAAAGCCGCATTGATAACTTCAAGCACTGAAAAATTTTCAATGTCTTTCTTTAAAGCCGTGCGACGCACTATCATCCCGATCAAGCCATCAAACATCACCAGGTAACGCATCAAAAAGCCGTAGGCAATACCGTTGCCTACCAGCCGCTCCTCGAGGTCTTTTTCAGTACCGGAGGTTTTATGGTGAAGGAAGTGCATACCGCGACGATACCAGGGGCTCACCGTATTAGGGCGCATCAGCCAAACCATCAACATCATCAGGTTATGCATGAAATTGTTCTTTTTGAAATACTGGCGATGAATCAGGTCATGCTCCAACTCATGGGAGAGCGAGGCAAAGATGGCCGCCGTTACAATACAGAGCCAGGCAGGAATCACATCATTAAAGTACAACCAGCCACTACCAATCATGCCGAGCAGCGACACCAGCATAATACTCAAGCCAATCATGTCCTGGTATTGCAAGATAGCGTACTTGTCCCTGAGCCGTCGCTCTTCCGAGCGAATCGTGGTGATGATGGTTTGAATACGCTCTTCAACGCTGGGGATCTGGGCTTTTGAGGTCATGACATTCTTCACCGTGATTAATGTGAGGGAAAACCGCGCAGCATTATACCAACATGTATAAAAAATGCACCATAGTGTCTAATACTTATATATTAACCCACTGGCTAACCACGGCATTAATCTAGAACAAAAAAAAGGCCATCAGGTAGCGACAGCCTTGAAAAAAAACTAATAATTCAAAGACTTAAGACTTTTTCGCCCCTGGCAACACCCGAAACACCACTGCGAACAACCTCCAGCACCGCCGCATCACCGACCGCCTCCAGAAAAGCATCCAGTTTATCAGCCGTACCGGTGATCTGCAGGGTATACACACTGGTGCCCACATCAATGATTTGGCCACGAAAAATATCCGTGCATCGCTTGATCTCAGCCCGCTGGGCACCGGTGGCGCGGACCTTAACCAACATCAACTCACGCTCAATATGGGCACCCTCGGTCAGGTCTACCAACTTAACCACATCAATCAATTTATTAAGCTGCTTGGTGATCTGTTCAATGGTTCGTTCATCGCCAACCGTGGTCAGAGTCAACCGCGACAGGCTGCTATCTTCGGTCGGGGCAACATTGAGGCTTTCAATGTTATAACCGCGCTGGGAAAACAGGCCGACCACTCGACTCAGGGCGCCAGGTTCATTCTCCATTAATACTGAGATTATATGACGCATCAGCTTCGCTCCGTTTTACTTAACCACATATCACGCATTGAGCCGTTAGGCGCTATATGCATAGGGTAAACATGCTCATGTCGATCAACATAGATATCCATAAAGACCAACCGATCCTTGAGGCTAAAAGCTTCTTTCATTGCATCTTCAAGATCATCCAGCTTTTCAACCTTGATCCCAACGTGGCCGTAAGCTTCAGCCAACTTGATAAAATCAGGCAGCGAATCCTCATAGACGCTCTGTGCATAGCGACCACTGTATTGCATATCCTGCCACTGCTTGACCATCCCTAAATAACCATTATTCAAGTTGATGATTTTCACCGGCACTTTATATTGAGTGCAGGTAGAGAGCTCCTGGATACACATCTGGATGCTGCCCTCACCGGTCACACAGGCGACATCGGCATCGGGAAAAGCCAGCTTGACCCCCATCGCTGCGGGCAGGCCAAAACCCATAGTGCCAAGGCCACCCGAATTTATCCATCGGCGCGGTTGATTAAACCGGTAATACTGCGCTGCAAACATCTGGTGCTGCCCCACATCGGA
Organism: Spongiibacteraceae bacterium; assembly: GCA_030621845.1. Lineage (GTDB taxonomy): Bacteria > Pseudomonadota > Gammaproteobacteria > Pseudomonadales > Dasaniaceae > JAUXHA01. The sequence continues at coordinate 7,739 of JAUXHA010000003.1, forward strand.
GGTCACAAAGGCATTGCCCTCGGTCACCCGATACAAGGTTTCAATGGCTTGTTGCGGCTTGATAAAACCGCTGTCCAAGTCATAACGCGGGCTGTGATAAATACCGTGATTTTCACGCCATTCATCAATCTGCTGCCACCAGCTTTGCAGGGCTTCACGATCGGGCAGTGCTGGCGTTTTAGCACAGCGATCCTTCACCTGCTTGAGCATATCTGACAACACAGACTCAACCGGGCCCACAATAGGAATGTCCACATCAATGGTTTTCGCGATGGTCGTCGGGTCAATGTCGATATGAATAATTTTCGCCGTGGGGCAAAACTTATTCGGGGTATTGGTCACCCTATCGTCAAACCGGGCGCCAATGGCCAAAATGACATCGCTATGGTGCATGGCATTGTTGGCCTCGTAGGTACCGTGCATCCCCAACATACCGAGGAACTGGCGATCAGTGCCCGGATAACCACCAAGCCCCATCAAGGTATTGGTTACCGGATAATTCAACTCGCGCGCCAGCGCCGTCAGCAATTCACTGCCGCCGCCCTGAACTACACCGCCACCCGAATAGATGACCGGGCGTTTTGCGTTTAGCAGTAATTGCACCGCTTTCTTGATTTGACCGGCGTGGCCGCGATTGGCTGGCGTATAAGAGCGCAATTTAACCTTCTCAGGATAAATATACTCGTATTTGTCTGTCGGGTTAGTAATATCCTTGGGAATATCGACCACCACCGGCCCCGGCCGCCCACTGGATGCCAGGTAAAAAGCCTTTTTAATTGTCGAGGGAATATCTTCAGTTTTCTTCACCAAAAAACTGTGCTTTACGATAGGCCGGGAAATACCCACCATATCCGTTTCCTGGAAAGCATCATCACCAATCAGGTGACTTTGCACCTGCCCGGACAACACCACCATGGGGATAGAATCCATATAGGCCGTTGCGATACCGGTAATCGCATTGGTCGCCCCGGGACCCGAGGTCACCAGTACCACACCCGTCTTTCCCGTGGCACGGGCATAGCCGTCGGCCGCATGGGTCGCGGCCTGCTCGTGCCGCACCAGGATATGGGGCACTTTTCCACTTTGGAACAGTGCATCGTAAATATGAAGTACCGTGCCGCCTGGATAGCCAAAGATAAATTCAACACCTTCGTCTTCCAAGGCCCGCGCGACCATTTCTCCACCGGATAACATTTCCACTGATAAACCCTCTTAGCTCAGCGTTAAAAAATAACTGTGGAAATGAACAACCCTGCGAAACAAGGCGGCTACAAATCTCACAACCTCTGGGGCTCCCAAAGCTCGGGAACACACCAGGCGACAACACCGCAGACAGTTAACTGTCCATCGCCCTGCGCAATACGGCAGTGACGGGTATTCTCGCAACACAGGTCGTGTGTTTGCAGAGTGAAGGGAGCGTCCCGAAGATGGAACCGGTAAGTTCCAACCCGACGCTAGTCAGAGCCACCGGTAAGTGACAAGGACTGGCCATCAATATGAACCTATAATTGTGAATGATGTTTGAGTAATGTCAACACTCTGCCCCTAAAGTGGCTCATTTAATGTCTAAAACGCACATTTTGCGGCACGATTCCTTTCACATTCGAGGTTCTTTGCCATACTTGACACCATTCATTGCCACTTAACTGACGAGAAAGCCTAATGACCAAGTATTTTCCCGCCCTTACTGTTTTCGGCCTGGTACTCGCTATAGCCCTCTCTGGCCCTGTTCAGGCCGGTAAAAAAGGCTACTGGACATGGACTGACCAGAAAGGTAACCCCCAGTATGCCGACCTCCCTCCAGAGGGCGTCGATGCCGTATTTGTAGAAAAAAACACCCTCAACAGTGCCGTCTCGGAAGGAGTACAAACGGGTAGCCAGAACGACGATGGGGCAGCGGCATCAGGACCGCAAGCGATTGAGGGAATAGCCGCCAAAGACCCTGAGATTTGTCAGCAGGCAAAAAACAATCTCGCTGCACTGGAAAGTGCCCGCGTCAGGATCACCGACCCCGATGGCAGCAAGCGTTTCCTCACCGAAGATGAGAAAGCCGCACAACGCGAAAGAGCCCAAAAATTTATTGACCTCAACTGCGAGTGATTCGCTTTTAATAAAAAGGCCGCTTTCGCGGCCTTTTTATTATCCTCAGTTAAACCGTAAATATAATTTGCTCTCCATCGGGCGCCAGTGATGATTTGATCACATCGCCCGGGGCAAACTTACCCTGCAGAATCTCCTCGGCCAATGGATTTTCAAGATATTGCTGAATCGCCCGTTTCAAGGGACGAGCACCGTATACCGGATCAAAACCAATACTTGCCAACTTGTCCATCACCTGGTCCGACACCTCCAGTGATAAGTCGCGATCGCGCAGACGCTGCTTGAGGATATCCATTTGGATCGTCGCTATGCCCCTGATTTGTTCCTGGCCCAGTGGATGGAAAACCACCGTCTCGTCAATGCGGTTAATAAATTCGGGGCGGAAATGACATCCTACCACGTCCATCACCGCCGCCTTCATTTTCTCATAATTACTTTCGCCAGCCAGTTGCTGAATCACGTCCGAGCCCATATTCGATGTCATTACTATTACCGTATTACGAAAATCAACGGTCCTCCCCTGCCCATCGGTTAAGCGACCATCGTCGAGTACCTGCAACAGGATATTGAAAACATCGGGGTGTGCTTTTTCAACTTCATCCAGAAGTAGTACTGAATAAGGCCGACGCCTTACCGCTTCCGTCAGGTATCCGCCCTCCTCATAGCCCACATAACCGGGGGGAGCGCCAATCAGCCTGGCCACTGAATGTTTCTCCATAAATTCAGACATATCAATGCGCACCATGGCATCATTACTGTCAAACAGGAAGTTGGCCAGGGCCTTGCATAATTCTGTTTTGCCGACACCGGTTGGCCCAAGAAAAAGAAATGAACCATTGGGTCGATTGGGATCAGACAAACCTGCACGCGCCCGACGAACCGCATTGGACACCGCCGTCACCGCTTCAGATTGACCGATGACCTGTTGGTGCAACTCGTCTTCCATGTGCAGTAATTTTTCCCGTTCACCTTCCAGCATCTTCGATACGGGAATACCGGTCCAGCGAGAAACCACTTCAGCAATTTCTTCATCGGTGACCTTGTTCCTTAACAATGTCATATCTTTGGTATCAATGTCACTGGCCGCCTGCAGTTGCTTCTCCAACGCAGGTATAACGCCATACTGTAATTCCGACATTCGCGTCAGGTTACCGGCACGCTGCTCAGCTTCCAGTTCGAGTTTCGCCCGCTCCAGTTCACTCTTGATTTGTTGTGAACCTTGTACTGACGCCTTCTCTGCCAGCCAGATTTCTTCTAAATCAGCATAATCTTTTTCCACCACGGTGATGTCGCCGTTAAGAATATCGAGCTGCTTTATGGCCGACTCATCCTTGTCTTTTTTAACCGCTTCACGCTGAATCTTTAACTGTATTAACCGTCGTTCCAGCTTATCCAAACTCTCTGGTTTGGAATCAATTTCCATTCGAATACGGCTACCTGCCTCATCGATAAGATCAATCGCCTTATCGGGTAATTGTCGGTCAGTAATATAACGCTGGGATAACTTCACCGCGGCAATAATCGCGGCATCGGTCATATCGACACCATGATGAACTTCATAGCGTTCTTTCAAACCCCGCAAGATAGCAATCGTATCTTCTTCACTGGGTTCATCCACTAACACTTTCTGAAAGCGGCGCTCCAGCGCCGCATCTTTCTCAACATGCTGACGATATTCATCCAGGGTTGTTGCACCGACACAATGCAGCTCACCTCGGGCCAGAGCCGGCTTGAGCATATTGCCCATATCCATCGCCCCCTCTGCTTTACCCGCACCCACCATGGTGTGCAACTCATCGACAAACAGAATCACTCGACCTTCCTGCTTCGCCAATTCGTTCAAAACGGCTTTCATACGCTCTTCAAAATCACCACGGAATTTTGCCCCCGCTAGCAGCGAACCTAAATCCAGTGACAATAAACGTTTGTCTTTCAAACCCTCCGGTACTTCGCCATTCACGATACGCTGCGCCAGCCCTTCAATAATGGCTGTTTTACCCACACCCGGCTCACCAATGAGCACCGGATTATTTTTGGTACGACGCTGTAATACCTGAATCGTTCTGCGTATCTCATCATCACGACCAATCACAGGATCCAATTTTCCCTGCTCAGCGCGGGCAGTCAAATCCACAGTGTATTTTTCCAGCGACTGGCGCGATTCTTCAGCTGCGGGGTCATTCACAGACTCTCCTCCTCGAACATTATCGATTGCCACTTGCAGTGACTGTTGATTCATCCCGGCTTTTGCTAACAGTGATTTAACCGAGGTGCTGGCCTCCAACATCGCCAGCATCACCACTTCCGATGAAATGTAGGCGTCCTGATTTTGTTGCGAAATTTTATCCGCTGCATTCAGCACACGACTCAAATCATTGGACATATGCACATCACCACTACCGCCCTGAACGGTAGGCAACTTATCAAGCGCCTGATTGATGCTTTCGTCCAACGCAGAGAGATTGCCACCGGCCTGTGACAATAATGGCCGCGCAGAACCGCCCTGCTGACTGAGCATAACCGAGAGTAAATGCACCGGGTCGATCACATTATGGTCGCGACCCACGGCCAGCGACTGGGCATCACCCAGCGCCGCCTGTAATTGATTGGTAAAGCGATCGATTCGCATCTTCCAGCTCCTTATTGATTAGACCCAAAGCTATAGCCATGGGATTCCACAACAGCTTATTACTGGTTTATAGATGGGGCTCTGGCGGGTATTTTCAAGGCTTTTTGTAAATTAGTGACACCATACGACCGGTGACGGCCTGTCGGCGGTAGGAATAAAAACACGCGCTATCGGCGTAAGTACAGCTCTGCTCAGCGTAAATATTTTCTACCCCCAGGGATGATAAGCGACTGCGAGCCAATGCATACAAGTCGGCAAAGTAATGTCCTGGCTTATCGTCATTCGAGACAAAAGCGGCCGCAACATTTGCTTGCTGCCCTCCGCTTGCCGCCTGTAGAAACTGCTCCCTAAGCTCGGCACCCACTTCAAAATAATCGCGACTGATTGCCGGGCCCAGCCACACCAGCAGACCAGCGGGAGCAACATCAAAGGCCGCCACGGCTGCTTCAATCACACCCGCACAAAGGCCGCGCCAACCCGCATGCACTGCTGCGACCTGGCGACCACGATCATCACAGAACAATAACGGCAGGCAGTCCGCCGTCATCACGGCACAAGCCACCCCCTTTAGTTCGGTAAAGGAGGCATCGGCCTCGGGGCAGGAACCCAGACCATCAGCATAAACGCAACGTGTACCATGTACCTGTTGCAACCAGTGGATTTTTTCAAGCCCGGAACAGGACGCCAGTAACTGCTGCCGATTTCGTTTGACTCGATCGCTATCATCACCCACATGCAAGCCGAGGTTAAACTCATCATAAGGGGGCAGGCTAAAACCGCCTGAACGGCAACTGGTAAATGCTTCAATATGCCCGGGAGCGGGCCAGTCCGGCTTAACCACAGCAAAGGGATAAGCGCCATTCACGCAGGGTCTTCCGAGTCGAGCACGGACAGCAGCTGCAGCATATCCTCGGGTAAAGCCGCCTCCCAACTGACTTCTTCAGCGGAAAACGGGTGTACCAGGCTTAATCGCCTGGCATGCAATGCCTGGCGACCAAAACTTCTCAGGGTATCGATCAGCAACTGGCTGGCGGCCTTGGGAATACGGGGCCTACCGGCGTAGAGCGGGTCGCCCAGCAGGGGGTATTTTATCTGTGCCATATGTACCCGAATCTGGTGGGTGCGGCCCGTCTCCAATTGGCAACGAATATGGGTGTGACTGCCAAACCGCTTAATCAGGCGATAATGCGTTATTGCCTCTTTACCGCCTTGCGCCAGCACGGCCATTTTTTTACGTTGCCGGGGATGCCGCCCTATCGGCTTATCCACCGTACCACCCCCGGTCATCACGCCAAAGCAGATGGCTTCATATTCACGGCTCACCGATCGCGCCTGTAACTGCGAGACCAGGTGATTTTGTGCTGCCAGCGTCTTCGCCACCACCATCAGGCCACTGGTGTCCTTATCCAGCCTATGCACAATCCCCGCCCGGGGCATGCTGGCCAGATCCGGACAATGGCTCAACAATCCATTCAACAATGTACCGCTGGCATGCCCCGCCGCCGGGTGCACCACCAGCCCGGCCGGCTTGTTCAACACAATAATGGCCTCATCTTCAAATATTACTTCCAACGCAATATCTTCAGGCTCCCAGCGCTGCTCATCCTCAACCTCAGCCACAATTCGCAGGGTTTCTCCCGATGAGAGCTTATCCCTTGGCTTCATCAGCTTGCCATCCACCGTAAGCTCCCCCGATTTAATCCATGCCTGCAAACGCGAACGGGAATAATCAGGGAATAGCTGCGCCGCGACTTGATCCAGTCGCTGACCACGAAACGGCTCCGAAACCAAAGCCTCAAATTCAATTATCTCTGCCATCAAGTACCTTTATGCCTGTGCTTGGCTGTGGTTAAATAGCACCCCGCCGGGGTTCGTCCTCGGCAGAACCATCTACCTTGACCATATTGTATAGGAAATGCCGGAAATCGTTAGAATGAATATACGCTTTATCAGTTTAATTATTATCCTCGCCACAGGCCTCATCGCCTGCTCGTCAGAAAAGGATCGCCTGCAGGATATGACGGAAAAGGAACTCTACGATAAAGCCCAGGTAAACCTCAGCGATGAAAGCTTCTCGGTAGCGATTAAAAACCTGCAATTACTGGAAGCCCGCTACCCCTTTGGCGCCTATGCCGAACAGGCTCAACTGGAAATAATCTACGCGCACTATCGCAATTTTGAGCCCGAGGCGGCCATTGCCGCATCCGATCGTTTTATCCGTCTTCACCCGCAGCATATCAATACAGATTACGCCTACTACATGAGAGGGTTGTCCAGCTACGCCGAGGGCGAGGGCTTCCTTGATCGTTTTTTACCCACCGATATGACCCAGCGCGATCCGGGCGCGGCATTGCAATCATTTGGTGATTTCCGTCAACTGCTGGCGCGCTACCCCGACAGCATCTATGCCCCCGATGCCCAGGCTCGTATGCTCTACCTCCGGGCACGGTTGGCCCGCTATGAGATTAACACTGCCAATTACTATTTCTCCCGCGGTGCTTATATTGCTGCAGTTGATCGCGGCCGCTATGTACTCGAAAATTACCCACAGACCCCCGCAGTAGCCGATGCGCTGGCGGTAATGACCCAGGGTTACCAACTACTGGGTTTAAACGACCTGGCCCAGGATTCCCTGTTTGTCCTGCGCAGTAACTACCCCGAGCACCCCTCACTGGATAAAAAGGGTGAATTCAAAAGCCAGTTTAAGGAGACAGACGGCGGACGTTCCTGGGTCAACCTGCTTAGCCTGGGACTGTTTGATCGTGCCGACCCACCCAAATTTGATAACCGCGCACCCTATCTGGTTCGCTGAGCTCCTGCCCGCACACCGCGCAATTCGGAAATGAACAATGAACCCAGCTGAAATCATCAAGGAAATGCGAGTCCTGCCAAGCATTGACCCCGAATTTGAAATTCAACGACGCATTGACTTTATCAAGTCTACCCTGAAGCGTGCTGGCGCACGGCGGTTGGTACTCGGCATTAGCGGTGGCATTGATTCCTGTGCCTGTGGCCGATTGGCCCAACTGGCTGTTGAACAGCTTAACCGGGAGAGTAACAGCGAAGACTATCAGTTCCTTGCCCTGCGCTTACCCTATGGAATCCAGCAGGATGAGCAAGACGCGCTGTCCTCCATTGATTTCATCAACCCCGGTAAACGCCTGATCATCAATGTCAAACCCGGTACAGACGGTATTCACGATAGCGTATTGGCGGCAATGGAAGCACAATCCCTACTGCCGGAGAGTGATGCGGCCATCGATTTTGCCAAGGGAAACGTCAAAGCCAGGGTACGAATGACCATTCAATATGAAGTCGCCGGCAAGCTTGGTGGCCTGGTGCTGGGTACCGATCACTCAGCAGAAAATATCACCGGCTTCTATACCAAGTGGGGCGATGGTGCCTGCGATGCCGCGCCGCTATTTGGCCTGAACAAGCGACAGGTTAAACAACTGGCCAAACACATGGGCGCGCCACAGCAGCTGATTGACAAGACACCTACTGCCGACCTTGAATGCATGGCACCACAAAAAGCCGATGAACAGGTATTGGGTATCAGCTACGATGAAATTGATGACTTCCTGGAAGGAAAAGCTGTCAGCACAACGGTCAGCTCCCACCTGGTAGCAATCTACCAACGGACACAGCATAAAAGATTGGCCATCCCAACCCTCTATGATTAATTCCGAATAAAATTTCGCTCCTCTCGCCGTCACATTATTCTACTCCTGAACGTGATGTTTTCCCGCTAAAAAGTTTGTTCCCTGCGCTCTCCATATCAACCGTTTTAGCCTACACTTAAACACTGACCTATTAATCCGAACATCCAATTCTATGGCCCATTCGACGCCAATCGAACTCAATAAAGCCCAGCAGGAAAACCTCAGCCTGTTAAAGATTTATACCAGCTACCGGGTGCTGTTATCTTTAGCACTACTGCTGACCTTTGTGCTGGCCGTCAACACGCCCCTGGTCGGTGGACTTAAGCCGGTATTGTTTATTTACACGGTGAGCATTTACTGCCTGCTCAACATGGTTAATCTGGCCATTGTGCTGCCGAAAAAAACCTCTTTTGGCAATCAGTTTTTATTTGCCAATTTTTTTACCGATGTTGTCGCCATACTGTTTCTGGCCGATGCCACCGGAGGCATCATCAGCGGTCTGGGAATTTTTCTTGTTATCACTGTCGCTGCAGCCAGCATCATACTGACAGGGCAGCTGGCAACCTTGATTGCGGCCATTGCCAGCCTCGCCGTTATTGCTGACACCTACCGCCTGGTCACCCAGCAGCATCTTGATATGACCAGTTTGTTACCCGCTGGCCTGATGGGTTTTGCCTTATTTATTATTTCCTTTTTTATCCAGAACCTGGCCCAGAGAATAAGAAAAGCCCAGACCTATGCAGACCAGCAACAGGCTACTGTCACCCAACTGGAACAATTAAACCAGCTGATCGTACAACGCATGCGCACAGGCATTATGCTGAGTAACCAGCAGGGGGAGATTAAAATACACAACGATGCGGCCAAAGAGTTGTTACTGGAAGAAAACATCAGCGACTTATCCGGCGACCTGCTCACACGCTTTACACAATGGCAGCAGCAACCTCATTTCCAGACACCAGCATTTCGCATCACTGCTACTGGCCCGGAGTTACAAGCCAGCTTTTCCAGGCTCACTGAAGCCCAGGACAGTGACTCTTTGATTTTTATTGAAGACAATCGCCGGATGACCCAGCGCGCACAGCAAATCAAGTTGGCCTCGCTGGGTCGATTGACCGCCAGCATTGCCCATGAAATACGCAACCCGCTTGGCGCTATCAGTCATGCTTCACAATTATTGTCCGAGTCTGAAAAACTGTCAGCGGCTGATTTGCGCCTGTCAGAAATTATCCAGAACCACTGCAGCAGAATGAACAAAATTATTGAAAACATCATGCTGCTCTCTCGCCGCCATGCACCCAGGCCAGAAAAAAAAGAACTGGGCGCCTGGCTTACTCAATACATTAAAGAATACCAGTCAATGGCGGACACTGAGCCCCATATCCAGCTTATCCTGGATTCCAAAAACCTCTATACCACCATCGACATTAGCCAGCTTCAACAAGTACTGGTTAATCTTTTTGACAATGGTTTACGTTACAGCCAGCAAAAAACCGGCAAGGCATCGCTCACCCTTAAAGTCTATATTACTAAGCCTTCCGAGCTGGTTATACTGGATATTATTGACGACGGCGATGGCGTTGACAGGGAACGGGAAGAAAAATTGTTTGAACCTTTTTTTACCACGGAAGCCACCGGCACCGGCCTTGGCCTGTACCTTTCAAGAGAGCTCTGCGAAGCTAACCAGGCACGGTTGGACTACACCCGGACCAGCGCGGGGAAAAGCTGTTTTCGCATCAGTTTTTCCCACCCCGATCGGCGTCTGGAACCTGATAACTTAACTACTAATAACAACGAGTAAGCGCATACCATGAGCACATACCGCGTCTTAATTATTGATGATGAGCCTGATATCCGGGAATTACTGGAAATAACCCTTGGTCGCATGGGCATTGAAACCAGCACCGCCGCCGATGTTAATAGCGCCTTGGCGGCACTGGGAAAAACCACATTTAATCTCTGCCTGACCGATATGAAACTGCCCGATGGTGAGGGCCTCGAGGTTATCGCCTATATCCAGCAGCACTGCCCGCAAACACCGGTGGCCATGATTACTGCCTTCGGCAGTCTTGAAACCGCGATCAGTGCATTAAAAGCCGGCGCCTTTGATTACCTGACCAAGCCTGTTGACCTTGATCGTTTACGCCAACTGGTAGAAAGCGCATTGCAGCTGGATAAACAGGTAGACCAGGCGGTACTGGATCAACAGGTCCAATTGCAGGGGAAAGCCCCGGCTATTGAGGCTCTGAGGGGGAAAATCGCTAAACTCGCCCGCAGCCAGGCGCCCGTTTATATCAGCGGAGAATCGGGCAGCGGAAAAGAAGTCGTCGCCCGCATGGTCCATGCCAACGGCCCCAGGGGCAGTGGCCCTTTTGTCGCCGTAAACTGTGGTGCTATCCCCAGTGAGTTAATGGAAAGTGAATTTTTTGGCCATAACAAAGGCAGCTTTACCGGCGCCATTGGTGACAAACAAGGCTTATTTGAAGCGGCCAATGGCGGCACCCTGTTCCTCGACGAGGTCGCCGATTTACCACTGCCTATGCAGGTCAAGTTATTGCGTGCCATCCAGGAAAAATCGATTCGCCGAATCGGCTCCAATGAAGAAATAGCCATTAATGCACGCATTGTCAGCGCCACCCATAAAGACCTTCCCTCAGAGGTAGAAAAAGGCCGCTTCCGAAACGACCTGTACTACCGTATAAACGTCATTGAAGTGCATGTTCCCGCCCTGCGCGAACGCCGGGATGACATCGCCTTGCTGGCCGAATTTATGCTGAAAAAACTCGCCGGGGAATGGCAGATAAACGAACCCAAGCTAACCGATGATGCGATAGAAGCACTCAACCGCTATGACTTTCCGGGCAATGTCAGGGAATTGGAAAATATTCTGGAAAGAGCCTGTACCCTCTGTGACGATAACACCATATACGCCAATGACCTCCAGCTTTCAGGCAATAGCCGGGGGCAAAATATTGAGGCCGGCACCGAACTCTATCAAGCTACTGACGCAGAACAAGCCTTTGGCTCGCTTGAGAAATTTCTGGAAAGCATGGAAAAAAGAGCGATAAAACTGGCTTTGGAACGAAGCCGCTGGAATAAAACAGCAGCCGCTGAATTACTCGGCATGTCATTCCGGCAACTGCGCTATCGCTTAAGTAAACTGGATATGGATGACAATGAGGCGTAGTATGGAGACATAGTATGCTTTGCGGGTGAAAGGAATTTACCCGCATCAAGAGCACTGAAACAGCCACCAGGGACGGTCGCCATGAACAACAACGATGGGTATACCTTATCGGAACTCTTAATCACCCTTTCTATCTCCGCCTTACTCACCAGTGCAGTCATTCCTGCATACGCCCACTTACAACGAGAAGTCATCAGCACCAGCGATAAAAGCAAGCTCATCGAAGCCATCAGCCTGGCGAGAACCACAGCGATTTCCCAGGGTCGAGTGATTACCAGTTGCCTGTCAGACAACGGGCAACAATGCAGCCGGTATGGGCATAAGTTTATTATGGTGTTTATTGACGGCGATGATAATAAAATGGCTAGCACTAGCGAGCTCATTTATCGGATGGCGTTTTCAGACACCGAGGCAAGTATCACCCTAAGTGTTTCCGGAGGCCGGCATTACATCAGGCACAAGCCCGATGGTACGGTAAAAGAATTCGGCAACATCCAATACTGCCCGGCCCACCTGCAAGCAGAATATGCCACCCAGCTGATTATTAACTATGGCGGCAGGCTGCGTTTAGCCGCTGACAGTAATCATAACGGCATACCGGAAAACAAGCAGGGCGTTGATATCCGTTGCTAGCAGGATTTTTCCCAACAGTTATCGGAGCCGTCAAAACCGTCATCATCCCGGTCCCAACGCTTTGCCCCGGTACTACTCAATTCAATGGGGCCATCACCTACCTGACCATTAATGGCGATGGCACGCAGTAGATAACCGCTGTTATCGGCATCGATAATGCGCAAATCATAAAACTTTTCATTACCACTCAGCGGTGCCTGTGAAGCAAAAACGGATGGAATCGGCGCAACACTGACACCGCTTTCATCGGCGTCATCACCGTCGGCTTTAGCATAAGTTCCCTCTTCCGTGTACTGCCTTTCCATGGCCTGGGCAAAGCCCATTAAAGCTGCCTGGCCAGTCGCTCTTCGCGTTGACTTCATCTGCGACTGGTATGCCGGCAGGGCAAGACTAGCCAGGATGGCAATGACCGCAATGACCACCATCAATTCGATCAGGGTAAAACCTTTTGAATTTTTCATCTCAATACTATTCCCAATACGTTTTTATTTACTTGAGCATCAGCTCTTCCCAACCCAGACGACCACCGCCGGTAACAGAGCCGGTATCAATCTGGTCATGAATCAACTCGCCGGTACTGGTGGTGGTGTAACGATGATCACCCAAAATAGCAGGCTGTGAGATCAAACCATACTCACTGCCCAGGCTCTCACCTACCGCGCCCAGATCCGAGCTATTAATCAGCCCGTCCTTGTTGGCATCAAAATTAGCAAACGTAGAGGGCTTGCCGGTCCTGAAATCCACCACGTTTTGCCAACCGGAACCGCCGGTAGTCTGGCAAGGGGAGCCATCGGGAATGATGGAGCTGAAAAACAGCGTGTTTAACCTGAGCAAGGGTGAGGTCACCACTCTTTCAGCACCAATAATATTGGGGCTGCTGCCGAAACCATCCAGTAAATTGATGTACCAGCCCTGCTGGCTGGTCCAGTCCACATCGGCGGGTGTTTCATCAATACTCGTTGTTGCGGGGTCGTCCATCTGGCGAATAAAGAAGGTGATATCGTCAGTGGTGCTCGCCGTGCCATTGTTATCCACCACGGTAGACTGGTAAAGCGTGCGCGACGCCAGGTCGGCGGGGGTCAGGTTGCCCGTGCCATTATCAGCGATAGCGTAGAAGCGCTGCTGGTTGACATCAGCCAGGTCCGTTTTTTCTATGTACTGACCGGTGCCAAACATCACCATAATATTGGGGCTGGCACCGGTGATATTGGCGGTGTTCAAAGCCAGTACCGGGGCCGCCGTAATGGGCTGCGGGTTTGAAGAGGCATCCGTTGCAGTAAACAACGGCGAGCTACTGCTGTGGGCAACATCCCAGTTACCCGGGTTATTTCCCGTCACATCAAAGGCCCACATGTTCCCTTTCAAGTCGCCAGCATAAATACGATCGGCAACACCGTCACCATCGGTATCGGCTACAACCGGCGTAGACAGGCCATTCTTATCCCCGGATGAACCAATCCCGGTAGTGATCTCCACATAATCATCGCCATTGCGATAGCTGTCATCAGTACTTTGGGTCCAGCTACCATCGACACCGCGTTCAATAAAGACGATAAATAGCTTGGCTACGCCACTGACACTATTATAGCCATTGCCAAAAATCGCTGCCCATTTACCATTTTCCATCATCGCTATAGTGGGTCGGGCAAAGGAGTAACCGAGGTCATCGTCATCGTCGGTTTCAGTGAATTCCCACATCACCAGGTCAGCTGCATTGGTTTCAGCAAATTGACTGGGGTCGGTGACATCCAGGGCATAGTAACCCTTGCCGCCGGCGCGTAAACCACCCACCAACACCGTACGCCAGGAAGCACTACCGCTACCGGTTGAATCGAGGTAGACATCAGAGATCGTCGGCGTTAAATCGACAAAATCATTGTGGTCATAGCCCTGGTCGGTCAGGTACTTCACACCATCGGGGGTTACCAGGCTATTGGCTAGAATGCCCGGCATATAGGCCAGCACTTCTTTACCGTAATTGGCCGAGTCCGCCGACGCCAGTGAGGCATTAAAACCATGCAACATGCCATCATTGGAACCGATATAGACCACCTGGGTTCTACCGGCGGCACTGCCCGCCCGGTAATCAGAGAAGCTTTCCCCGGGTGATGAACTGCCAAAATCACTGTTGTCTGCATTATCCGGCCAATTCGACTGGGGCACACCAACAAAGACCGGGGCTGAGTTAACAAAATCTCCCAGCAAACCGCCATAGGGATTCACATTAGTGGTCGATGAATCATCAACCGGACGGGTACGCAGCACACCGCTGCCAACGCCCTCGTCAATGCGATCACCGCGCAGCCAGTTCAGCCTATCTTCACCGGCCGCATTATTACCATTGAGATCAGTCTGCATGGTGGCACTCTGTAATAGTGTTCCAGCTCCATCATCCCACTGAAAAGCCACCCCATCAGTGCCATCGTGACTCAAAATAACCCGGGACGAGGTATTGCCGGAGCTCACCTGACCCTCCAGTTTTTCACGTGCCTCCCAGGTTGCCGAACTGGCCACATTACCGGTGACCTCATTTAACCTAAAAGCCTCCAGCGAGCCGGTCCAGTTATTGGTATGAAATTTGGCCTGGAAAACCGCCGCACCGGTATCCAGCTGACTGGCGTTAAAAGCCACCGCCGACAGCGACCCGTTCTGGGTTTTGACATTGGAGGCCATGGAATTCAGCGCGCTCAGCAGCGTATCCTCATCGGTGGCGGTCAGCGGCGCACCGGTACCACCGGTACCATTGGCTGCCGCCGCATTGAGCTGCGTGGTTCCCCCGGACACACTGTCACCAAAGCCCACAACATAGCTGGTGACATTCTGGGTATCTTCATCGGAGTCAACCGTTGCATCGCCATCATCCAGATCGGTGCGTAAATCCATGTCGTAGAGCGCCATCGCCGCGTCGTCCCAGTTACGCGAACCACTGGAAGTCGAACCATCTTCATAGCGGGCTATTTGACTGGAATAAAGGCTATCCGCTGAGGGGTCACCATCGGTCACCGCAATCAGGAAGCTGTTCTGGCAAGCTTCTTCGATGACCGGGTTACTGGCGGTTGGCGTTGAAACACCGCTGTCGTACAAGGGTTCAACACTGAACATGGTCGATGAGGGCACCGTTCCGGTCACATAAGCATTTGGCCCATAGCTCAGTGTCTGGCTGGTAAAACCCTCAACAAAATAACGACCAATAGTGGCATAAGAGCTGGTTAATGGCGTATTACCGTCAATAGTCACGTTATCCAGGGTAGAGAGGATATCTGCCTTCTGGGTACCGTCATCGATTTCGGAGATATTGTGGCGAATCATCGCTTTACTGGCGGACGAGCCACAACTTGGCCTGGTAGACGAATTAATACAATTGCGATTGGTATAGGCATACGTCGCCAGGCCCACCCGTAAATCAGTTAAACCGTCGACAAAACTCATCATCGCACCTTTACCAACCCACAGGCGATCGCGGGCGCCGACACGGCGTTTCAGGGTATAGGTATAGCCATCGGTTGGGTGCGTCTCGATAATAGTTTCCAGCGCATCAGCGCGACTGCCAGTACAGTAACCGGTGCTTGAATCCAGCTTACAAAAATACCAGTTAAGGAAATTACCGGTATAGGTACCACTGCCACCACCGCCGGGAACAAAACTGTTGATCTGCAAGGTCAGGGAATAATTACGGTCTTTCTGCAGGCAATAGGTACTGCCCGCTGTACCCCAGTAGCGCGTACTGCTCCCACGTATCATCGGTACATCACTGCTATCAACACGAATACTGATACCACCGGTGCGCGGGCTACTACAAGCCCCGTTGCTGTAATCCCAGCTATCGCCCTTATAGCGTTCATCCGCCAGGTTACTGATATCACCGTTCACCTCCGACACAATCGCCCGCATGGAACCCGAGGTATCAAACAGAATCATCAGGTTATTCTGCGCGCTACCGGTGACCGCCAGCGGTGTATTACTCAACGCCAGGTCTGCATTGACATTGGCACAGCTGAGAAACACATAAGCGCCAAATGCCGTCTGTTGTGCCAGTTTTTTAATTATCGTTTTCATAGTTTCATCCTCTACTATTACTGCACGCGTTTATAATAATTTCGCGTAATAGCTAATTATGATTCGTTGACTGTTATCCGACAGGCCGGTGCCCTTGGCGACAATACGAAAAGCCGTCAGGGTTCCGGCACCGGTGGATTGCCCGTAGTTGGTAATATTGATGTTGCCCGCCCCACTCGTATCACCCAGGGTGCCCAGGTGTTCTATGTAATAGCGTGCAGCAGTCACATCGGGATCAGGTAAACTGGTGGCTGCCGTAGTCACCCCGGCAGCCCAGGTAGCCGTTGCACCCAAGGCATCGGGAGAGTCATCGGTACTGTATAAACCGTTGGTACCGCCAGCCACAAAACCGGAAGTACCGGCCAGGCCTTCGATGAGGTTTTCTGCATCGACAATCGCCATTTCAGCACTTTTCAGTGCCAGGTGAGCATCGTTCACCGCGAAGGTCATTTTTTCCTGCAGCAAGGTAGTTCTCGCCGCCGATACCGAGAGCAAGGTCAGCACCAGTAAAATAATCAGGCTGACTACCAGTACCGCACCCGACTGTTTTGCTCGCATTAAAGAGTTCATAACAGGCCTGCCCCTTAAATAATACGGTTGCGAATAGTCGACGTGGAGGTGAAGGTTTTACGCAACAGCCCATCGCTATCCGATGAATTAATAAATTGTTCGTCCCTGACCTGAAACTGGACCCGAATGCTCATGACCTTATTCATATCGACACCGGTGGTCGAGGTAGTGATTTTATTCACCTCGTTATCATCATCGGTATCCTCGCCCAGGGTGAACTGCATATCCTCAATACCGGCCACCAGCTGTACCGCACTGGCGGTACCCACCTTGACATACAATGAGGGAATACCGCCGGTGTCATTGGCAATAAAATAGGTTTTCTTCACCGGTGTCAGTACCCGGGAATCCGAACCATAGGTACTGGAAAAACTGTGCGAGGCATTGTCTACTGATCCAGCCACACCGACTGAGCCACTATTGTGAACCAGGGTACACCTGCCACTGCTGCAGGCATTGAAATTGGTCACTGTAAACAGCTCTCCGGCTGAACAGTTGGTAACCATAACGACCTGGCCCAGCGTTAAATCGCAGGTATCAGAGACCTTCAGGTTAGCGGCCTGCATGCTGGCCATCCGGCCGGCGCCACCACAGGAATCGACCGAGGTCGTCAACGTCAGTACATCGGTTCCCGCCAGTACCGTCTTGGTGCCAACCGTGGTACCGGCAGCCACATCGTTATCCATGGTAACGGCATCGCGCGTCAACCAATCATAGTCACCCGCACTGTAATCAGGGTCACTGTGATCCAGTAAATCATTAATACTGCCAGGATCCGGCTGGCAACCCCAGTAGTCCGCCATGCGAATATCACTGGCGACAATTTCCGTGGCGATACGGCCACTTTCCTGCACCCTGGAAAAGGCTAATTGCAGATTATTGCTGCGTTTATTGGCTTCAAAGGTCTGTATCAGGCCAAGCAATAACAGCGCGCTTAATACCAGCGCCACCATCAGCTCAATCAAAGTCAATCCCGACTGTTTATTTCTCATGACAGCTCCTAAAAATCGACGCTAAGGGTATAGGACTTGCTATCCGGCGTTGCTGAGCTGGTGCCAAATCCACCGCCGGTATGTTGTTCCGTCCAATTAATGACAATATCGTAAACGCCAGTATTGGCGGTGACACTGCCACTGCCAGCCGGCAGGTTCGCAACACCCTGCCCCCACTCATAGCTATCGAGTGAGGCAATCGAGGATGAGGTACAACCCGAGGTACAATTGACCGTGGATTCTGTGCCATCAACACTGATCGCACTGTAATCACCGGCGGAAACGCCACTGGCATTGGCTCGCATCCGCTCCGCCATATCGTAGGCCAGAATCGATGCCTGGTAGCGAAAATTCGAACTGTTTAAATTCTTAAGACTGGTAAATTGCAGCCCGGCCATACCCAGCAAACCAATCGCCATTACAATCATGGTGACCAGGACTTCTATCATGCTGATGCCTTGCTGCTTTTTATGATTTAGCATTATTTTCAACCCCTGCTATGTACAGCTGCTGGATGTATTGACTTTTACCCCACCGCCACCGAGTAAGGTAATGTCTCGGCCGGTTTCACCGGTTCGGCTATCACAGACGACAAACACATCCGCGTTATTCACCAGACCGGAAGAAGAAAATTCAAATTCATTAAAATTACCTTCAATGGTGGTATTTTTAAACGAGGAGATTACCCGCAACTCTTCGCCCGCATCGTAACTGCCGTCACCGTCGGCATCCTGCCAAATAATTAAACCCGAGCCCCAGCTATTGCCCGCGGATGAAGTAACCTTTATCGATGTACCCCGGCCCACGGCTTCTGTTCTGGCAAAAGACAAGGCACCAATAAAAGCATTGGTATTAGCCACCAGACGATTATTGGCGATCATGGACTGAAAAGAAGGGATAGCTATCGCCACCAATACGGCCATTACCGTTAGTACGATCATCAGTTCGATAATGGTAAAACCCTTTTCAGCTCTCATTGTTTTTGCTCTTGCTCTCATTATTTTTGCTCTTACTAGTATCAGCGACCGTCAACTGTCCCTTTTTCGTATTGTTTAAGCTATAGGAAGCCATTACCAATAGCTAAGGACTCTGGATAAAAGGGCTAAACTTTGGGATAAACGGTAGGATTAATTGGAAAAACAAGCAGTTATACTGTTTTGAAGCGTAATTCCCTGGGTAGCGAGAAGGTAATGTTTTCTTTCCGTCCTGCAATCTCTTCCGGAATGCCCGCACCCAGTAGCACCAGCCGATCGATCACTTGCTGAACCAGGATATCCGGTGCTGAGGCGCCCGCCGTAATACCCACAGCATGCCGCTGCTGCAGCCATTGCGGGTCAATATCATCGGCCCGGTCAATCAGGTAGGCCTCTGCCCCGGCCCGCTCGGCCAACTCACGCAAGCGATTTGAATTAGAGCTATTGGGCGAACCGACAACCAGTAATAAGTCGCATACCGCAGCCAGTTGCTTCACCGCATCCTGTCGGTTCTGGGTGGCATAACAGATATCATCTTTCCGCGGCCCGTTAATCCGGGAAAATCTTGCTCGCAGAGCATCAATGACTTGAGCGGTATCATCCATCGACAAGGTGGTCTGGGTAACAAAAGCCAGCTTATCCGGGTTTCTCACCTGCAGGGACCTGACCTGCTCAACATCCTCCACCAGGTAAATATCGCCGCCATAGGAATAGTCATATTGCCCCATGGTGCCTTCGACTTCCGGGTGCCCCTTATGACCAATTAATATGCATTCACAACCGTCCTGTGAATAACGTGTTACCTCCATATGTACCTTGGTCACCAACGGGCAGGTCGCATCAAACACTTTCAGGCCCCGCTGTTTAGCTTCCTGCTGTACCGCCAGCGACACTCCGTGGGCACTGAAAATTACGATGACATTATCCGGCACTTCATCCAGTTCATCGACAAAGACCGCACCGCGCTCACGTAAATCATCAACCACGAATTTGTTATGAACCACTTCGTGGCGAACGTAAATCGGCGCGCCGAACAGTTCCAGGGCACGATTAACAATCTCTATAGCTCGGTCAACACCCGCACAAAAGCCACGGGGATTGGCTAATTTAATCTGTAGTTCCGGTTTACTCACGGTGTTAATGCCTCAGTGTATTTCGGCGGGTTCAACCGCAGCAATGGCAACATCAAAGACAATATTACGCCCCGCCAGGGGATGATTAAAGTCAATCATCACCTTGTCTTCGCTAAAGGTTTTGACCACGCCGGGTAATTCAGACTGGCTGGCATCGGCAAAAGACATCACCAGGCCTGGTTTCAACTCAACATCGGCAGCAAAACTATCGCGATCAAATTCCTGCAGGTTGCTGGGATTGGGTTGGCCAAAGCTCTGTTCTGGCAACACCAGAAAACTCCCCGATTGACCGGCCTCCAAGCCCAACAGCTTGTTTTCGAAACCCGCTAACAAGCTGCCATCACCGATGACAAAGCTGACCGCCGGTTGATCAAAGTTGGAATCGATGACCGAGCCATCTTCTAATTTTAGGGAAAAATTCAAGGTGACCCGGGTGTTGGGGCCGATTGACAGCTTATTCATAAACTCACTTCGAATGGTGCTCAGGGTTAATCAACATATCAAGCAACATCAAAATAGCCCCGAGGGTAATGGCTGAATCAGCGATATTAAACGCCGGAAAATAATACGACTGGTAATGCACGGAAATAAAATCGACCACATAGCCCAATTGCAATCGATCCCATAAATTACCCACGGCACCAGCAAGAATCAGTGACAAGCTGCCGGCCAGCATTTTTTGCTGCGTCTGCAGACGTAAAATCCAAATCACTAAAAACAGGCTAACTATCGTCGCCAGCGCTGAAAAAAACCAGCGCTGCCAGCCACCGGCATCACTGAGAAAGCTAAAGGCCGCACCGCTGTTATGCTGCAAGGTCAGATTAAAGAAAGGCAGTATTTCAACCGGCACCCCATAACTGAGCTGGGCCGATGCCAGTGATTTGGTCCACAGATCCAACACCACCACCGCCGTAGCCAGTAACAGCCAGGACAGCTTGCTATAAGTTAATTTAGGCATACAGGCGCTGCTCACCCGAGCCATCAATATTATCAATACAGCGGCCACAGAGCAGCGGATGGCTGGCGTGACTGCCCACATCCTCCCGGTGATGCCAGCAACGATCACATTTTTGAGCGGGACTGGCAGTAATCCGCAGCTCAAGCCCATCCACCTCGGTCGGCTCGGCAGCAGAGGCTGCCGATAGCGGCTGGATAGTGGCGGTTGAGGTAATCAGCGTAAAACGTAACTCATCACCCAGGCACCCCAGTTGCTCGGCCAGTGAACCGTCACAGAACAGCGTGACATCAGCGGCCAGTGAACTGCCGATTTTTCCATCGCTACGAGCGGTTTCCAATTGTTTGTTGACCGCCGTTTTCACCGCCATAATTGATTCCCAATAGCTGGCATTCAATTCGCAGTCATCATCCAGGCGATCCAGCCCCTGATACCACTGGCTTAAAAATACCGACTCTTCACGTTCACCGGGTATATGCTGCCACAATTCATCCGCAGTAAAACTCAGGATCGGGGTAATCCAGCGGGTGAGGGCTTCCACGATGCGGTACAGCGCCGTCTGTGCTGAACGCCGCGCCAGACTGTCTGCCTGGGTGGTGTATTGACGATCCTTGATTACATCGAGATAAAAACCGCCCAGCTCCAGCACACAGAAATTATGTAACTTCTGGTAAATAACATGGAACTGGTAGCTTTCATAAGCCGCTATGATTTCATCCTGCAGCCGCGCAGCCGCATCCACTACCCAGCAATCCAATGCCAGCATCTTGTCCACCGGCACGATGTGCTGTGTTGGCTCAAAACCGGAAAGGTTGGACAGTAAAAAGCGCGCGGTATTGCGAATGCGACGATAGGAATCAGCGGTACGTTTGAAGTTCTCATCGCTGACGGTCATTTCATTCCGGTAATCCGTCGCCGCCACCCACAAGCGAAGAATATCTGCACCCAGACTATTAATCACTTGCTTCGGGGGAATCACATTGCCGATCGACTTCGACATCTTGCGGCCCTGGGCATCGATAGTAAAACCATGGGTCAGCACTTCTTGATAGGGCGCGCAACCGTGCATCGCCACCGAGGTCAACAATGATGACTGAAACCAACCCCGATGCTGGTCCGAGCCTTCCAGATACATATTAGCGGGAAAGCCTAGCTGCTCACGACGCGCCAGTACACTGGCATGGGTCACCCCGGAGTCAAACCAGACATCCAGGGTATCGGTAACTTTTTCATAATGTTCGGCATCGTCAGCCAATAATTCAGCCGCATCCAACTCAAACCAGGCTTCAATACCCTTTTCTTCAACCCGCTGCGCTACGGCCTCGATTAGACGCGGAGTATCGGGGTGCAAGGCAGCCGTTTCTTTATGGATAAACAGGGCAATCGGTACACCCCAGGTACGCTGGCGGGAAATACACCAGTCGGGACGATCATTCATCATCGACTCGATACGCGCCTTGCCCCAGGATGGCATCCACGCAACTTTTTCCACCTCCGCCATAGCCTGCCCTCGCAAGCCATTTTTCTCCATGCTGATAAACCACTGTGGCGTGGCCCGAAAAATAATCGGCGTTTTATGCCGCCAGCAATGGGGATAGCTGTGCGAAATATCTTCGTGATGTAGCAGTGCAGATTTTTCCTTCAGAACTTCAATCACCAGGCTGTTAGCTTTTAGCACATGCTGGCCGGCAAATAATTCGGTATCTGGCAGATAAACACCATTGGCACCCACCGGGTTCAATACCGCGAGGCCGTACTGCTGACCGACATTGAAATCGTCTACGCCATGACCGGGAGCGGTGTGCACCGCGCCGGTACCCGCCTCGGTGGTCACATGGTCACCGAGAACAATCGGCACCTGACGCTGATAGAATGGATGCTGCAATAGCTGCTGTTCCAGCGCCTGCCCCTTGCAGCGACCCAGTATACGGTAATCGTCAACGCCAATCCGCTGCAACACCGATTCGTGCAATGCCTCGGCCAGTAATACATTGCGCGGCGTGTTGTGCTGCGAAAAAGCGACCAACACATAGTCCAGTTCAGGGTGCAGGCTGACCGCCAGGTTAGCAGGGAGTGTCCAGGGTGTGGTAGTCCAGATAGCCAGCGAAACACTGCCCTGCACAGCCTCACTCACAGCGCAGGCTGATAGCAGCGCCGCTTTATCAATAACATCAAAGACTACATCGATGGAGGGAGAAACCTTGTCCTGGTATTCGACCTCGGCTTCTGCCAGTGCCGATGCGCAATCCATACACCAGTGCACCGGCTTAAACCCTTTTTGCAAATGACCGTTTTCTACAA
This sequence comes from Spongiibacteraceae bacterium, assembly GCA_030621845.1. Taxonomy (GTDB): domain Bacteria; phylum Pseudomonadota; class Gammaproteobacteria; order Pseudomonadales; family Dasaniaceae; genus JAUXHA01. The sequence continues at coordinate 30,931 of JAUXHA010000003.1, forward strand.
TTTTTCCCAACGAGCGAATGATGTCCGCCTCATTATTAAAGCTCATGGTCAGATAGGGATTATCCCATTCACCCAGCACCCCCAGGCGTTTAAAGCTCTCGCGCTGGCCATCGACCTGCTTTTGCGCATACTCACGGCATTTTTGCCTGAACGCAGAGGCGGGAATTTTCACCCCGGCTTTACCGACTTTCTTTTCAACATTCAGCTCAATCGGCAGGCCATGACAATCCCAACCGGGCACATAAGGGGCATCGAAACCATTCATGGTTTTCGATTTAACGATAATATCCTTGATGATTTTATTCAGCGCATGACCCAGATGGATTTCTCCATTGGCATAGGGCGGCCCATCGTGAAGAATAAATTTTTCTCGCCCCTGGCAACTCTCACGAATTTTTTCGTAAAGTTTATCTTGCTGCCAACGCTTTAGCATTTCCGGCTCACGCTGGGCCAGATTCGCCTTCATTGGGAACGCCGTCTTGGGTAAGTTCAGTGTTGCCTTATAATCACTCATAGATTTATATCACTAACGCTTTATATCAGTTTCATGCAGGCCAAAATAATTCAACCCATAGTTAATATCACGATTAATATTTTCTTTCAGTTCATCCAGGGATGAAAATTTCTTCTCGTCACGAATCTTGTTACGAAAGACTACTTTAATTTTTTGGCCGTAAATGTCTTTATTAAAATTAAAGATATGCACTTCTAAAATGGCTTCAGTTAAATCACCTACGGTAGGCCGCGTACCAACATTGGCCACACCATAAATCGGCGTATCCCCCAGGCCTTCCACCTCCACCGCATAAACACCGGACAAGGCCGAACGAATTCTACGTAACTGCAGGTTAGCCGTGGGAACATTCAGCTGCCTGCCTAACTGCTTACCGACAATCACACGACCAGAAATACTGTAAGGCTGACCCAGCAGGGTCTCGGCCAGGGAAAAATCAGCATGTTCCAGCGCCTGGCGAATACGCGTGCTACTCACGCGCTGATCACCGACCCGCAAGGTTGAAGTATCTTCGACTTCAAAGCCATACTGTTCACCAGCCGTTTTCAATACCTTGAAGTCGCCATCACGATCACGACCAAAGCGCAGGTCATCGCCGACGACCAGGTACTCTGCAGCCAGACCATCAACGAAGACTTTTTTGATAAATTCCCTGGCACCCATCTCGCGAAAGGTCGAGGTAAAACGAATCCGCAGTACGCGATCAATACCCAACTGCCGAAAAGCCTGGAATTTTTCCCGAAAACTCATCAGCCGGGCCGGCGCCTGGGCCGGAGCAAAATACTCCCTGGGCAATGGTTCAAAAATCACCACCACACTGGGCAGACCCAACTGCCGGCCTTTTTCAATTAGCTGATTTAAAACCTGGCGATGCCCATAATGAACGCCATCAAAAGCACCAATCGTAGCCACACAGCCCCGATGCCGAGGACGCAAATTATGTAAACCGCGAATAAGCTCCATGAAACCGCAAACAGTGGCCAAAATCAGCGATGGATTATAGCCTAGTCTCGCGCGTATTTCTCACAAGGATTCGGGATTTTCTACTGGCGTTGACACCACACAGTGTAATCTCCGAAAGCTTCCCTGATACCGCCAAGCTAAACGACAGCTCAGCAATGGCTTAAGGCCCTAAGGCAGTTACGCCCTGTAATGCACCTTGAAATGACCGGGACGGACACCCAGCAAGCCAAGAACGATAAAATAGACCAGCGCGCCGGCCAGGCAAATTGGCAGGATATTGCTCAGTCGCTGCCACCAGGACCACTGTAACCACTGTAATTGTTCCGGCGTCAACCACCACACCACAGCGGCCATCAACAGGGTCGCCAGGACAATTCTGCCCAGGTTCAGCAAAAACCCACGCTGTGGAATATAGACCTGTTTTCTACGCAGGCCACGATAAAGCAGCCAGGCATTGAGGCATGCCGCGAGGGATGTCGCCAGGGCCAGGCCGACATGGCCAATCTGCCAATAATGATGCAGAGGAACCACGAAGACAACATTCAACAGCATATTGGCAGCCATGGCCTTGATCCCAATAGCCACCGGGGTCCTGGTATCCTGTCGCGAAAAATAACCCGGCGCCAACACCTTGATTAACATAAAGGCTAGCAAACCAACGGAATAGGCCCTTAAACTCAACACCGCCATTGAAATATCGTTAGCGGTCATCTTGCCGTACTGGAATAAAGTCATCAGGATCGGTTCAGCCAGTAACATTAACGCCACCGCCGCGGGTAAGGCGATGAATAACACCATCCGGATCGCCCAATCCAGGGTCGATGAAAACTGCTCACTGTTCGCCGCCGCCTGATCGCGGGACAGGCTGGGCAGGATCACCGTACTGATCGCAATGGCGAACACACCCAGCGGAAACTCCACCAGGCGATCAGAATAATACAACCAGGACACACTACCCGTAGGCAGAAAAGAAGCCAGCACCGTATCCAGTAATAAATTAATCTGGCTAACAGAGACCCCAAAAATCGCCGGCCCCATTAGTTTAAGGATTCTTCGAACCCCCTCGTGCTGCAAATCCCAGTGCGGTCGGGGTGTTAACTTCAAGCTATGCAAGAAAGGTAATTGAAAGGTCAGCTGGATAATGCCCGCCATTAACACACCCCAGGCCAGGGCGAAGGCAGGCTCCTCAAACCAGGGCGCAGCAAACACAGCCGCACTGATTAAGGTGATATTCAACAGTACCGGGGTAAACGCCGGCACCGCAAAGTGCCCATAGCAATTGAGCACCGCACCAGAGAAGCCGGTGAGCGAAATTAACAGCAGATAGGGAAAGGTCACCCGGATCATATCGCTGGTGAGACGAAACTTTTCCGTATCATCCATAAACCAGCCGGGAGCAAATAAGGCGGCCACCGCCGGTGACGCCACCACCACCAGGCTGGTCACCAGCAATAAACTACCGCCCAGTACACCGGCAACGCGATCCAGTAGCGCTCGCACCTCAGCGACTGAACGCTGGCTTCGATACTCGGAAAGCACCGGCACAAACGCCTGGGAAAAGGCACCCTCTGCAAACAGCCGGCGCATAAAATTGGGGATTTTGAAGGCAACAAAATAAGCATCTGCGGCGGGACTGGCACCGATAAAGCCGGCAATCACCACATCCCGAGCCAAGCCCAACAAACGCGACAACAGCGTCATGGTACCCACCACCAGGCTGGATTTAGCTAAACCGGGTGCTTTTTCACTGTTGTTGGCAGACAAACGCTCACTCCACGCTTATTTGTATTTTCACTTCTCACTTGCAGGTACCCGGAACTATTATTAAAACCGACTCTTGGTATACCAGCGCACCTTGCGAGAATACTCATCCACCTGATCAACCACATCCAGAATCAACACGAACAGGGCCATACGCACCAACACACCGCTATCCGCCTGACGAAAAATGGCCAGATTAGGATTGTCGTTGAGGTCATTGTCGAGCTCATTGGCGCCCTCGCGGGAATCCCTGGGCAAGGGATGCATAATCACCGTATTAGGCTCGCAGTAACGGGTATAGATGGCCTGATTCAGGCGGTAGCGGCCACGGTAAAGATCAGCCTCTTCCTGACTGGAAAAGCGCTCCTCCTGAATGCGGGTGGAGTAAGTAATATCCACTTTACCAATACCCTGCTCCAAACTATCCGACTCGATCACCGTCAGTTTTGCGCGACGCATTTGATCGACGATATCCTCCGGCATTTTTAATTCTTCTGGCGCGACCAAATGCACAGTGACGTTATTAAACAGAGTTAACAACTTACACAGCGAATGCACGGTGCGGCCAAATTTCAAGTCACCAATCAAGGCAATACGAAAACCATCGATGCCCTCATGCCCGCGGGAAATTAATTCATTTTTAATAGTATAGAGATCCAGCAACGCCTGGCTGGGATGTTCATTGGCACCATCGCCACCGTTAATCACCGGCACCCGACTGGCCGAGGCGAACTCTGACACTGAGCCGGACTGGGGGTGTCGCATGGCGATGACATCGCTATAGCCGCTCAATACCCTGGCGGTATCGTACAGTGACTCACCCTTGGCTATGGCCGAAGAAGCAATATCAGTGGTCTCACGCACATGACCACCGAGTAAATTAAACGCACAGCCAAAACTGACCCGGGTTCGGGTGCTGGGCTCAAAAAACATCGAACCGAGAATAGCCCCATCCAGGACATGAGTAATACGTTGTCGCTGGGCATAGGGTTTCATCTGGTCAGCCACCTGGAAAATACGTTCGATTTCCTCTCGCTCGAATTGCCCAATCGATAAAATATGGCTTCCCGCAAACGTCACACCAACCCCCTTCAAACCTTAAGTCATTAAACCTTGATCAATATTATGATGCCGCCGCTGCCGGCGCATTGTTATCATCAAACTGTAACTTGGCCCAGCGTGCATACAAGGGCGAGCTGAGCAGTAATTGCTGATGACTACCGGTAGCAACCAGCTTGCCATGATCCAGCACTGCTATGGTATCGACATTCACCACCGTCGCCAAACGGTGGGCAATCACAATGCTGGTTCGATCTTGCATTAAATGCTCCAGCGCCTGCTGTACTTTATACTCACTCTCGGCATCCAGTGCACTGGTGGCTTCATCCAGTAGTAATAGTTTAGGATTTTTTAACACCGCCCGGGCAATCGCAATACGCTGGCGCTGCCCCCCCGACAAACGAATACCGGACTCGCCAACAAAGCTGTTGTAGGCCTCGGGCAAACGCTCGATAAACTCGGCCGCGTAGGCTGCATCAGCCGCTGCCCTCACCTCTGCGTCGCTGGCCTCGGGTCGACCATAGCGAATATTATCCATCACCGTGCCACTAAACAGTGCTGGCTGCTGGGGCACGATAGCAATATGACGGCGTAAGTCCTCCAGTGCCAGCTCACGAATATCAACACCGTCAAAGCGGATAACACCCTCTTGCACATCGTAAAAGCGCAGCAATAAATCAACCAGGGTTGATTTGCCGGCACCGGAGCTACCCACCAGCGCCATGCTGGTGCCCGCCGGGATAGACAGGGATAGCTGGTCAATGGCAGGCGTATCGGGTCGTGAGGCATAGTGAAAGTGAACCGCCTCCAGACTTATCTCACCCCTGACCGGAGCCGACAATGGCTGCGGCTGAAGCGGCGATTGAACCTGGCTGTCCGCATGTAATAACTCCAGCAATCGCTCAGTAGCGCCCGCCGCCCGCATTAAGTCACCATAGACCTCACTGATCGCACCAACGGATGCCGCCACAATCACCGCATAAAACACAAAGGCCGCCAACTCGCCACCGGTAATGCGTCCGGCAATCACATCGTGACCACCAACCCAAAGCATGATCGCAATAGCACCAAACACCAGAACAATCACTATCGCCGTCAGCCAGGCACGGTATTGAATACGCTGTCGACCGACATTGAACGTGGCCTCCACCTGACGGGAAAACTCATCACGATCACTGCGCTGATGATTGAAGGCCTGCAGGATTTTAATATTTTTAATCGCCTCGCCGACAAAACCACCGACACTAGCCACCTTGTCCTGGCTAGTGCGCGACAGATTCCGCACCCGCCGACCAAAAACAATAATCGGTAAAACCACCAGTGGCACGCTAAGCAACACAATACCGGTGAGCTTTGGATTAGTAACAAGCATCCAGATAATGCCACCGAAAAACATCAGGATATTACGCAAGGCCATCGACACCGAGGTACTAATTACCGTCTGCAACAAAGTGGTATCGGTGGTGATACGCGACTGGATTTCACCGCTCAGGTTGGTTTCAAAAAAACCGGGATGCAGCTCAATCACATGGTTAAATACCTCCCTGCGTAAATCAGCACTGACCCGCTCACCCAACCAGGACACCAGGTAAAATCGCGCAAAGGTACCCGCCGCTAACAGGCACACCAGCGTCATCATTAATACCAACATCGTATTCAGGTCTTCGCTAGCACCCGAACTAAAGCCCCGATCTACCAGCAAACGCAAACCCTGCCCCAAAGAAAGCGTCAGTAACGCAGTAAAAACCAGCGCCAAAAAAGCCCCTAACACCTGCCAGCGATAGGGACGGATAAAACCGAGCATCGAATTCAGCACACGAATATTGCGGCTGGACTCGCGTTGTTGAGTAACTTCGTTCAAAAGATGACCTAAACCTATTTAATTATCGGCGGTCATTATCGCCGCTATTGCCTTCTGCCGCCATGCAAATTTACTTTATGCTTCGATTAATTGCCGCTTTTGATCGCGTCCCAGCTGCTTAATAGCGGCTTCTCGCTTACTCGCCGAAGATCGATCCGCACAGGCTTCCCGGTAGACTACCGCAACGGGCTTATTGGCCCGGAAAAACTTGGCGCCCTTGTTATTATTGCCCTGACTGGTATCCAGATGCTCCTGAAAGCGCCGATCCACATCCGTGCTAATACCGGTATACAGCTTTCCGCCTGTGGTGCGCACCATATAAACCCACCAGTGATTCGTCTCCACACTCAAGCCAGCAACTCATCGCTGTAGGCGAGTAGTTGCTGGAGAATCAAACGATCGCGATCGCTGCAGCCTTCTCCGGCGAGTTTTTCATCGATAATTTGAAGGAACTGCTCCATCACCAGAGCAGCACCGGCATCCGCATCGGTGAGGCGCAAGAAGCAATACTCCTGCCACAGCGAACGCTCCTGCCCGGAAAGTGTTTCTGGAAAATTACGTGCCCGATAGCGAAACAACATTTCATCCAGCCGTTTATCCTCAAAGGCAAAGGTTTGTGTGGCCAACTCCTGTGCCGAACTGCCCCGCACCCGACTCATCGCCTCCTTATCGTGCTGACCAAAAAAACCACCACTGTATAACATCTGGTCCGGGTCGGTGCGCTCGGGAAAATCATCCACAGAAAAAACCTCAGCCAATTTCGCTGCCAGTCCACTCGCTTGTTTTAACTGCTGGTAATGACCCCTGGCCCTACCCAGGTCAATCTGTAAACGCTGGGCCACAGCATCATCCAGCAGTGATGTACTCACCACCACCGGACAGCGATTGGCATGCACGGTTTTCAGCGCAATACGCTCAACACCCTCAAGCAATTGCTCCCTCGGCGTATACAATCGCTGGCGAATTTGATCCGCATTCAATTCAACTAAAGGCTGGGGATCAACGTTCAAATCATAGCAAATCACCCCGTTATTATTGATCGGGTGCGTGGCCAGCGGCATCACCAGCGAGGTACAGAAGCGACTGGCGGGGAACATGGCCGAGGTATGCAACACCGGTTTTTTCTCCACCACATCCAGCAGCGCCAGTACCTTGCGTTTATTGCGTAACTGGAATAGATAGTCAAACAGCTTCGGTTGCTGCTGTTTAATCAAGCGCGCCATAGCAATGGTGGCATAAACATCGGACAGCGCATCGTGCGCTGCCTCATGGCTAATATGATTGGCGCGGGTTAAGTCTTCCAGCCTGAAACTGGGCGTCCCATCGGCGTGATCGGGCCATTCAATCCCCTCCGGGCGCAGCGCCCGGCATACCCGAACCATATCGATCAGGTCCCAACGGGAATTACCGTTTTGCCACTCCCGGGCATAGGGGTCGTAAAAATTCCGGTACAGGGTGTAACGGGTCACCTCGTCGTCGAAACGGATGCTGTTATAACCCACAGCGCAGGTGGCCGGCTGGGAAAATTGCTGGTGAATTTGTCGAATAAATTCCGCTTCAGGCACACCGTTTTCCCGTGCTTGCTGCGGTGTAATACCGGTAATCAGGCATGCCTCCGGGTGGGGCAGCGTATCACCGGCGGGCTGGCAGTAAATTACCAGCGGTTCACCTATGATGGTAAAATTTTCATCGGTACGAATACCGGCAAACTGGCTCGGCCTATCGCTGGCGGGGTTGGTGCCAAAGGTTTCGTAATCATGCCAATAAAAACTGAATGCCACTTGCGAATCTCACTGCATTGAAAAAAACTGGACCGAATAACCACGCTTGGACAACTGCCTTAACAGACCGTCATCGCCGGCCAGGTGCAAGGCACCCACAAGAATCAATTCGGTCTCCTGTGTCTGCAACAGCGCTTCAATCTGCGGCATCCAGCGCTTGTTTCGCTCCACCAGTAAATTCTGGTAAAGTTCGGGAAACTCATCCTGCATCGGCACAATTCCCAACTGCGCCAGCGCCTTGTTATCACCCCTGCGCCAGGCGGATTTCAACGCTGTCATCATCTCCGGTAAAGCCTGCATATCACTAACAGTACTGAGAATTAATTCATCCTCCTGTCCCAGGCCCATGGAGGCAATGTAACTGAGTTGCTGCTCGGCTGTTTCCAATTGCCCCAGCGGCTTGCCATCGGCCATCGCACGCTCGGCGAAGTACCCATCGACACCGGTTTCTGCCATGCCCAACCGTCCCAGCTCGTAAACAGTGAGCACCAGGGAAACCATAGTGGGCTTAAAATGCTGAAAACTGTCGAGGGGGAATTGCACCGAGGCAGCATATTTCTCCAAAATCTGGTAAGTGCTGGCTGACAATTCGGAACGCAGGGTGCGGCCATCGCTGTAAGCCATTGCCATCATCATCTTCTGCTGGAAAGCCGGGCTGTTAATCGCCTCCATATCTGTTTCCAGCACCAGCCGGGAGGATTGCCGATAAGCCTCCTCAAAAAGCCCTGGTAGCGGGTAGTCCGATGCACTGAGCACATGCACGGTACCCCCTAGCAAGAGCTTGCTATCGCCCTTGCTAACTTGCCATAACGAAGTTTCTGCCAGCACATTGCCAGCAAGCAAAAACAGACCTAAGAGGAAAAAATTTCGCACAACAACCCTTATCAATATTTCAATAATTTTATTTCAACAGCGGGTGATCTTCCGGTAATTGCCGGGACATCCACAGCGCCAGCTTGTGGCGCATACCGGGGCCGTTATCCTGCCCTTTCACCAGTGGCTGAATCAACTTATCGCGAACCAGCAAACGGTAAATTACCGTCACTTTATCCTTGGCTGAATCAATCGATTCGATTTCACCCACCCCGCGTTTTTTCATATAAATGGCACCCACGCGCAAGGCTTCTTTCACCAGTTCCGCTTCGTTATTGAGCTTTTTCATCGTCTCTCCACTGGTTAGTTACCCGGTGCAAATAGCGTTAAGGCTTCAGCATCATAACCAAATTCACCGTCCTTGCGTAAGGGCTGGATGGCAACATGATCGGCACCGTTGTCCCAATGTGCCTCAATTCGCCGGTAAATTGTATTCTCATCACCCCAGGCGACAATGGCGTCCACCAGGCGATCACTGCCCCCGTGTTCAAAATCGCTCTGTTCAAAGCCCAGGGTCAGGAGATTATTGCGGTAATTGGGCAGCCCCAGATACGTCTCCATCGCCTTGCGCGCCACTGCGCGCGCTTCAGTCGCATCCTTGATCAATAAGATTTTTTGTTCCGGGGCGAGAAAAGCCTCCGTCCCCATAATTTCCCTCGCCCGGGCAGTATGTTCCGGAGTAATAAAATAGGGATGAGCACCATCAGCCTTTTCGCCTGCCAGGCCCAGCATTTTTTCCCGCAGCGCCGCCAACACCAACAAGCCTTTTTTTTCTGGCTGCGGGCCGGCATAAAACGCCTGCTCCATCGCCTGTAAATAATTACGCATGGTGGTCAGCGGCTTGCCGTAATCATGCTGGCGCAGGCCGGAAACCATTTCGGCATGGGAAACACCCAGGCCCAAAATCAAGCGCCCACCACTGAGTTCGTCCAGTGAATTGCGCACCGCGGCCATGGCCATGGCATCGCGGGCATAAATATTAGCGATACCGGTGGCCAAAGCAATGCGCTCAGTGTGCTCTGCCAGCAGTCCCAATACCACAAAGGGATCCCGGCCAACCGCTTCGGGAATCCAGATAGCACCATAGCCCAGCTGTTCCGCCTGCTGTGCAAAAGCAATACACTGGGGGTAGTCGTATGAATCCAACCAGCTCCAGATTCCCAATTTACCAATTGTCGATTTGTCCATCACCGCAACTCCAATTTAAATAATAAAACGCAACACCAGATAAGGCACCAGGAGAAACACAAAGATTAATAATTTAAACAGACCCATACCCGCATAATGGATCAGGTAAAAAGCTTGTTCCGAAATCTTGAACCACCGACTGTGCAGGGAATACAGCCACCCCGGTGCCAACACCAGAATTAGAAACCAAAACACCAACAAAGCATAATTAATTAATACCGACCAGGCCAGTAATTGTATGCTTATTGCAAGACTCATCTTCAGACCCCTAATGCTGTGATGAGAGCGTTACTCAGGGCTTGCAGTCTCGGTCTCGGTAACATCTTCAGTTTGCTTCTCTTTTTTATTCTTTTTGGACTTTTTTGATAACTTTTTCGACAAGTCACCAGCATAAAGTTTCTTGAATTCCAAATCCGGATCATCCCAGTTTCCCCTCAGGGTGTAAACCGCACTGGACACTTTATCCACCTGGCTTTTGAATACCTTGGTGGCGATGTAAACACCGGCCGCTACGGGTAAACCGCCAAGAAACGCCGCCGCAACCCAGGGCAAATTGCCCGCCACCGGCAAAGTCGCAATTAATTCCATATCCAGCTTCTCGGTATTCAGGTCAGTGCCACCATCAAAAACAAACTGTGATGATGGGCTGTGGATTAACAGCGGATCGGTGATATCCAAATAGGCATTGTTGATTTCAAAGCCACCTTCCATGTCATCAAAGCTAACACCTCCCCCCGACAAGTCGGAAAAATCCAGCTGCAGGCGACGAAGAATATTACTGACATTAAAAATACTGATTATCTTCATAGTGCCGGCAGCGCCGCCGGATGTTTTCAAAAAACGACCGTCATCGATTTCCAGGTTGAATTTACCTTCACTGATATTGAGCGTCCACTGGTCAGGCCGAGCAGACCAGCTCAAATCAAGCATGACATAGCCTTTTTTACTTTCGATCATCCGCTCGTAATCCCAGCGCTCAAATACATCCGCCAGATTCCTGAAGCCAAACCGGGCTTGCAACTCAGTACGGTTCCCCGCTGCTGTTTGGAACCAGCTTAATTGCCCGGGGTGCTGCTGGCTGCCAATGGTCATATTGCGAATTTCGCCGATCAACTGGTCGATACGAACACCCTCTTTTTCACTGCGCAATGAAAAAGCTACGTTACCCACTGGCTCCTCGGCAATAAACAACTCTTTTACTTTAACATCCACATCAAACAAGGTGGCCGGATCGAGATCGCGAAACACACCCGTATCCAGTTCGTCGTCATTACCCGACGACTTGGCCAATACAAACCTGTCCAGCACTAAATGCCAGGGCTTTTCACTGTCAACGGGAATAAAGATCAACCCTTCAACATCTTGATTATTGACACCCAGGCGCCAATACGCTTTCTGCCTGCGTAAATCCACACGCATATCGCGGTAATTGGAGGAAAATGCTTCCAACTGAGCGATGTCAAACTCACGTACTTTGACCGTAACATCACTCTCTTGTGCAGACGCCTCCATAGCTTGAATATAGCGATCGTAATAGGGCCGCCATTGCTCCAGACTGGCTGACTCAAGCTGACCGGCAATGATAAACGTGCCGTCCTCCCGACTGATAGCCGAGCTGCCCCCGACGCTAAGCAGGGCATTTTGAAATACGCGATCCGCTAACTGCAATTGCAGCTCCAGAGTATTCTCTATGCTCATTTCCAGCAAAATAGGCTCAACGCCAATCGGCATAGCGAGCTGAAAACCCCAGGCCTGCTCGGCACTTTTATTATAGGGCGACGGTAGATCCACCTTCACCCCCACAAGATCAGAACTCATCGTCAATCGGCTACTGTCTTCTCCAATTGAAGCGTCGACCTGAAACTGTGTCTTACCGGAGAAAAACATCATCACCGGCTGGCCAGTCCACGCTGCCACATCAGCCATCGCCAGACGGCCTGCAATGCTGACCAACAACGGCTGTCCGGGTTGCTGGCGAACACTAAGTTTGGCACGTTCGCCAAAAAACTTCCCGACAATGCCCGCCGAGTAAAAACCCTTTTCGGTGCTAAAACCCAGTGGCCCTGAGAACTGTTTGAGCTGCAAATTAAAATCACTGATATCCAGCTCACCCTGGCTCAACCTGGATTCAAAGGCGACTTTTGCCTCTACAGTTTCGTTAGCCAGTGGTATCCCCAGTTGTAATTCGGCCTCGATATCACCGCTTAGCTGCCAATGATCAAACGCCGCGCCGACATAGCGACGCAAACCCGGACTGCGGGTGACAATACGCATCGCATCGGTAATACTGCCATGGACCCCGGCATTGATGGTTAACCATGAACCCTGATCCAGGGGATCAAGCGCTACCACCGCATCAGTCACTGCCAGGCCAAAAATACTGGCCGCTGTGGTTGTCACATCCACTTCATCATCATCAATGACCACCATCGCCGCCAGGTTATCCACCGCGGGCCAGTCGGAATGATAATCCAGACTGGCACCCTCAACATTGAGATAAAGCTGTACTGTTCGATCTTCGGGCGCATCACCCACCAGCGAACCGCGATAAATAAATCCGCCGTCAGTAATATGGCCAGAACGAATACTATTGCCTAGCCAATCCAGTAAATCATTGCTTAAAATATAGGGAATATAACGCCCGCGCAGGCCGGCATCGATATCACTGAGACCTATCACCAGAGTCATTTGCGGCTCGCCTGCCGCCTTCTCAACCGGTATGTCCAGCCGTAACAGCGCCGTGACCGGGCCGTGATCGGAGCGAAGATGAATAAGGCCGCTATTCACATAAACGTGCTTGCCATCCATTCGCCACTGCAGCTGGGCACGAGCCTGGCCCAACTGTAAAGGCTGGTGATAAATGTCCGGAAACTCCATGGTAAATTCCTTGGCATCCAGCACTACCGAGCCAAAATCCGGCTCGGCATGAATAAATCCGCTCACCGCCGTGGCACCAGGACTGCCGTGCCAGGGCTGTACCGACACCTTGTCGAGATTAGCTTCCAGCAAAAACAAACGTTCGGTTTCAGGACTCAGGTCAAGCTGCAACTGCAAATTATTAAGACGACCTCCTGGCGAGAGCGTGGAAAGTATCTCTGGCCCATCTCCTTCCAATACAGCAAGTTCAAGCAGGGCTAAAGTAATCTCATCCAGCGACAGGCTTTGGGCCGCCAGGCTAAGCTGTTGATGCTGATAGCCTACGGTTAACTGATCAACTTCAAACTGCTCTGATTTTATTTCCCCGGCAATATTAGCAATCCACGCCGACCATTGCTCATCGGCCGTTCGCTTCACTTTAAAACGACTGGAAAAATTTTCGACATCCGGAATCTCTTTACCGGTGATCGCAGCCAGATCCAGCAGCGGTATAGCAATGTCCCCCTCCAGGCTAATTTCCCCCCCGGGCAACCAGTGCCCCCACAGCTCACTGTTAATACGCGCGTCGCGCAACTGCAAACCCAAACTGTGAATAAGTGGTAGCTGGGCAGTAAAGTCCATCTGCTTAAAACTGGCATAGGCTTCGGCGCTAAACACGTCGCTGTTGCGAGGGTCACCCGTTGATTCAACTAACACACGGATTGGCTCGAGAGATTGATCAAGCACTAGTTGCAACCTGGCCCGGCGGAAGTCACCACTGCGTACCAGGCTCAGGGTATTAAGTTTTATCTGGTCCCGATAACCATTGGCGTACAACAACGCCAATTCAACATCATCGAGATTGACGTTATCAAACAGCAGGATGCGCTCAATAATGTTTTCGACATTGGTATCACCTGACTGATAGGGATAACCCTGCAAGCGCCACTTGCCCGCTGCAAACTCCTCAATCACACATTTTACACCGGACAGTGACAGGCCGTTGGCTTGCAAATCACCCTTGAGCAGCGTCGCCAATGGGTCAATAGTAAAATTAACCTCAGCCATAAACAGCACCGACTGATCAGTATTTTCCGGATGCAACAGCGTGACCTGTTCAAAGGAAATAGTGGGATAAATGCCGGACCAGGCACCATAAAGCCTGCCGACTTTAATCTGTAAACCGGTAAATTCGACTAATCTTGCCACCAATTGTTGCTGGTAATCGTCGACCTTGTCCATGTAATAGCGACCCAGGCTCACATAGATCGCCACCACAAACAGGACAATCACTGTCGCCGTCCAAAACAGACGATGCAGAAATGTAGCGCTCTTCCTGATGACCATAAGGTATGATTAAATCCTGGAAAAATTAAAGCAATACAACATCAAATTGTTCCTGATTGTACATAAGTTCAACCTGAAACTGGATCGTCTTGCCAATAAATTCTTCCAGATCAGCGACACTGGCTGATTCCTCATCCAGCAGACGGTCCACCACTTCCTGGGAAGCCCTCACCAGCAACTGGTTATTTTCATAGGCTCTCGCCTCGCGGAGGATTTCACGAAAGATTTCATAGCAAACCGTTTCCGGCGACTTTAAGGAACCACGTCCATCGCAGACCGGGCAGGATTCACACAGCACATGCTCGAGGCTTTCCCGGGTGCGCTTACGGGTCATTTCAACCAATCCCAGTTCGGACACGCCGGTAATCGTGCTCTTGGCATGATCCTGGGCCATCGCTTTTTCCAGTACCCGATGAACCTGGCGACGGTGTTCACCGTCTTTCATATCAATAAAATCGATAATGATAATACCGCCCAGATTACGCACCCTGATTTGCCGCGCCAATGAAGTCGCCGCCTCAAGATTGGTCTTAAAAATGGTTTCTTCAAGATTGCGGTGGCCGACAAAGCCCCCGGTATTTACATCGATAGTGGTCATCGCTTCGGTCTGGTCGATGATCAAATAGCCGCCGGATTTCAGTGGTACCTTGCGGCCCAGCGCACGCTGTAATTCATCCTCAATGTTATAGAGATCGAAAATAGGCCTGGCGCCGCTATAACATTCAATCCTGCTACTCAGCTCGGGAATATAATCCACCGAGAAAGCCTTAACACTCTGATAGTTCTCCTGCGAATCAATGCTGATTTTTTCCACATTGGGGCGAACCAGATCCCTGATGGTGCGCATATGTAACGGCAAGTCCTCGTAAATTATGGCCGGCTCTTTACGCTCTTTCATTTTTCGTTGCAGTGCCAGCCAGAGACGTTTGAAAAAACGGATATCCGAGAGTAACTCCTCTTCGCCGGCCCCCTCTGCCGCGGTGCGAATAATAAAACCGCCCTCGCCTTCCAGCCCCTCAGCCAGTACACAGCGTTTCACCAGTTGGCGCAGGCGATCGCGCTCTTGTTCATCATCAATACGCTGGGAAACACCGATATGACTGGTATGGGGCATATACACTAAATAGCGCGATGGCACCGACAAATGCGTGGTCAAACGGGCTCCCTTGGTGCCAATCGGGTCTTTAATCACTTGAGCAATCACTGCCTGGCCTTCACGCACCAGGCTGCGAATGTCCAGTTCATCCGTTTTCCGCTCCATGCCCTCTTCATCCAGCGCCACGATATCAGAAGCATGAATAAAACTGGCACGCTCAAGGCCAATATCGACAAAGGCCGCCTGCATACCCGGCAGCACCCTGACAACCTTACCCTTGTAGATATTACCGGCAATACCCTTAGCGGCGGTACGCTCAATATAGACTTCCTGCAGCACACCATTCTCAACCACGGCCACCCGGGTTTCCATTGGAGTAATATTGACGAGGATTTCTTCGCTCATTAAAACCTGTCCTTTTTATCTACACGCGTTAGCTGCCTGGCTTTAACTGTTAATACTGTTATGTAACGATTCAGAGCGCCATGGCGTTAAGCAGCTGACTGGTTTCCGCCAGGGGCAAACCCACCACCCCGGAATAACTGCCATTAATCGCTGTAACAAACATCGCCGCCAACCCCTGTATGGCATAACTACCGGCTTTATCAGCCGGCTCGCCAGTGCGCCAATAAGCAAGAATTTCCTCCCGCTGTAGCTCGCGAAAAGTCACCTCGGTAATACTCAATGCGCTCAGTTGCCGCTGGCTCTGTACCAGGCTTACCGCGCTCAACACCCGGTGAGTCTTCCCCGACAACGCCGTGAGCATCTCCAGCGCCTGTTCACAATCCGCCGGCTTGCCCATTATACGATTATCCAGCACCACCGTGGTATCGGCGCCCAACACCGCCTGTTCACAACCACTGGCTTGCGATTGTTGCCAGCCGGCACGGGCCTTAGCCAGCGCCAGGCGCTGGACATAATCGATGGCGGCCTCCGCGGGCAAAGGTGTTTCATCAATATCAACTGGCAACTGGACAAACTGCACACCGATTTGCTGCAACAGTTCTGCACGCCGAGGTGACGCTGAAGCCAGGGTTATTATTCTGTGTTTAAAAGGCGCCGGCATGCTCTGCAATGATGTCCTGATTCAACGAACGTAATAATACCGGCGCAAAAAACGCAGGAATATCAACAGCCACGGCCAGATCAAGGCACTGACCAAGGCCGGTAGTATAAATAAAAGATTGGGTGATGGGGTACCGATTAATGTCTGCACCCAATGGCACACTAGCTGATTTAATCCCACCAGGATAAAAATGACCCCCGCCTGTTGCAGGGGAGTAAACATTCTTAGGCGCTGATAGAGGATCAATACCAGATAGGTGAGCAGCCCCAGGGCAAAGGCATTCTGGCCCAAGGGCGCGCCTTCGACAATATCCAGGGTCAATCCCGCCGCCCCGGCCGTCGCAATGCCTATCCGCTCGGGCAGGGCCATCACCCAGTACAATAACACCAGTGCGACCCATTCCGGTCGCCCCCACTGCGCCCATAGCGGGATCGGCATCACACTCAATAACAGCGCCGCGACAAAGGTCAGTAAAATAACCAGGTTACCCTGTGCAGGCGCCGACACCGGTTACTCCTTCTGCTCACGGGTAAAAACCAGCAACACATGGCGGCTTCTGATTAACTGGGCGCTGGGCTGTGCTTTCACCCTGGCGAAGGACTGGCCCGGATCTATGCTAATTTCGCTGACAACCGCTACCGGGTAGCCCGCGGGAAAACGCTTGCCCAGACCGGAGCTGACCAATAAGTCACCGACCTTGATATCGGTGGTTGCTGCGACATGACTCAGTTCCAGTTCCTGGTAGAGCCCGGTACCTTCAACAATACTGCGCAGGCCATTACGGTTAACCTGTACCGGAACCGCATGAGTGGTATCACTGATCAGTAACACCCGGCTGTGCCTGGCACTGACCTCAATAATCTGTCCCATCAAGCCCTGGGCGTCAATAACCGGCTGACCCACATAAACCTGGTCGTCACTGCCCTTGTTGATAATAATCACATGCCGAAGAGGATCGGGAGACAAGCCGATTAACTCGGCCACCAGCACCGTATCATCAACCAGGGCGGAAGAATTTAGCAATTCCCTCAGCCGCACATTCTCGGCCTCCAGAGACGCCAGCTTTTGCACCTTGGCTTTGAGCAGCAGGGATTCTGCCTTGAGACGGGCGTTTTCCGCCAGCAGAGTATCCCGACTCAGCAGTTTATTATCACCCCAACTGAGCAGGCGAGAAGGAATATCCGCCACCCAGTAAAACGGGGCCGCCACCGTGGCCAGGCGGGATTTAACCGGCCCCAGCCACTGATAGTGCTCACCGGCAAAAATCAGCGTCAGCGACAGGGTGCTCAATAATAATAATCGAGCACCGATCGAAGAGCCTTTGACAAATAAGGGTTTGATAGTGGTCCCTCGCTAGCGACGGGGTTAATCCGTCGATAACAGGTCAATGTTGTGGCGATCCATGATCTCCAGCGCCTTGCCGCCGCCACGGGCCACACAGGTCAGGGGGTCTTCGGCAACCAGTACCGGCAGGCCGGTTTCCTCGGCGAGCAGACGGTCAATATCCCGCAACAATGCACCACCGCCAGTCAATACAATACCACTTTCGGCGATATCGGCAGCCAATTCTGGCGGCGCCTGTTCCAGCGCCCGTTTTACCGACTGAATAATCGACGCTAAGGGCTCTTGCAACGCCTCGAGAATTTCATCACTGTTGAGTACAAAGCTGCGAGGAATGCCTTCGGCGAGGTTACGACCACGCACATCGATTTCCCGCAACTCACTGCCAGCATAAGCACAACCAATTTCCTGTTTGATGCGCTCGGCGGTAGAATCACCGATCAGGCTGCCATATTTCCGGCGCACATGAGAGACAATCGCCTCATCAAAGCGGTCGCCACCGACGCGAACCGAATCGGAATAAACCACGCCATTCAGGGAAATAATAGCAATCTCAGTGGTACCGCCACCGATATCGACCACCATCGAACCCGTGGCCTCCTCCACCTGCAAGCCTGCACCAATGGCGGCGGCCATCGGTTCCTCAATCAGGCGAACCTCCCGCGATCCGGCACTGAGCGCCGATTCTCGGATCGCCCGACGCTCAACCTGGGTTGACTTGCAGGGTACGCAAATCAACACCCGGGGGCTGGGGCGGATAAAGCTGTTTTTATGCACTTTAGAGATAAAATGCTGGAGCATCTTCTCGGTGACCTGGAAATCGGCAATAACGCCGTCCTTCAGTGGCCGGATGGCAGTGATATTGCCGGGCGTACGACCCAGCATCCGCTTGGCATCGGTGCCTACGGCCTCAATTGTCTTCTGGCCATTGTGCACGCGAATCGCCACCACCGAGGGCTCATCGAGGACAATACCCTCCTCACGCACGTAAATCAGTGTATTGGCAGTACCAAGATCAATAGAAAGGTCGTTGGAAAAAAGACCTCGAATTCGTTTAAACATCTGTGTTAGTCACCTTGCAATATGTCGTCGGGATTACCGCTAAACGTGTCATCCTGTTGACAGGTTTAAGCTCTGAAAGCTTTTCCTTGCAATATATTTGCCACTCTATCAATGGCAGGGATTCAGGGCAAGGCGGAAATGTGATAAGTTACGGTTTTATTGTAGTGGTGATAAGCACTTATCGCCATCGGTGAGGCTTCCAGCTGCCCTTTTTTTTCACTTTGTGTGCACTGCATGCAAAGTCAGGAAATTGTCACACCACAATTTGTTTTGGAGAATACAACCATGGCTATCGACAAAGCCGAAATTGAAAAAATCGCCATCCTGTCTCGCCTCAAAATCAGCGATCAGGAGGCGAGCGAACTGAGTGACCGCCTCGGCGATATCCTCGCCATGGTCGATACCATGCAGGCAGTGGATACCAGCGGTATTGAACCCATGGCCAACCCACTCGATGCCAGCCAGCGACTGCGAGCCGACACCGTTACCGAAACCGACCAGCGAGAACGCTTCCAGCAAATCGCCCCGGCGACTGAAGATGGCCTGTACCTGGTGCCCAAAGTAATTGAATAACGCTGATCGCATCAATCTGAACACAGCACACACTGTCTCTTGACCCTATTTGAAAGGATCCTGTTGTTATGCACAACAACACCATCGCCGAATTAGCAGAAGGCCTGACCAACAAGACCTTCTCCAGCGAAGAATTGACCCGCCATTATCTTGACCGGATAAAAACTCTCGACGGCCAGTTCAACAGCTTTATTACCATCACCGGGGAACTGGCCCTTGCGCAGGCCCGCCGAGCCGATGCGCGCCTTGCCAACGGTGATGCCGCACCATTGACCGGCATCCCCATCGCGCATAAAGATATTTTCTGTACCGATGGCGTCAAAACCAGCTGCGGCTCAAAGATGCTGGATAACTTTATCCCCCCCTATAACGCCAAGGTGATCGAGCAATTCAATCAGGCGGGGGCAGTAATACTGGGCAAAACCAATATGGATGAGTTCGCCATGGGCTCCTCTAACGAAAGCAGTTTTTACGGTGCAGTAAAAAACCCCTGGGATACCCGCTGCGTCCCGGGTGGCTCCTCCGGTGGCAGCGCCGCCGCGGTGGCAGCACTACTCGCCCCCGCAGCCACTGGCACCGATACCGGCGGTTCGATTCGCCAGCCGGCAGCACTCTGTGGCCTCACCGGCCTCAAGCCCACCTACGGACGAGTATCCCGCTACGGCATGATCGCCTTTGCCTCCAGCCTCGATCAGGGCGGACCGATGACGCGCAGCGCCGAAGATGCCGCGTTGATGCTCAATGTGATGGCCGCCTTTGATCCACGCGACTCCACCTGTATCGATCAGGCCGTCCCCGATTACAGCGCCACCCTCAATGACAAACTCGATGGCCTGCGCATTGGCCTGCCCAGGGAATACTTTGGCGATGGTTTAGACCCTGAAATCGAACAGGCGATACAAGCGGCGATCAAGGAATTTGAAGCCATGGGCGCGACGGTAAAAGAAGTCAGTTTGCCCCACACCGAGCTGTCGGTGCCCTGCTATTACATTGTCGCGCCCTCGGAAGCCTCGGCCAACCTGTCGCGCTTTGATGGTGTGCGCTACGGTTACCGCTGTGAAAACCCCAAAGACTTACAGGACCTCTACACCCGCACCCGCGCCGAAGGCTTTGGCGATGAAGTGAAGCGTCGTATCCTGGTCGGCAGCTACGCACTATCGGCCGGCTACTACGATGCCTACTACCGCAAGGCGATGCAGCTGCGACGGATGATCAAGAACGATTTTATGGCCTGCTTCGATGAAGTGGATGTCATCATGGGGCCGACCACACCCAACCCGGCCTTTGGCCTCGGCGAAAAAACCAATGACCCGGTGACTATGTACCTCGAAGATATTTACACCATCGCGGTAAACCTTGCCGGCCTGCCCGGCATGTCTATCCCTGCCGGCATGACCGGGGGAAAACCGGTGGGCCTGCAACTGATCGGCAACTACTTTAGCGAAGCCAGACTGCTCAACATCGGCCATCGTTACCAGCAGGCAACGGACTGGCACCAGCAAATAGCAGCGGCTGCCGGAGGAGAAAAATAATGCAATGGGAAACGGTTATCGGCCTCGAAGTGCATGTGCAGCTGGCCACTAAAAGCAAAATTTTTTCCGGCGCCAGCACCACCTTTGGCGCGGCGCCCAACACCCAGGCCTGCGCGATCGACCTCGCTATGCCCGGCACCCTGCCGGTGGTCAATGAACAGGCCCTGCGCTACGCCATTATGTTTGGCCTGGCCATCAATGCCGAAATCAACCAACGCTCGGTATTTGATCGTAAAAATTATTTCTATCCCGACCTGCCCAAGGGTTACCAGACCACACAACTGGATCACCCCATCGTCGGCCCCGGGGTGGTAGAGATTCCATTGAGTGACGGCAGCCATAAGAGCGTGCGCATCCACCACGCCCACCTGGAAGAGGATGCGGGAAAGTCCCTGCATGATGACTTCCACGGCATGTCAGGCATCGATCTCAATCGCGCCGGTACGCCGCTGATTGAGATCGTTTCTGAACCCGATATGCGCAACGCAGAAGAAGCCATCGCCTTTGCCAAAAAGCTGCATGCCATCGTCACCTCCCTGGGCATCTCCGATGGTGAGATGGCACAGGGCTCCATGCGCTTTGATGTCAACGTCTCGGTACGCCCCAAGGGACAGAACGAGTACGGTACCCGCACCGAAACCAAAAACCTCAACTCCTTCCGCTTTATGGAAAAAGCCATCGCACTGGAAGTCGCCCGCCAGATTGACCTGATCGAAGACGGCGGCAGCGTGAAACAGGAAACCCGCCTCTATAACGGCGATACCGGTGAAGCCCGCTCCATGCGTAGCAAGGAAGAAGCCAATGACTATCGCTACTTCCCCTGCCCCGATTTATTGCCGGTAGAAATTGATGATGCGGTCATCCAGGAATTGCGCGATAACTTACCGGAACTGCCCGATGCAAAGGCGGCACGCTTTATTGCCCGTTATGGCCTGTCGGATTATGACGCCGAACTTCTCAGCAGTGACCGCGCTACCGCCGAGTACTATGAGACAGTTGTTAAGGCTTGCGATGACAGCAAGCTTGCTGCCAACTGGGTCAGCGGCGAACTCTCTGCCCGCTTGAACGCCGATGAAACCAGCATTGCCCACAGCCCGGTAACTGCCCCGCAATTAGCTGGACTGATCGTCCGCATCAAGGACAACACCATCTCCGGAAAAATCGCCAAGCAAGTGTTTGAAGCGATGTGGAACCGCGAAGGTGATGCCGATACGATTATTGAAAGTAAGGGGCTCAAACAAATGTCCGACAGCGGTGAGCTGGAAGCCATCGTCGACCAGGTGTTAGCCGACAACCCCGACGTGGTCGAGCAATACCGCGCCGCCGATGACAAGAAACGCAAGAAACTGCTGGGGGGCTTTATGGGTCCGATCATGAAAGCCACCAAAGGCCAGGCCAACCCCGGTATGGTCAACCAGATTCTGGTGAAAAAACTAAACACTTAATACTTTTAGCACAGTCAAAGATTTGAGGCGAACAACATGGCATTAAAGAAAGATAAAGAAAAAGTCCTGGACGAAGTGTGGACCCAGGACAGGGTACGTGAATTTTTGGTGGTGGAGCCCGCGGAAAATGTAGAAGAAGATTTTCACATGCTGTTAAAAGCGTACCAGAGCATGCGGGCGGATAACTTTGCGGATTTTATCGGCTATTTTTCCAAACAAGGCCGGGATGTAAATTCGAAAGGACCCGATGGAGAGACGGTGTTGAGTATTGTTAAGGAACACCGAAATTCCGAGGAGTTTGTCGAGATTTTACTTAAAGCCGGGGCAGAGTGAGGGCACTCGATTCACAGATCAAGCAGCGCAAGTCCCTGCCACCGGACCGGCAACAGCAAACGGCCGCTGTATCTCAAGCAACAGAAAACAGCCTCTTTCATACAGCGCGATGATTTATTATCATTTTCAAAAAAATACGGACGGATACAGCATGACATCAATTACCGGGATGCTATTACTTAGACACTGCAAGCTGACACTGTGCCTGATGGCGGTGCTGTCAGGCTGTAGTAGTACGCCAACCCCACACACCGGCTCCCAGGCGATAATGACTAACGACTCAGGGAAATCCATCATCTTTACCCTAAGCCCCGACCGTATTGGCACACCCAATACTGCCCACCTCGACCTAAACCCCGAGGTCAAGTATTTCGTTCCACACAATCGAATATTAAGAGAGGACGGCACCGATAATTCTTTTGAGAATTCAAGCGACAATACCTATCGACTGTCAGTAACATTTGATACCGATGAAGCCGGTAAGGTATTGGTTCAATGCGACACCACATACAGTTTCGGCTATCAGGGCGAGTGTAACATCACCGTAGACAGTGAAAAATATAACGGACCATTGAGGCACTTTCCTGAACAAGGCTAACAACCGCTTTGACCTGAACTACTAATCCCAGGAGAAACCAATGATCATGGAAGTTGCCCTTCTTGATATAAAACTCGATCAAAAAAAAGATTTTGAAAGCGCCTTTGGAAAAGCTCAGGAAATAATTTCCAGTATGCCGGGCTATATATCTCATCAGCTCCAACACTGCATAGAAAACCCCAATCGTTATATTCTTCTTGTCAATTGGCAAACGCTTGAGGATCATACGGTGGGCTTTAGAGAATCAGCGCAATATCAGCAATGGCGCTCACTGTTACACCACTATTACGACCCCTTCCCGAAAGTCGAGCATTACCGAAGCGTGTACAGTAACGGTGTATAGCCGTCACAGTATAAGCGCGGCGCCTTTTCATCTCCACAGTGTGAATTTGCAGCACCAAAACTGGCATTATTACCCCGCTTTTCTCATTTTACCGGCGTACTATCAACAGGACTCATTATTAAGTTCTCCACGGATTTAGATGAGTAAGGTCGCCGGGGGTTCCCCCCCTCCGGCGGCCACTTTCTACTACCTCGCTGGTAATAGCTAAAGTAAGCCCTAACGTTGATATTTATCCTTGTTCTGTTGCTTCTTCGCTTCGCTCTTGGCCAGCATCACATACACGGCCCCCAATCCACCGTCTTGCTTGCGGGCACTGCAAAAAGCCAACACCTGCTCCAGTTCTGGTAGCCATGCATTGACATAGCTTTTCAGCAAAGCATGGCTGGAGTCGCTGTGCTGGCCCTTGCCATGAATAATCGTCACCGTGCGCAGGTCATATTTCACCGACTCCCTGATAAAGGAGTAGACCTCCCTGCCCGCCTGTTCCACTGTCAATTTGTGTAAATCCAGATGCCCATCCTGACTGTATTTTCCCTGTTTCAGTTTACGGAAGACACCATTTTGTACACCGGGACGCTTGAATTCCAGCGGGCAATACGGATCAAGTAAATCAACCGGGCTGTCGCTGAGGGGGCTGTCATCGCCGGACAAATTTTCCGACGCGGCGCGTCGACGTGCCTGCCGGGCAAGGTCAGAGCTGTTATCGCGTTTTATGGCTTTCTTTGCCGCATGCCGGTGCGGTTTAACGCCGGCCATTTCCCGTGAAAATAATTCATCGTTATCTTCCGTCATGGACGTTACCTCTGTTCAGTACAAGGCCACTTAACCCTCGGCATCAGCTTCATTGCAGGAAGCCGTACGCATATAAGTTTGCTGTAAAACCTGTGCATCGGTACTGGCACGGTGACGCTGCCCCGTCGTTTCATTGCTTACCTGGTTTTTAGTGGTATGCCAGACGCTCACCTGATGCTCTGACAATAAAGCCCGCAGGGATTCAAGCTTAAAACGCTGTGATACACCCGCCGCATCAAATAACAGTGCTAACCAGCTGGAGTCATTACCCCAGGCATCACTGTAAACAGTTTCCCCCTGTAACCACTCATTCAGCTGCCTGGCTACATCAACAACCAGGCTGCCGTGTTCCAGTAAGATCTCCCGGCTGATGCCATGGAGCTGTTCGGCTTTGCTATCCCAGTGCTGCCACTCCGGTTCTGGCCGGATGATCAAGCAGCGAACCTGGCCGTCAGGCATCGCCACACCCACTTCAATCGGATAACTGCCCGCACCAAAGCCAGAGGCTTCGATATCTATCACTAATGGTTGCATTCCCTACACCCGTTTTTATTATTAGCTCATATCATCCAATAAAATCATCAGTTTTTCCAGTCTTGCTAGCGGATCGTTCTCGGCTAACAGGGTAAACTTTAGTGATTCTTCAATCGGTAACAACTGGCTTAGCACGCAACCCAGGGTACTGGCATCATCAATATCTACACGCATATTCAAACGGGCAACCTGCGGGTGACGGTTTAATTGTTGTAATAAGTTTTTCAACTCAACACTGTGTGCTGGCAAGGAGATCAACGGTTCATCATCCAGCCACTCAACCTCCGCCCGATGTAATTTATTCGCATCGAGGTGACTGGATAACAAACGAAACTTCCGCTGCCCTTCAACTGTAATACCCAATAAACCGTTAGGCAGGGCGTTCCAGTCGACAATTTTCGCGTAAGTTCCCAGTTGAGCCAGGCGAGTATCATCGCCATCATCATTTTGCAGCACTTCGCTACCCCGGCGCAGCAATAACACCCCAAAACCTGAATCCGTTTTTAGACATTCACTGACCAAATCAACATAGCGAGGCTCAAATATTTGCAAGGCTATTCGCGCCCCCGGCAACAACACGCTGCCAAGAGGAAATAGAGGGATGGATTCCATTTATTGCACCACCGTGATGATTTCCAATGCGCTGATTAAGGCAAGTGCTTCCTCTTTATTATTGCCACAGACAGCCATTTCTGCCGAAAACTGCCCGCAAAGTTCTGGCCGATCGGGGCTATTGAACAGCAGGCAACGATCGAGCAAATCCAGTTGTACGCAGCGTACCCCGGCCGGCTTTCCTCCAGGCATGCCGGGGATCGGGCTGTTGATTGATGGCGCGATGCAGCAGGCGCCGCAATTGGGGCGACATTGCATAGGATAGTTACCGTTTTGAGCGGGAATGTTTATCTTAACTGACCATCAGCTGCCAGCCAATTGCTCCTTAACCGGGGGGGTACAGCTGGGCGCATAACTTACACCCCAGCCGCAATGTTATTGATGGCCAGCCGATTTCCACTCAGGACCAAATGGCTTAAAAGTAATAAGCAACTGTGGCAACAGCAATAAAGCGCCCATCAACGCCGCAAACATAGCCGCCCCCGTCAACAAACCAAAATAAATACTGGGATTAAAATTCGACAGTGAAAGCACTGAAAAACCAATGATAATCACTATTGATGTATAGAACATGGCCTTGCCAATCGAGCCGTGGCAGCGGTACATCGCCGCCAGGTAATTATGATCAAGGGCGAACTCCTCCCGGAAGCGGTGGACGTAATGAATCGTGTCATCCACACCAA
Source organism: Spongiibacteraceae bacterium (assembly GCA_030621845.1). GTDB lineage: Bacteria > Pseudomonadota > Gammaproteobacteria > Pseudomonadales > Dasaniaceae > JAUXHA01. Next base: position 57,144 of record JAUXHA010000003.1, read on the forward strand.
TACCCACCGCAATCGCCGCGATGGTAACCGTCATAATATCCAGTGGAATACCGATTAATCCCATCGTCCCCAACACCGTCGCCGCCGCCAACATGGTTGGCGTTAACGCTAACAAGGCCAGCGACAGCGAACGAAACAGCACGATAAACATAATACCTATAGCAATAAATACCGCACCGATGGTTTGTATTTGCGATCGATACAAGCTTTGCAACATATTATTGTAAAGCACCAGCATACCACTCAAGTGTAGCTGTTCATCTTTAAAACCCAACTCATTAACCAGGTGATGCCTGACATCCTTGAGCAATTGATTACGTTCCAGTGTACGACTGGTTTCCTTCACCCGGACGGTAATTCTGGCCTGATTAATATCCTCCTTAAGATAAGGATTGATCAATGTATCAGCGACAGATGCGGGCAGTTTTTTCTGGATTAAGGCTAATTCGATATCATTGATACCCGGACTGAACTGTCTTAACACCTGGTTAATCGTCCCCAACGACATTACCTTACCGGTTTCCTCTAGCGAATCGAGATAATTATGCACTGTTTCAATCCGCTTGAGTCCCGCTCGATTAAACCAGTAACTGGGATCGCTACTCTCCCCATTTCCGGCAAAGTCATCGCTAAAGTCATCTTCAAAATCATCACTGAAGTCATCATCAAATTCGTCACTCGAGGTGGCAACCGGCTCAGCAGTCAGCTCAGTATCATCTTCTTCAAAAAGAAAATCATCAGGGTCTGCATCGATAATAACTTCCAGCGGAATGGTACCGCCCAACTGCGCATCGATAATTTCCATACCCTGATAGATTTCTGTGCTCTCATTAAAATAATCGATAAAGCGATTTTCAACTTTAAGCTGACCGATACCATAAGCACTCAGCACCGCCAGTGCGGCAGAAACCAATAGGATTAACCAGCCATAGCGCTCGGTAAAACCGGCAAAACGCAAGGTGGTCGCCACGCTCGCTGTCGATGCGCTGGTCACAGCCATTTGTGGTTTCTTCAACAGTAACAAACCCGCCGGGATAAATATAAATGACAATACCAGCGAAACCAGTACACCCAGGGTCATCATCCAGCCAAAATCAATCACCGGCCTGATACCGCTGACGACCAGAGAGGCAAAAGCAACAATGGTGGTCATGGCGGCATATAGACAGGGTTTCGCCATGTGCTTAACCATTTCATAAACCAGCTTCTGCTGCGTCCACTGTGGGTGTATGGACAGCTGCTCACGATATTGGACCACCAGGTGTATGGTGATCGACAGCGCGATAATTAATAACAGAGCAACAAAATTTGAGGAAATCACCGTCATCCGCCAATCCATCAGCGTAATCAAGCCCAACATAAAAGCCGCGGAGGAGAGACAGGTTATCAGCGGCAATAACACCCAGGTGGCACGACGAAAAATTACAAACATGGTCGCTACGATAAGCAGCACCATCGCCGTACCAAAAACCACCAGGTCTTGTTTCACAAAAGCAATCATATCCACAGCGATCATCGGCACACCACCGAGGAAAATACGCGCATCGGCGCGATAGATGTCTAACACCGCGCGGACTTTATCCACTAACACACTCTGCTGCTGGTTAATCAATACTGCATAGTTACGGATATCCTGCTCAACGTGCTGCAACGCCCGTGCTTGTTCCGAGCTCAACTTGCCCTGTTTAGCCAAAACACGGAAATCCTCCCGCTGAGTCAGTAGCTCAACCCACTGCTCATCACGCCGCAGGTTTACTTGCAGGGCGGTCGTGCTGGCGTCGCTGCTGGTTAACAGGCTGTTATAAATCGGGCTGTTTTTTAACTCATCGCTGACCAGGGCTTTATCAATACCGGGAGTGCGCAAGGTATTTACCGCCTCACCATCGGCGATATCTTCCAGTGACACTTTCGGGCTGTTCAGCAGTGGCACATCAAGGATGGTGACAACCGATGACACCCCCTTTAGCGCCGATAACAGCTGGCTCAGTTCATCCAGATTACGTAATACCGGCTCGGACAGCAGCTCACCCTCGGGCTGGTAGGTTACCAGTAGAAAATCTTCTGATTGGTAATTCCGGCCCAGCTCCCGGTAATATTCCAGATCGGGGTCACCTTCGAGTACCAGCGAATCCGCCGAGGCATCCAGTTTAAAATTGACCACGTGGCTGGACAGCCAGCCAACCAGTAACAAGGTAGCCAGTATACTTAACAGTGGGTGACGCAACACCAGCGCCTGATAAACCGTGAACAAACGGCTTTTCATACAGACTGACCTTTAGTATCGTCCTTTAAAGCCGCCAGTAACTGCTGATGGATTCCCCCAAAGCCCCCATTACTCATAATCACTATATGGTCACCCGCCGCTGACGTCGCCACCAGGTCAGCGACAATCGCATCAATGGAATGCTGTACTTCAGCCCGGCCATCGCTTGCGTCGATCACTGGCTGCAAAGACCAATCCAGGCCTTCGGGCTGATACCAGATTACCCGATCTGCACGCCGGGAGGCCGCCGCCAACCGACTGAGGTGAGAACCCAAGCGCATGGTATTGGAGCGCGGTTCAATCACCGCAATCACCCGCTGCTCACCGACACGCTTGCGCAGCCCTTCCAGGGTTGTTTCTATGGCGGTGGGGTGATGGGCAAAATCATCATAGAGTGCGATACCTGCAATTTCTCCCAGCAACTCCATTCTGCGTTTAACACCGACAAATTGACATAGTGCCTCGGTAGCCAGGGCTGGGGTTACGCCCACATGCCGGGCGGCAGCGATCGCCGACAGGGCATTGTTTACATTGTGCATGCCGGTATGCGACCACTGCACCCGTCCTGCCATGCCGCCGTGCAAATAAACATTGAAGTCACTGCCATCGGCCTTGTTCAATTCGGCGTACCAGTCACAATCGGTTTGATCCAGCGAGGTTTTTTCAAGCTCCGACCACAAGCCCTGCTCAATCACCTCGGCAATATTGTCATCGCTGGCCGGCACAATCACCCGACCGTTGGCGGGAATGATTCTTACCAAATGATGGAACTGTCGCTGGATCGCCGCGAGATCATCAAAGATATCGGCATGATCGAATTCCAGGTTATTCAGTACCGCTGTGCGGGGACGATAGTGTACGAACTTGGAGCGCTTATCGAAAAAAGCACTGTCGTATTCATCGGCTTCAATGACAAAAAAGTCTGACTCGCCCAGCCGCGCAGAAACACCAAAATTACCCGGCACACCACCGATCAGGTAGCCGGGCTGCATATTCGCGGACTCCAGAATCCAGGCCAGCATACTGGCGGTGGTGGTCTTGCCATGGGTGCCCGCACAGGCCAATACCCAGCGATCTTGCAGTAAGTGCTCTGATAGCCACTGTGGCCCCGAGGTATAGCGCAAACCCCGATCCAGCACCGCTTCCACCGCCGGATTACCCCGGGTCATGGCATTACCGATTACCACCAGGTCGGGGGCAGGTTCCAGCTGTGCGGGATCAAAACCCTCTGTCAGCGCGATGCCCTGTGACTCCAGCTGGGTGCTCATCGGCGGGTATACATTGGCATCCGAACCGGTAACCTGATGGCCCAACTGGCGTGCCAAAATGGCCAGGCCACCCATAAACGTACCGCAAATCCCAAGAATATGGATGTGCATTAATTATCCTTAGCTAATCACTGTGGGCGCAGATAATAACACCCGTAGTGGAGCCTGTTAAGAAGGCTCGGCTTAAGCCGTCAAAGGCATTGGTATTCCGGCCTGATCAGTTTATAATCACGCCCCCAAAATATGACCATTCACCGAAATACGGAAAGTAGACAACTCATGAGTTTCGATAAAATTCCCGCAGGTAAAGACCTGCCAAACGATATCTATGTCGTCATTGAAATCCCAGCCAATCACGACCCGATTAAATACGAGATCGATAAGGAGACCGACAGCCTTATGGTAGACCGTTTTATGGCCACGCCCATGTTCTACCCGGCTAACTATGGCTACATCTCCAATACCTTATCCGAAGACGGCGATCCCCTGGATGTACTGGTAGTTACCCCCTACCCGGTTGTTCCCGGCTCGGTAATTCGCTCTCGTCCTATCGGCATTCTTAATATGAGTGACGAAGCGGGTCAGGATGCCAAGTTGTTGGCCGTGCCCCATGACAAATTAAGCACCCTCTACCAGCATGTGAAAGAAGTCTCTGATTTACCTGAGCTGCTAATCAAGCAAATCGAACATTTCTTTGAAAACTACAAAGATCTGGAATCAGGCAAGTGGGTTAAAATCGACGGATGGGCCGACAGCGAAGCAGCCCGCACTGAAATCATCAAATCTGTTGAGGCTTTCGAAAAAGCCAAGTAAACCGCAGCAACAAAAAAGCCAGGGAATGCCTGGCTTTTTTTATGCCTGGCGGATCCTGGGCATTGCCTTAACCAGGTCTTTGTACAGCTTGCTTTTTTTACCAATAACCTTGTGCCGGGCATAGGCATCAACTGCCCGGGACCAGGCTTCTTTTTTACCATGAGCGTTGAGTGAAAAACTGGTACAGATAACTTTTTCTTCAAGCTCAGAGGCGATTCCCACCTGGAAGATCGGCGTGATAGAACCACTCTTCTCCGTTTTCATCAAATAGCTAATACCCCTGACACTACCATCCTGGTTAAAACAACGTACCGGCTTGAGCTTTTTCTTAACACGCTGCTGCTCCTGCGCCAATTGCTGATCCCGTGCATTGGCCTCGCGCTCTACCTGTTTCATTAAACGTGGGCCTTTGCGTTTACCTTCCCGCTTCAGGGTAAAATATTCCTGATAAAGCTTACCGTTAACCGTACGCCGCACACGGTAGCCATAGAACGCTTCATTATCCAATAATTTAACACTCAAAATATCACCTCATGTCTCTAATTCATTAGAGGAATAACCTCATCCATGCTGCCCTTTTACCGAAGTAAATCATCAGTTACTCGCATGTAATAACCGCTATTTACTGTGCCGAAAAAAAAGCTACCCTTATTAAAATAAATAATCCCACTGGATTCAACAATATTGCGAAAAAATTAAAAAATAAGATACAAGCCACATAGTAGAAACCCTGTTAAACACCATGACGATAACTGTCGGGATAACGTTCGATCGCTACAGTAACAAAGCGCTGGTAAATCTCTTCAATGTTTTCCAGTACAGTCGCCTTCAAGGCCAACTCCTGTTCACTGATGAAATCGACCAGCTTATCCAGGGTGAAATAGCGCTGAAATTCAATCGCCAGCGGGGCATAACTCAAATGCCATCGCTCTACCGCGACACCATCACCCTCCTGGCTATAGGGTCGAAAAAAACCTTCGGCCTGATTATTTTGAAGCTGTAAATCAAACCACTGATGCAGGGCATCAAATGGCCCCCCGGCACTCACCTCAGCCACCGACAGCTGTAGCTGGTAATCCTCAGGCACCGCCGCCCGATCATAGATATCCAGATCGGTACCCCAGTGATGCCTCGAGGCCCCCGGCAATGCGGACCAACGCAAAATCGCCTGCACTAGCGCCCAGGGAGATAACTCATTGCTTGCCAGTAATTCACCCCGGTCGTTATACAACGGCCTGTTACCCGCCGCTTTCTCATTCCAGATCAGTAATTGACGCTCAAAACTGCGAAAACTGCTGGCTATAGCCAGATCAAAACCTTCATCGCGAGCCCTTTGCTGCAGACGAAGCAGGGCTGGAACCACCGCAACATGCAGACCCGACTCATAGCGACTGAAGTCAATATTGCTTGAAACCTGTCCGGTCAGGGTACTGATATCGATTGCTGGCATTTTTTCTTCCAAAAATAACTAGGCTTTATTAATGATATAGGTTATAAAAAAGGCTGCTGTAAAAGCCATAATAATAATATCACAAGGATCCACTATGCAAAGTGACTTGCTCGAACTAAAAAATCTCGGTAATACCTCCATTCACTGGCTGCACGTTATTGGTATTAATAGTGCCAGTGAACTCAAAGCCATCGGTGCTGTCGAGGCTTATATTCGTATCAAGCAACGTAATATCAAGGTTTCAAAGGTATTTCTATATGCCTTGCAGGGCGCCATGGACGATATTTACTGGAACGATCTTGAGCCCGAGTGTAAACAGCGCTTGCTGGATCAGGTCCAGCAACACAGTGCCCTGAAAGACCCGGCCTGAAATCCTATAGAATAAGCTTTTCGCTCCAATCGGATAGTAAATGACTGTTTTATGCCATATTGATGAGCTCCCGGAAAATGAAGCCAGGGGGTTTGAAGTCGATGAGCTAAACTTATTCGCGGTAAAAAAAGACGGTCAAGTCTTCCTCTACCGCAATCAATGCCCTCACCTCGGCGTAGAACTGAACTGGCTGGAAGATCAGTTTCTTGATATGGACGGTGCCCTGATCCAGTGTGCCACCCACGGCGCCCTGTTTATTATTGAAGATGGTGAATGTGTTGCTGGTCCCTGCCAGGGCCAGTCACTGGCGCCAATAGGGTTTGATTTGATCGACGGACAGGTGGTTTTGAGAGGTGGTTAATAAAGCATAACTGGGGGCTGGTATTGCAGGCATAAAAAAAGGAGCCTGACGGCTCCTTTTTAAGTGTTGCTAAAAGTTACTCTGCCGCAGGCTCTGCTGGAGTTGCTTCCGTGGACTCAACTACTGCATTGCCTTCAACGCCTTTCATGGTCAATTTAATACGACCGCGCTGATCGACATCCAACACCTTCACCTGAATTTCCTGTCCTTCTGACAGATAGTCAGTCACATTCTCCACCCGCTCTTCAGCGATCTGGGAAATATGCACCAAGCCATCTTTGCCGGGCAGAATATTAACAAAGGCACCGAAATCAACGATACGGGCAACAGACCCCGTGTAGATTGCACCCACTTCGGCTTCGGCAGTAATTTCCTCAACCTTGGCCACAGCCGCATCGCGCGATGCCGCATCGGTGCCGTAGATACGGATAGTACCGTCATCATCGATATCAACCTGGGCACCGGTAGCTTCAGTAATGCCACGAATCGTCGCACCGCCTTTACCGATGACATCACGAATCTTGTCAGAATCGATTTTCAGGGTTGCCATAGAGGGCGCATTGTCAGAAACGTCGCTGCGTGAAGCACTCAGCACCTGGTTCATCTGGCCGAGAATATGCAAACGAGCCTGCAGCGCCTGTTCCAGCGCAACATTCATAATCTGCTCATTAATCCCTTCGATTTTGATGTCCATTTGCAGTGCGGTAATACCATCGGCAGTACCCGCCACTTTAAAGTCCATATCACCCAGATGATCTTCATCACCTAAAATATCCGTCAGGACAGCAAAGTTATCACCTTCTTTGATCA